>JALYIT010000065.1 GCA_030775645.1 Pseudomonadota bacterium | reverse complement strand
CGTCTGCAATCGCCTCGCCCAATCGCAACTTGCTGAATCGTATGGCGCCTAATAGGGGCCCCGTAATTCGTAATGCGTGGGTCAGCGGTTCGAATCCTCTTTGCGGCACCAATATTTACAGGGTCCTAACCGGGCACATGGTACCCATTTTATTCCGGAGACATGGGTAACACTTTGGCCCCGAACGGGTTTGGGGCACACTCGACGCGGCCTGCCTCGTGATCAAAAAACCCCAAGTCGTAATGCATAAAGCTGACCAGCCAGATTTTGTCGGCGACCTCTTTGATACCCACGTTCTGACCGGCAAAAACCTGGCTTAAGTTGATTTTACGCCGTCCGACGCAAATCCGCCCACAGGTGGTGACGGTGATGGTGCGATCGTGAAACGGGTACTCCAAGTCGGATAAGCCGGCATAGAGGCGCGGCGAGGTTCGATACAGTTGGGCGGGACATCGCCCCTCCAAGGCTTGGTGAGGCCGCTCCCGGTTGTAATAGTCGATGAAGTGATCGAACTTGGCTTGTTGCTGGAGTAGATTTTTGGCTGCCGGTTTGGTGGCTTCTTTTTTCAACGTCAGATGCATGCGTTCGTGCCGGCCATTTTGTTGCGGGTTACCGGGTTTGATGCGCTCGATGGCAATCCCGAGCCGCAGCCACCACACCGAGAGCTTACTCAGGCCGAAGAAGGCGGAGCGGCTGGCAAAGGGGATGCCGTTATCGGTGCGGATCGCCGCCGGCAGCCCGAAGTCTTTAAAAACCCTTTCAAACACGGTAAATGCGTACATCTCCTGGGTCGTGCCCAGGGCCTCGCAGCACAGCAGATAGCGGCTCGTCGCGTCGGAGATGGTCAGCGGGTAGCAGTAGCGTTTATCGGCGAGCATGAACTCGCCCTTGTAATCGGCGCACCACAGATCGTTCGGCTGGGTCGCGTGTGACAGCGGCGTGCCCTGAGCCTTATAGCGCGGACGGCCGCCGTTCCTGACAAGCCCATGGCGGTACAAGACTGCATGCACGGTGCTGATTGCCGGAAGCTGGATCGAGCTGTGCAACAGCTTGATCTTGTCACGGATCTTCTGCGCACCCCAGCTGGAGTGCTTCTCCTTGAGCTGCAGGATCAACTGCTCGATCTGAAATGGCAGCCGATTGGCGTGCCGGTACGGCCTGCGGCTGCGATCAGTCAGTCCCTCGATCCCCGAATACTGATACCGACTGAAGATTTTGTAGCCAGTCTTGCGCGAGATATCGAACTCCCGGCACAACACCGCCATCTTCTCTCCCTCCAACAACCGGACCACAAAACGCATCCTATCGTCCATCTTGGATAACTCCTTCCAAGGCATTTCGCGTCTCCCGCAAATGCCAGAAAGTGTTACCCATGTGCTCGGAAAAAGTGTTACCTATGTGCCCGGTAGGACACCTAACTCCTTGATCCCAAAGACGTTATTTATGTAGTTGGTAGCGCCGCCTGCTACCAGCTGTCTCCGGCCCAGGCTTTGACTTCACTACACAGTCCATGCATGATCTGTGTATGGCCACCAAAACCATCTCGATCGAAATCGACGCTTACGAGCTCTTGGTGCGGGAGAGAAAGGATCCTAAAGAGTCCTTCTCACGCGTCATCCGCCGTGTGCTGTCGGAGCGACCCGCACTGACCGCCGGCGATCTGCTCGATGCCATGAAGGCCTTCGAAGGCCGAGGCGCTGGGGCGCGGCGGCGCCGATCGCGCGATGCTGCTGCTTGATACCAGCTTCCTGATCGAGTTCGAGGATGAGCTTGCCCATCGAAAGGAAGGTCCCGCGCGCGGCGTGTTGGCGGCACATCGGCGCGAGACAGTGGCGATCAGCATAATAACGTTCGGCGAGTTTGCAGAAGGCTTTGCCGATCCGCGCGCACTCGTCGAGTTTCTGGCGCCGTTTCGAGTCGTAACTCTCTCGCGTGCCATCGCCTGGCGTACGGCGGCGCTGCAGAGCTCGCTCTCGCGGCGACTCGGTGAAAATGACGCGTGGATCGCAGCGACGGCGTTATCTTATGAAGCCACCCTAATCGGCCGTGAGAAAGCGTTTGAGCGAGTACCTCGACTCGATTACTTATCGTTCTAGGTGAATAAGCCCGCTAAAGCCATTTTCCTGAGCTACGCCTCGCAAGATGCTGAGGCGGCGCAGCGAATCTGCGATTCTTTGCGTGCCGCCGGAAATGAGGTGTGGTTCGATAAGAGCGATCTGCGCGGTGGAGATGCGTGGGATGCGGCGATCCGCCAGCAGGTCAAGGAATGTGCGCTGTTTATGCCGCTGATCTCCGCCAATACCGAGGCGCGGAGCGAAGGCTATTTTCGACGCGAATGGAATCTTGCAGTGAACCGCATGCTGGATATGGCGGAGGACCACTCGTTCCTGCTGCCGGTGGTCATCGACGATACGCCGGAAACCACAGCTCGCGTACCTGAGCGGTTTCGCGAGCGCCAATGGACTCGGTTGGCGGGCGGCATGGCGCCCACCGAATTTGCCAAACACGTTATGCGCCTGCTCGAGTGCGGTACGGCGGATGAACCAACCGCCATCGCTGCGGCGGTGCCGATTGCGGCCGTCGATCGCGGCCGCGCAGAGGAGGGCTTTTGGGTCGCCGTACTCCCCTTCAAATGTGCTGGCGGAAACTCGGATCTCGCGGCCTTAGCCGAAGCGCTCGCCGAGGAGATCGTGACAGGACTCTGCCGCTTTTCATATCTGAGGGTTATCGCGCGGAGCTCAACGTCGAGCTTTGCGGGCATCGCGGCTGATGTGCGAACGATCGGCAGGGAAGTTGGCGCGCGCTATGCGATCGAAGGCAGCTTGCGCCAGTCGGGTACCAGGGTGCGGTTGGCAATGCAGCTCGTGGATACCGTCTCCGGCGCCCACCTTTGGGCCGAGAGTTACGAGCGCCGTTTCAGTTCGGAAACGCTCTTCGAGCTGCAGGACGAATTGGCGTCCCGCATCGTTTCGACTGTTGCGGATTTGCATGGGGTCCTGCCTCGAAGCCTGAGCGAGCTGGTGCGCAGCCGACCGCCGCACGAGCTAACTCCGTATGAGGCGGTGCTGCGCAGCTTCAGCTACCCGCAACGGCCGTCACCGGAGGAACTCGTCCCCGCTCGCGCGGGATTGGAGGCTGCCGTGCGGAAGGCTCCGTCCTATGGCGACGCATGGGCGATGCTTTCTTTCCTCTGTGTCCAGGATTATGCGCACGGGTTCAAGCTTCGGACGGACGCGCTCGCGTCCGGTTTGGCGGCGGCTCAACGGGCGGTGGAAGCCGCGCCATCCAGTCATCTCAGCTTTTACGCTCTAGCGCAGGCTCTCTTTTTCCACAAGGAAATACAAAGCTTTCGCAATGCGGTTGAGCGAGCAGTCGTGCTGAATCCCATGGACGGCAATTCGCTCGCATTTCTAGGCGAGATGCTCGTTTACAGCGGCAATGCGGAGCGTGGCCTTGAACTCGCCGCACGAGCCAAGCTGCTCAATCCCAATCACCCGGGATGGTACTGGTATGTCGATGTCTGCAATGCTTACCGAGAGGGCGACTTCCACGGTGCACTCGGCTTCGTATCGAGAGTGAATTTGCCGGACCACTGGCCGATGCATATGTTTCTGACTGCGATTTACGGGCAGCTAGGGGATACGGCGTCCGCAAGCAAGGCCGTACGCGAGTTGCTCAGGGTACGAGCGGATTTCGCCGCCACTGGGCGCGCCGATGTCGAAAAATGGTGGGATTCCGGCTTTGTCGCACAACTGACGGAAGGCTGGCGCAAAGCGGGTCTGGAGATTGAACCGGTCAATGCAACGACTACCTCACAGTAGATGGCCGATGTCGTCCGCGACTCTGATCAAGGAAGATTTCGTGTCAAGGAAGATTTCGTGGTGACGATGGTTATAATTCCGAATCATGCCCCCGCTACCAATTTTACCATTCTAGATCAACGAGTTAGCCTCGTTTTTGAACTCCGACTGCTCCTGGGACCAGGAGATAGCGGGAGTTTTGCGAGACTTTTGATTACACGCCTTTTCCGCCGCAGCAATCAGGTTCGCACGCTCCGCTTCCGAGTAGTGCGTCGTGATCCGACTACTCTTGTGCCCTAAGAGATCTTGTCGATCCTCGAACGACACACCCGCCGCACGCAATCGACGGCCGAAGGTGTGTTTCAGATCATGAACTCTGACGCGCCTGAATCCTTCTGGTGCTGCAGTCCCTTGAGATTTCTCCCACGCATCGGCGGCTCGCTCCCGTGCATTCTTCCAAGCGGTGCCGTACATTTTCTTGATCGGTATCACCCGACCATTTTTTTCCTGATGGACGAAAACGTACTCCGTATGCATCCCTCGCGCTTCCTCCACGGCCGATCTCGCAACCCGGTTCAACACCACCAATCTGTCCTCCGCGTTTTAAACTTTGTCACCCGGTATCACGAAAACCGATGTCTCTAACTCAGGCACTGTTCGTTCCCACGCCCATTTAAGGCTGCACACTTCCTCCTCGCGGTTGCCGGCATTTACCTTGTATCGCGCCATCCGCAGCAGGTGCTTCGGAAGTTCGCCAAACAAAATTTCCTGCTCCTCTACCGAGAGAGAATGCGGCCTGCGAGCATCGGCGACCGGAAATAGCTTGATTTTTGGCGCCGTCTCCAACCACGTCATTCCTCGCTCGGCCCGCTATTCATGTGCCGCCAGTCTCAAGATTCGACGCACCTTCCCGAGTGACAGATTAATCGTCTTTGACTTCACCCCGTCCTTGCGACGTTTGTCGCTAAATGACGAGCGCATAGGGGCGGTCGCTTCGTTTCGCGACGTACTAATTGTTAAAAAATTGCCAAAAACTCGATCGGGCAAGATTCTGCGTGCAACGATCCGTGCGTTGGCGGATGGCGGCACGCCTGTCGTTCCAGCAACCATTGAAGATCCGTCGGTGCTCTCGGAACTCAAACGAGTTCTTCAGCCTCAGCACTATTTTTCATCTATAGCGGTACCGGGAGAATCTCGAGTGAAAGCGATTGTTGTGGAAAAGGACCAGCCGGCGCGACTGGCGAGCTTTGATCCTGAGGGACTCATGCCCGGGGAGGTCACAATCCGGGTGAGCCATTGGACGCTTAATTATAAAGACGCGCTGGCCTTGACGGGTAAGGCACCCATTCTGCGGCGTTTTCCCATGATTCCCGGAATCGATCTAGCCGGAACTGTTGAGAGCAGCACCGTCTCGGCGTGGCAACGCGGTGATCCGGTCCTCGTCACGGGTTGGGGGATGGGCGAATCGCATTACGGCGGATTTGCGGAACTTGCCCGCGTACCCGAAGCGTGGCCGGTACGACTGCCAGAAGGATTGAGTGCGTCGCAGTGCATGGCGGTTGGCACCGCTGGATTTACTGCGATGCTCTGCATTTTGGCCTTAGAGAAACACGGCGCGACGCCAAAGGACGGATCTGTGCTGGTGACCGGCGCAGCTGGTGGCGTCGGTTCGGTAGCGGTTACGTTACTCGCGACCCTCGGCTGGCACGTGATCGCAAGCACGGGTCGAGCGAGCGAAAGCGAATACTTGAAACGCCTTGGCGCATCGGAAATTGTCGATCGCGCCGAACTTTCGTTGCCAGGGAAGCCGTTGGGTAAGGAGAAATGGGCCGCTGCTGTCGATTGCGTAGGCTCCCATACGCTAACCAATGTGTTGGCACAGACGAAGCGGGGGGGTACCGTCACAGCCTGTGGCTTGGCTCAAGGAATGGATCTGCCTGCCTCTGTGGCTCCCTTTATTTTGCGAAACGTGTCGCTGCTTGGGATCGACAGCGTGATGTGCCCGATCCCCCTTAGAAGCCAAGCGTGGTCGCGACTTGCGCAAGATCTCAATCGAGACCACCTGCGCGAAATGACGCAGACGGTGTCTCTCGATCGACTCATCGATACTGCGCCTAAGGTACTCGCGGGCCAGGTCCGCGGGCGAGTGGTGATTTCGATGAGCTAATTACGTTGGCTCGCCAGAGTTGGGGATGCTTTCATAGACTCGGTACCGTACCCAATCCGCTCCGGCCTTAAGCTGCTGGTCGTTTATGCGATCAGGGTCAAAGCGTAGCCAGTTTATCTGTGATAACGGGAAAAGAATGATGTGCCGACTAACAGTGATTTTGATTGCTGCGTCATCAGTCTCCTGTCTGCAAGCCCAAGCAGCTGAATTTCGCTGTCAAGACGATGTTCCGAGCGTACCGCTCGCTACCACAGAGCGCAAACTGGTAGACCAGTTCTGGGCGGAATCGCTGATTTATCTTGGCCAGTATCTTAAGGCGCTGGAAACCCCGACCGGACAGTGCAAGAACTCGGCGCAAGCTACAGTCCAAACCTACAACGAAACAGGAAAATCGCAGACGCATTGCATCCTGGAATATCGCGACGTGAAATTGATTGCGAAACATCTAAGAGCAATATTGGCTGAACCCAACAAAGCAAAAAGTTGTTTTGACCCGCAAAAAAACTATACGCAGATCGCACTCTTCACACCGAGCGCGCAAGTGCAGCAGCTCTCAGCGACTGCTGCCTGGATTAACCGCCCCTTGTTAACTGACTACTATCAAAGAATAGGCGGTTCAATTGGTGCGGCGGGCATGGAACTTAACCAGAACTTTGTGGCGGTTGCCACCGTTACCAACACCAGCTCACATTGGTCGAGCGATGTCAGCATAAAACGTCTGCCGACGCTGTGGTCCTCCGTAGGTTGGATCCCGATGTACGCCGAAAGTCCGCAGGCCGGAAGTGACCGCTTCCGCGGTGGATATCTCTACGCTGAGTTGATGGGACCCTGGGGAAACTTACGCGTCACGGAAATCGACGGCGAGACCGTCGGCGCAGAAATTGGTATGACAGTCCAGCTTTCTAATACCTTCTATCCTTACCATTTCCATCATCCGCAAGAGATATATTGACTCTGACCCGCCCACAGTGTGCGGAGCAGAACAGACACATGATCATGAACTGGGACAATCCCCAGTTCAAAAGGACGCGCAGTCATGACGGTTGGACTCTGGAAATTGATGGGTCGAACAGAAAATGGCCACGGTGGTTTGCCGACCAGAATTCCGACGAGGAATGGCTGAGCTACTCTGGGCGCAACGCCATCCATGCATTCGACTTGCTCGAAGACTGCAATCAGGCCATTCAGAAGGCAGGCTTGGTTACTGTTTGGGCGCGCTCTACGTCTCGCGACAATGAGCAGGCTACTCGATTTTGCCGCTCGGCTCTCGGCCTTGAAGGCAGTAAGCGGGGCCGGGCGACAAAGCAGTCTGCGACTTGCATCTGTGGAGCGCACAACCTTAACGGGTGGCAATGGCGTCACCAACAAATAACATGTGCTTACCTTAGATGCTGTCCAAGCCCTTAAAGTCATTGCCAGATTTAGGGAAAATTGACTCTAATGGCTGACATTGCACTCCGAGACCGTTGCCGCCGTTCGCGAACATCCGTTTATCGAATGACCGATCCCGGTTAGCCTGCGTTCCAATAGGATGAATTCCTTGACTTTCTCCGCGGTTAGCCCTGACCCGACCGGCCTGCGTCCTTTGCGGCAGGTTTAGAACTCGGCGACGATACGCGGGGACTTGCTCCTTTCTTCGGCGCGGAATACGATCAGTCGTCTCAGATCTATCGTTAACATCTGCTGACGATGCCCGCGGTAGCCGTTTCCGCCACGCACTCAATGCGTCAGCACACTATTGAGGGGGATTCGAATGCAGCGAACTTCATTCATCATGCTGACGCTCACTGTTCTCGCTCTGTTCGGTGGGGCGGCCAGCGCGGACACGACCGCCGATCTCATTGCGCTGGATAATCAGTGGGGTGCCGCGGGAATCAAAGGCGATAGCGTTGCGGCAGGAAAGTTGCTTGCGGACACGCTCGTTTCAGTCGACGAGTCTGGCGTAAAGGACAAGAAGGGCGACTTGGCAGGCATGACGGCCGCGCCCGCCGGCACCCAGTACGAGCCGACCGACTTCAAAGTGACGCTTCTCGACGCCGACACCGCGATCATGACGCATAGTACCAAGGGTTATCAGGCCCATTACAGCCTGCATGTGTGGTCGCGCAAGGGCGGTCAGTGGAAGGTCGTTGCGACATCCAGCACGCCGATCAAGAGCAAGTAGACCAATCGCATGTGGCTGTGTTGCCCCGGCTATTGAGCGAGGCATCGCTTGGCAAAAGACCCCGGCAATGTGCCGGGGTCTTTTTGTTTCACCGCCGGACGGCTTTGGTCGACTACCCCTTATTGAAAGATTCGACCTCGCATGGCCGCTGCTGTAATGCGTCGCCGCGTAGAATGGATCGATCACCGCGTTGAGGGATCCGGCATCAAGAACATGTCCGACTCATTGGTGTCCCTATAAAGCAGATAGGCGAACTGTGTGCCATTCTCGTTGGTCAAATCGGCCTCATATGCGTCCTCGCAAAATAACGAATGGGTTGAGTTGAATAGGCACGCTCAAAATTTGTAAATGCCTTGTAAAGCAAAACCCGTTTGGCTGTTTGCGAGCAGGTTTAACGGTTTGATGCTCCTGACGAATGTCGGCTGAGTGGATTTGTCATAGCGGCCTTCAACTCGCAGCTCGAAATTCTTGATTGGGTCATAGCCGAAAGTGACGGTGCCTTCCTTCAGCGTCTGCGCAATCCCCGTTCCGGTCACGAAGCCTTCCTTGTCGTCCAAATACTCGAGCCGTGCCGACACGCGCCATTGATCGTTAAGCGCGTAATTCGTATAAAAGGCAGCTCCGTTCCAGTTAAGGTCGGGATCACCGCTCTTTTGCTGCTGCTGCTTGCCCCAGTCAAAGGTCAGAATGAACGTTAGTGCGTCACTTGCGTTGTACGTGGCCACTGCGTCGACCAAGGTTCGCTGCGCGTCGAACGTAGGATCTTTGCCGACATACGCCTGGGCCGCGAGTGCGAACGCTTTGATCGGAGTCCAAGCAAGCCCCACCTCTCCGGTCTTCGACCCTGAGGTCGTCAAGGAGGAATAGTTCCATCCATTGTTGACGCCCGCCACGATGCTCAGCGTTTCGCCCAGCGCGTAGGTTGCGCGAATCCCCGTATGCGTCAACGGCTCGGCGTAGAATAGGAAGGAACGGGAGAAATTCGAATTGCCCGTGGGCGCAATTACTTCCGCACCCGCCAAGGTGACGTACTTTCCGGCGATGACTGTCACAGGGCCCCCGATGTACTGCACGAATCCCTGAACCACGTCGAAGGTATTGGGACTGCTGCCCTCGGCTGCGTTCAGGATTTTCATATCCTCGCCGGCGGCGATGTTCACTAGGGCGCCGAAGCCCTCTTTGGGCTGGTAAGCGATGGTCAATGCAGCCTGGTCGAGTTGAAAAGTGTCGTGCTTGTTGTCGAATTGATGATCGGTGCCGTAGCCGTTCGAATGATAGTAAGACGCGGCAACGTACCCCGTGGCGGTAAGTCCAGAGGCGGTAAGTAAATCCGATAATACCGGGCCGGTCGGCGCCGCCGCTTTCGCGGGCTCCTCTGCCGATGTCACACCGCACGCTGCGAAACTCAGCAAAATTGCCGAGACCATTAACTGATTAAGATTCATGTTCACGATGTTCAATCCCTCGTGCTTTTCAAATATTTGTAAATGTCGAATTCATCGGCAAACCGCTCCCGTCCGGTGGCGCCAAAGCGCCACCGGATAGAAAGCTGCTGAGCGGTTACTCCACTTTTTCCCCGTGGAGAGAGATGTCCAGACCTTCGCGTTCCTGTTCTTCTGTTACGCGCAGGCCAATGGTCATGTCGATGACTTTGAGAATGATGAAGCTCATGACAAAGCCGTAAATCAACGTGGTTCCAACGCCCCACAGTTGGGTAATCACGGAACCGTCTGCGCCGCTGATTTCCTTGCTGGCGAAAACACCGGTCAATAAAGCACCGATGATGCCGCCGATACAGTGCACGCCGAAGGCGTCGAGGGAATCGTCATAGCCCAGAGCACTCTTCAGCGACGTTGCGGCGAAGAAGCAACCGACCCCGGCGACGGCGCCAATCACCACGGCGGCTGTCGGGCCTACGTAGCCTGATGCCGGCGTGATCGCGACCAAACCTGCTACCGCACCCGATGCGATGCCGAGAACGCTTGGCTTACCCTTGACGATCCATTCCGCGAACATCCAGGCCAGCGCCGCAGCAGCCGTTGCGATCTGAGTAGCTGCCATCGCCATGCCCGCGCGCCCGTCAGCAGCGCCGGCGGAGCCTGCGTTGAAGCCGAACCAACCTACCCAGAGCAGCGATGCACCGATCAGAGTCAAGGTCAAATTATGGGGCGGCATCGCTTCCTTGCCGTATCCCACGCGCTTACCGAGCACCAAGGCACTCGCGAGACCGGCAATGCCTGCGTTGATATGCACGACCGTACCGCCGGCATAGTCAAGAACGCCTTTGACGGCGAGCCAACCGGACGGCTCCCAAACCCAGTGAGCAATTGGGCAATACACGGCGAGGGACCACACCGACATAAACACGAGCATCGCGGAGAATTTCATGCGGTCGGCAAACGCGCCGGCGATCAACGCCGGAGTTATGATGGCAAACGTCAGCTGAAACATCGCGTAGACGGTTTCCGGAATCGTCAACGCCAAGTGCGACACGGTTATCTTGTTCGCGTCTTTCATTATCGTCATGCCATTGAATAGCGCTCGGGTCGCGCCCCCGAGGTACGAACTACCTGGGGTAAATGCCCACGAATACCCGATCAACCACCACAATAGGGTAATGACGCAGGTGATCGCGAAGCTTTGCATCAGCGTCGCCAACACGTTTTTCTTGCGAACCATTCCGCCATAAAAAAGCGCGAGGCCCGGGATCGTCATCATCAGCACCAAGGCAGTTGAGGTCAGCATCCAGGCGGTGTCGCCGGAGTTGATCTTGTCCGTTCCTATGAGCTGCGGCTCCGTAGGCGCGGCTGGAGCCGCCGCATCTGCAGCCGCGGGTGCAGCCGAATCGGTTGGCGCAATCGTTGGCGCCTGTGCCGCTGGTGCAGCTGTGGCTGGCGGGTTATCGGCCCACACCGCGGAAGCGGATAACATGAATAGGGCGATAACGACCAATCGAGGCAACTTAATCATCAATTTGAGTCCCCTTTAATGTTCTAGATTGCTTTAGTGTCCTAGATAGCTTTGGCGTCGCGCTCGCTCGTACGGATGCGCACCACCTGCTCGAGGTCGAAGACGAAAATTTTTCCGTCGCCGACCTTGCCGGTTTTGGCAGAATTGGTGATGGCTTCGATAACTTGTTCCGCCAAGGTATCCTCGACGGCAATTTCAATTTTTGTCTTGGGTACGAACTCAACGGCGTACTCGGCACCCCGATAGATTTCGGTGTGACCACGTTGCCGGCCAAAGCCGCGCACTTCGGTGACGGTGACGCCTTGTACTCCTACGTCACTGATCGCCTTACGAACATCATCGAGTTTGAACGGCTTAATAATTGCGGTAATTAGTTTCATCGAACGACATCCCTCCCGCGTTACTTCGAACTGTATTGCCGCAATTCTCAGATCAGGTTCTTGCGGACTGAAGCAGTGCAAAGCACCTGTTGTGCCAAGTTCGATTAGGCAAGCGTTTTCAGTGACTTAAGAAAAGTTGTGACATCGCGGATGCCGTTCACTGCACTTGAACTGTGCGCCAGATTGACTCGTGCGCCCTACATAGTGGCGGCAAAGGCCTTAAATGCAGGCAGATATTCGGCGAGCATTTCCAATAAAAGAACAGGGAGGTGGCGTCGTGTACGCGCAACAGGCGGTGCCGACTTCGCGACCAACGACTATTTGGCGATCGCAAATAGTGACTGCATGCGAAGAGCGATTGATGAAGCCATGGAGCATCGCGTTCCAACGGGATCAGGCAGTTCGCGGTTGCGGAGAGGTAACCATGTGGAGCATGAGCGTCTCGAAGAGTACGCAGATATCGGACTGCTGAGCTTACGCGACAACGCATGCCGCGCATCCAGAGAACGCACTACCGTCGATGCGACAACTTCGTGGCTCTTTACTTCAAAAGCAGAACCGAGTTGCCGGGAACCTACGCCGGCGCCGAATGATTGGCAATTGCGCACGTCTTGGGGCTACTATGGCGACCGTCGTCGGGACGGGAACCGCTTTGTCGCGGTCCTTTTAGAACGAAGTCAAAATACTTAAAGGAAACATTTATGCTCATCAAGAAGCATTTGGCTGCGATTGCGGCTTTCGCTGGCTTTGCGCTCACAAGCTTTGCCGCGGTTGCGGAGGATCATCCGTTCACTGAAGGGCCTGTCGTTCAGGTATCTGGGATTCGGACCGAATACGGAAAATTTGACGATTACATGAAGTACCTTGGAACGACATGGAAGGCTACGCAAGAGGCGTCAAAAAAAGCGGGTTACACGACCGGCTACAAAGTCATCTCGGTGGAACCACGTGGTGAAAATGATCCGGACATTTATCTGGTTGTGTACTACAAAAACTGGGCGGCCTTGGACGGTGCGACCGCGAAGGGCGACGCGATATCAACCCAGGTGGAAGGGTCAGTGGCGGCCTCCAACAAGGGCGCAGTCGACCGTAGCAAGATCCGGCGAACAGTGGGATCGTGGACAGGCCAAGAGCTCGTGTTGAAGTAATTCCGGAATCCCATTTGTCAACAAGAGCTGGGCTCCGAGCCCAGCTCTCCCTCTCAGCGATAGCCGCTCAGGTCTTTTTTGGGAGTTTGAGGGGCAACCCCAGCCTTACGATCCAGCCGTGGCGCTGTGCGCAACTGGCTTGCGAGCATCGCTCGAAACTGAGCCATCGAACGGTTACGCCGGCGTCGCCAGCAAGTATCGAGATTTCCCGATAGCTCGGGTAGCAAGTGCGCAGCGCTTTAATGACACTTCGATTTTTCGGCACGCGTGCCTGGCAACATTTTGATTACCCTTGTTACTGCGGAGCGAGGGGCGTCTTCGGTTCGAAATAACAATGGTGATATACCAACAGTGTCCGCGTGTCCGGATGGCGCGGCGGCTTGCGTTGCTGGAAGTCGTAGTTGGAATTCACCTGCGGTCTACTTCTCGAGAGGCTATGACCAACGTCATTTTTATCTTGACACCTAATAGGCAGTAGGCGTAGACCTGCGGATAAGAATAAGTAAAAAATTATACTTCGCCAAGAGACCGGTTGCGCAGCTCACGAGGGCGCCGCAAGGCGAAAAGGATTGGCGACTGCGGCGGACCGAAGACCTCTCGAGGGATACAACCAAAAACGACTTACAGAAAAACTTCAACCCTGTTGGAGTGGACAATTTTGATTGGAGGGCAAAAATGACCCGGTTAAATGTTTTTATGCGGTACGGAATCGCTTCCAGTATTCTTTTTGTGCTGACTGCTTTCAGCTCAGCCAATGCGAGAGCTGACACGGACGACTCCGACGCTAACATCGTGGAGTCAGTCACGAAGGCCCCAGTTTCGCCGGACGGTACGGTCTCCGGACGCCCCTCGGAGCTCGTAATCAACCTCGATACTTCGCTAGACCCGAACGTTCCTGGACGAACGCTGCTTGTGGGAAGGACGATCAAGGTGACCCTGCCCGACGCGTTTATGTCTGATGGGCGCCGGATCCACCTATTTCCGTGCGACATCCTTAACAGCTGCAATAGCCTCGCCCTACTTCAGGGGTGGCCACAAAACCCGATCCCATCCTCGAAGTATGCGCTCAGCTATGAAGGCACAAACACGATTGTGATCACCGCAGCCGAGAATATTGGCCCAATTTCGACGCAAAACCCCGGCCTCAAGCAAATCCACTTGATCATTCGAGGGTTTACTAATCCCAGCCCGGGCGATTATCGAATTCAGGTCAAAGCGCAAACGGGGCCAGGCGGCATGTTAGAGACCGGGGTCGGCCTTGTGCACATCCTCTCCCACGGCAGACCCAATCTCAACGTGGTCAGCGCAACTCCGGATAATCCGGCCCCGCGAGTCAACAAAATTTACCAGCAGACCTATCCGGGAATGCTAACGCCTCGTCCGATAGACTTCCTGGTGTGGGATGGCAACGGCGAGCCCTTCATCGGTGTTGAGGTCGCGGTGCGGAATTCTCACGAGGACTCGAGCGAAGCTGAAGGCAATCCTGATGAAGCCCAGTTTCTTCTAGTGCAAGGGGATAAAGTCGTGGGACACGTTTCGATCGACGCTCCGGACGACGCTACAGGGCAGGCAGTCTTCACTCGGACACCCTCATCCCCGTTCAAAGCTCCAGTCACGGGATTTTCCAGCGCACTGTTGCGCATTTTTTTCCGGGCAGGCTCCACAACCGGCAATTATGTTGTGACGTTCACGTTAAACGGGGGCAACTCCGCTCGCATGTTCGTTCGAGTGAAGTGATGATGGACCGGGGTCGGCTCGAAGTTGACTGAGACGAAGCACTTTTAAGTCGATCTCTACTGGCTTAGTCGAGAGATGTCGACGAGAAAAGTGGAACAAGTCTCACTGCAGACGGCGGCCAGGGGGTGGTCAGCTACGTGAGCAAAGGACGAGCGACGATGGCGGACCGCAGCTAGCGACCGGCCGCGCCGGAAGGAAGCAAAGCGCTATCCATGCCCAACTTGACCGGGGTTTCAGGTCAAGTATCTCTACGTTGCCCGGAGTCGCCCTTCGCTGGCGACGGTGGAGGACAATTACGAGCGTCCCCATGCAGCGGTGAATTCGTGAGTCCGACAGATGCGTGCAATATCGATAACTGCGCGTCGCCGCAGAAGGGGAGCAGTAATGCGTAGATCGGGTCGCTGGAGTCTTGCGTGTGCACTGTGGTCCATGGCTGCCATGTCGATGGCACAAGAACACGGTGTCGCGAAACCAAACTTGCTGCTGCAGGAAATCGTTCGCGATATGCCAAAGGGCGAAACACAAGAGCTGCGCATCATGACGGCAAGCTTCAAGCCAGGCGACCGTACCGTGTTCCACACACATCGTTTTCCAGTCGCGGTGTACATTTTGGAAGGAGTATTCACGTTGGAACTGGAAGGGCGCGCACCGACGACGGTGAAGGCCGGTCAGGCATTCCTGGAACCATCAAATGTGAAAATGACGGGATTCAACCGCAGTAGCACCGAGCCGCTGCGCCTCGTGATCTTTTATGTAAGCGATCCCGGCACCCCGTTTCTCGATTCCGCTCAGTGACCGATCAGTGCCCGTTCATTGAACTGGATGATCCCGAAATTGCGCGATCTTGACGGCGGCCTGCGTATGCTGGCTGTGCGTTGATGGGCTCAAGGTTTGTCTTGTTCCTGATCCCGCAGCGAAGCTATAGCGCTGTTGAGCTCGATCACATCCTTTTCTAGTCGGCGGATGTATTCGACGATGTCGTCGTCCTTCTTCTGAGTATCCTTTGAAATTGTTCCTTTAAAAACTGCCCCTTTGAATTTAACTTCGCGCTTCCTAAACTTTTCCAATTGCGACTTACTGCGTTTTTGCAACGCTTCTAATGCTTGCGTGTATGCACTCATGGCAGCCCCTCGGTTTCGACCAATGGCATCTTACGTTGTGGGACCCGCTTAATTTTGTAGTCTGATTGTGTATCTGATTGTGTATATGAGTGAGGCTCTCCCGCAAAATTTGCAGAGCCCGATCTTGGCGAAATGACTAACTGCGCATATTTTATTAACCTAATCAATGAGTACCCTATATAATATAATGTAACATCTTACATCTGCAGCAAGGCACACGCGCTGGATGTATACGGGACGCTCACGTTGGAGTCGGCAACTTCCAGTCAGTCAGCCTTTCGATACTTTTCTCACGGCCCTGTATGGCTTTTAGAAGAGTGAGCAACACCGCCACGCCAAACCAGTAATTGCGAAATCCTGAATCGCTCGGCGGAGTTGTTACGCTGCACGTTCCATCGGCCCCTTTTGCAATCGGAAATGGGTGCATGCCCAGGTCGTGCCGCGCGTGAAGGTAATGCGTCCGTCTGGATGAATGCTGGGGGTTTGCGCATCAGAATCATTGCGCGAGCGAGGCAATGGCAGCGCTGGCAAACAGATCATTCATTCTGTCCCGCCGTAGTCAGTTTCGCCTCGCTGCGATGACTCCCACCCAATAACTTTGGCTAGAAATTTTTTATGCGGGGACTATAAATTTGATATATCTCGCACAAGCAACTCTCGCTTGCCGAGATTTGAAGCCCGCTCCCCACAGCATCTATTGTTAGAATCTCGTCGAAATCGCTCTGTGATGTCGGCATTCCACGATGACATGCCACGGCTTGGCGAACCCAAACTGCGATCGTAGAAAGTTCTCAATCTTAGTGCCGGTTGAGCGATATCGTCGACGGTAGTGGCTTGCCGAGTGGCCGCAGCTTAAAGCGTGCTTCGAATCTACAGTTAATTGAGTAGTAGAGATCAGGGCAGCGGCGCATCGCCCCAACCGCGATCATTGAGTCGCCAAGCGAACCAAAAAAGAAAATCCGGCAATGTGAGTGCTCCTTAGATAGAAAGAAGTTTGATCAATGCAGAAATAAAATTGGCGAGTGCTGCGAAGATATATGAGCTTCGCGTGCCAGCGTAAAAAGCAGCTAATTCCTGGCATAAATACAGTCTTCCCTATGGCGCGATGGGGACATTGCAGTATTTTCAAGCGCTGCAGATAACTCTAACGTGCAGCCCAGATAGTGCATATAAAAAAGCACTGGGTGAAAAAAAGTATGCACAACGATCTCCATGCCGCAAGCGAACCTTTAAGTTGTAGACAAAGAACGCATGCGAAAGTCGCTGCGGTGGCCCCAGTGTGCGTGGCTGCGCTCATGTTTGTTTCATTGAGCGGCCCAGCACAGGCGTTGCCAAGTTTTGCGCGGCAAACGGGAATGCCGTGTGCGCAGTGCCATACCGTCGCCTACGGTCCGGCGCTCACCGCGTATGGCCGGCAATTCAAATTGAACGGCTATGTGTGGGGCGATGTCACCACGTCCATTCCGCCGCTCGCGTTCATGGTGCAGGGCGGATTTACTCACACCTCCAAAGACTTGGTCGATAAACCGGCCCCGCACTCTGACACCAACGACAATTTTTCGGTCGATCAAGTCAGCGCTTTCTACGGCGGTCGAATCACGAAGAGCGTGGGCGCGTTCGTGCAGGCGACCTTCAGCGGTCCGAACCGGCACACACACTGGGACAACCTCGACGTTCGTTATGCGCATTCGATCGCGATGGGTGACCACAGCATGGTCTTTGGGATCTCAGTGAACAATAACCCGACAATTCAAGATCTGTGGAACTCCACTCCGGGTTGGGGCTTTCCGTACATTACCTCCGCTTTGGCGCCGACCCCCGCGGCGCGCCCTGTGATCTCCGGTGGCCTCGCGCAATCGGTGCTGGGTGCGACCGCGTACGTCATGATCGATGATCATCTGTATTTGGAGGCGGGCGGTTATCGCGGTCTATCCAATAGCTGGCTGAGCAGAACCGGCATTGGCGCCGATGCGAACCGGCACATAGATGGGATAGCGCCGTATTGGCGGGGGACTTGGCAGATGGACCTCGGTGCGCAGTATTTTTCTGCCGGCGTGTTCGGCTTGAACACCAAGTTCCATCCCGATCCGACTCTACCCGCGACAGATCGATTTGACGATCTGGGTTTTGATGCAACCTATCAGTACACAAAAGACTCACATGGACTCGCCGCCAACTTCTCGGTGATACGTGAAAAGCAAACGCTCGATGCGAGCTTCGCAGCGGGTAATTCCGCGAACAACGACAACCACTTGAACACGGTGAGTCTGGACGTAAGCTACACGTATAAGCAAACATGGTCCACAAGCATCGGGCTGTTCAATAGCAGCGGCAGCACCGACATGGGCCTGTATGCGCCCGCCCCGCAATCGGGAAGTTTAGCCGGTTCGCCGGACAGCCGCGGCTACATACTGTTGCTTGAGTACATACCCTTCGGAAAACTCGCTTCCTTTGCTCAGCCATGGCTGAACGTGCGCGTGGGTCTGCAGTACACCGGCTATACACGCTTCAACGGTAGCGGTAGGAACTACGACGGATTCGAGCGTGCCGCCTCGGATAACAACACCTTGTTCGGCTTCTTTTGGTTTGCACTGTGAGGGGATACTCGCCATGAAACGGATATACGCCGCCGCTCTTTTACTGCTGCCGCCAGCTGCCATGGCGGATATGTGTCTGCTCGATGTCAACGCGACCGACTTGATGCGTTTCGAGCAGCAGACCCTGCAGGTCGAGTCACAATGCACCGAAGTAGAAGTGACGCTTCACCATACCGGTAAATTGCCCGCGAATGCGATGGGCCACAATTGGGTTCTCAGCAAGACGGCCGATGTGGCTTCAGTAGCCAATGCTGGGAGTACAGCAGGCCGCGCCAACAACTATCAGAAGCCGGGCGATACGCGTATCGTTGCTGCCACCAAGGTCATCGGCGGCGGTGAGAGCAGCACCGTTCGCTTCTCGACAGCGCAGCTCGAGCCAGGAACCCCCTATAGCTACTTTTGCTCAGCGCCCGGGCATTTCAGCCTCATGAAAGGACGCTTCGTTTATAACTCCACCAATACACCTGCGGTGGCGAAAAACTTACCGAAGTAGCGATCGCTGCGATTGGACACGTCGCGAGCTCGCGGACGAGAAATTTCCGCTGCGCAATAGCCGCGCCCGGGCGAGACCGCAAATATCGTTGCCTCGCCCGTCTTGCTCAGGGTGCTGTGACCGTCATGGAACTGATGGATCTGTTTGATATGCTCAGCAGGCCTTCTCAAAACATGTGCTTTGAATGTGCTGCCTGATTGCCCGCCCAATGGAGAGGCGTAAGGCGAGCATGTAGTATGGTAAGCGAAGGCGTCGCAGCGATCGACCATTGACTCGCCTCGCTGCGAACACCCTGGCAAGCAATTACGTTCGGCTCGATGAGGTGTTGGCCGATTTGCACCCCAAAAGCCTAGGAGATGGCGATGAGCAAGCTGAACCTGACGACGGAAGGCGATAGACATGTCGTTGTGACCCGGCGCTTCGCTGCCTCGCCTGAGGCGATGTATCGGGCGCACACTGACCCAACGCTGATCCAGCAATGGATGTTGGGTCCTGAGGGATGGACGATGCCCGAGTGCATCTGCGAAGCAAGAGCAAATGGAAAGATTCGTTACGCATGGGTGAACGGCAAAGGCGGCGGATTCCGCCTCACGGGCGAGTTCCTTAAACTTGAGCCACCCCGGCGAATCGTGCACGTGGAGCGCATGCATCTGCCGGATCCAACGCCGGATAACCATGTGGAAACGACTTTTGAGCCTGTCGGCGCTGGCACGTTGATGACAATTCGTATGACGCTTCCGGATCTGGAAACGCGTACTCGCATGCTCTCAAGCGGCATGGAGCACGGAATGGAAGCAAGTTACGTGCGATTGGAGAGCACGATCTAACGTGCTCGATTGCAACCGCGGCGGGATGGGGAGCGGACCAGGACATAAGCGTACCAGCACTTCGTTCGCCAGCGTACAGACTTGATGCCTTGATTGAGGTAGACATAGCGCCATCATGGCCGCTAGGTTGGAACGCCAAGACGAAGCTCAGGTCATCGTGAGTGACGACGCTGACCCTAGAGTCGTGGAGTTGCTCGATATGCGAGCCAAAGCGGACCTTGCCGGAGATTTGCAGCATGTCGCGCGCGCTGAGTGGTGCCTTGAATGGATAGCCTTCAAGCGCTTCATAACCCCGGGTCGCAGTTAGTGGAATCCAGAAGGCTGCAGTCTGAAGCCTCTATCTTCGTTCGTTCGGCCATTCCATCCATGCGAACGCCCAAAGCGCAATCAGGTTGACCACCGGGATGAGGTAGAGAAGACCCCAAGCGCCAGAATAACCCGCCTTACTCACTATGCGACAAATCGGCCACATGAGAATGAGGATTATGATCATTGAATAAATCATGGAATGCTCCTTTGCTCTAGCCGAGGTCCGCGCCTATCAGCCTGGTATGCACACCGGGAGCTTGCTGAATCCGTGCACGAAAGCTGACCGAACGCGTGTGGGCTCGCCTTTGATCTCAATCACCTCGAAGCGCTTTAGGATCTCCTCCCAAAGAATTTTCAGCTGCAGCTCGGCAAGCCGATTGCCGACGCAGCGGTGAATGCCAAAACCGAAGGATAAGTGCTGGCGTGCTTTAACGCGATCGATGATGAATCGGTTCGCGTCCGGGATGGCAGTCTCGTCGCGATTTCCCGATAAGTACCACATCGCGAGCTTGTCACCTTTACGTATGAGCTTGCCAGCCAGTTCGGTGTCCGCGATTGCGGTACGGCGCATGTAGGCGAGCGGCGTTTGCCAACGGATGATTTCGGAGACCATGCTGTCGATCAGTGCCGGATTGGCGCGCAACTTCGCCATTTCGGCTGGGTTATCGTGTAACGCCAACAATCCGCCGGTCATCGAATTGCGGGTGGTGTCATTGCCCCCCACGATCAGCAAGACAAGGTTCCCCATGTATTCTTGCGGCCCCATGTTTCGCGTTGCCGATCCGTGAGCCAACATGGAAATGAGGTCAGTACGAGGCGGAGCGTTGACGCGCTCGTTCCAAAGTCGCGTGAAATACTCCAGCATTTTTCGCAGTTCCGCCATTCGCACCTGAGGTTCAGGGGCATCGGGATTCAATAGCTTGTTCGCCGTGGCCATGTCCGACCAGTGCGGGAGCAGACGGCGATCTTCGGTCGGGAAATCAAATAAGGTAGCGAGCATGTGGGTGGTGAGCTCAATCGAGACCTTGTCCACCCAATCGAAGGTTTCGTTGCGGGGCAGGCTGTCGAGCACCGTGCAGGTGCGTTCGCGGATGAGATCGCGCCAATTATTGAGATTTGCCGGCGCCACAATCGGGCTCACTGCCTTGCGCTGTTCGTCATGCTTGGGGGGATCCATCGCGATAAACATAGGCAGGCGCTGTTCATCGCCCGGTGGAAAGTCGAATAGCGTAATGCCGCCATCCGAGGAGTAGACATCGTGGCGCGTCTCGACCTGCATAATGTCCTGATAGCGTGTGACCGACCAGTACCTGCCGATGCCTGCGACGGGACTGTGAGAACGATGCACCGGGTCCTCGCGGCGCAAGCGCTCGAAGACATATCCTATGGTGTCGTCGAAAAAGAGCTCCGAATCTGCCGGGTTGAGTTCATCTAGAGGCAGGGCGGCGATACGCGCTCGCGTATCGCTCAGGGCGGACGACTCGGTCCTAGGGCTGACGTTCATAACGTTTCCTTTCTGGTGCGCGGGAATCGCTCAATGCTGGGATTCGGGCAGCCCGACCACCAGACCATCCAGGTTGTCATCGAGGGTGATCTGACAGGCCAGGCGCGACGTATCGCGCAAATCAGCCACCAAATTGAGCATATCCACCTCCGGCGCGGTGCGCGCGCCCAGCCGAACGGCCCACGCCGGGTCGATATAAACGTGGCACGTGGCGCAGGCGCAGTTGCCGCCACAATCGCCGTCAATGCCATCCACGCGGTTGTCGGTGGCGGCCCGCATCAATGTTGTGCCAGGCGGCACGTCCACCATACTTTTAGCGCCGTCGAAGGCAATGAAAATTATTTTGGGCATGATGGGTTCCGATCACTCAAGGAGTGAGCGTCACCCCAGCCAGTCTGCCGATGGCGCCAAGTGTCGTCTGTGCAGCGTTCAAACCTAAGCGAAAGTCAGCATCGTTATAAGTTGCATAGACATCGGAGGGCTGGTGCCACTGCGGATCCCACCCCGCGCCGATTTCTCGGCCGCGCTCATTTTCGCGCAGGCTGATGGCAGGCACTAGGTCCATAAAGGGTGTGCTGTCGGTGTTGGTCATGTGCGGACCGACGGCAGCGGGGTAGTCGGTGGCGTACGCTTCGTTCGCAGCATAAAAGGCCCATGCCAGTTTCTGCGCACCGTCGGCCGCCTTGGCGAGTGCTTGAAATTCGATGTTGACGTCTGCTTCGGGGCGCTGTTCCTTCGACATGCTGCCATCGGGGTGCGGCATGCCGTGATCAAAGAGCATCATGTCGTGCTGAATCATCCCCAGCCACTTAGGCTCGGGGTAACGGCCGGATCCGGCAGGATCTTCCCTGCCCTGTAGTGGCGCGCGTTGGTCCACGTAGGCGCGAGCGCCATTCAGACCCGTTTCCTCGTTGTTCCACAGCGCAAAACGGATCGATCGGTCGGTTTTGACGCCGGGGGCCGAGAGAATGCGTGCCAACTCCATGACCAAGGCAGTTCCCGAGCCGTCATCGTTCGCCGCCTCTCCCCAACCATGGCCGTCCATGTGAGCGCCGACGATATACATTTCATCGGGATGCGTGCTACCCACCTTGGTGCAATACACTTCTTCGCGAGCTCCAGGCTGGGAGGGCTGGGAATTCAGCTTGCGCAGCTTCTCGTCAGTTTGCAGCTGGGGATCGACATTCACGCCGGTATGACCGCGTGCGCCGCGGTACCGTCCGCCTCCCACTGCGGCATCGCTGTTTTTTGAAATCGCCGGACCGCTGGGTCGCTGGGCATCAGTGGGCGAATAGGTGTACTTGATTCGTTCGATGTTCGAGCACCCGTAGCTCTTGAGCTGGGTCGCGATCCACTCCACGGCTGCGCGATTGCGGTCTGTTCCCTGGCGCCGATCACCGAACTGCGTCAGGCCTCTGATGGTCGCCTTATACCTCGAAAGGTCCAGATATCCGACGAGAACCTGGATAGGATCCGCTGCCGTAGATTCAGGCTCCCCGCTGGCCATCGATGTGGCGGAAATCGACGCCGCTAGAAATATAGAAATAGCAATTGCTGCAACGCCTCGGCGCATAGGCCCTCCCTTTTTAAGCCGCCTAGTCTACACGGCGAGCGCAAGGATGGGATTTCGAGAGACTCGTCGCACATTCTAAATAATATATTCGTCATGATGATCGTACGTCATAGTTTTCGAATGAGGAGCGAATATGAAGCTGGTCTGCTGTAGCGCGCTCACAGCCGCGTTAGTGCTTTTTGGCTCTTTGAGCAACGCCCGCGGAGCGCCGCCGTCTTCATTCGTTCCGCGTAGCTCGCATCAGGATCGGGCCACGCTGAGCCGTAAACATAATGCGAAGGCAGGACAGTCCGGCACCCGACGCAATCACTACACCCCTCGAACTCCGCCTCCAAAGTAAACACCCGACTGGCACGGTCAGCCCCTGACCGATCGCCTCATCAACATCGCGTAAGCTCCCGGCGCTGCGCTGCGCTATTTTGCTCGACACTGAGGCTCAAAACAGTTTACCGTCGAGGCCATTCGGGCACAGCCAACCCAAAAAAGCTGCCCCGAAGCGACGGCTTTAAAAAATAGGCTTTGAGCTGGAGCGGGCGTACTGAGTACCGGCGCACCCGGACCACGGAGATTTCAAGAGGGCAGGGCGCGATGGCGTTAGCGCAGGAGGTCATCCTTGAGACGCACAGTCTGGTCAAGGAGTTCAATGGGTTCGTTGCGGTCGATGGCGTGTCTGTCCGCGTCCGACGTGGCGAGATCCATGCACTGATCGGTCCGAACGGTGCCGGTAAGACGACCTTCTTCAATCTGCTCACCAAGTTCTTGCAGCCCACGTCGGGCACTATCATGTATCGCGGCAGGAACATCACGCGCGACAAGCCGGCGGACATTGCCAGGCATGGAATCGTAAGGTCTTTCCAGATTTGCGCCGTATTCCCGCAGCTGACCGTCTTGGAGAACGTACGCGTAGCGCTGCAGCGCCGCTTGGGCACTTCGTTTCATTTCTGGCGTTCGGAAGGCAGCCTGACCAAACTTGATGCCCGCTCGATGCAACTGTTGGGCGAGGTGCACCTCGCTAACTGGGCCGGAACGCTCGCGGCAGACCTGCCGTATGGTCGCAAGCGGGCGCTGGAGCTGGCCACGACCCTGGCCTTAGAGCCGGACCTGATGCTCTTGGATGAACCGACGCAAGGCATGGGCCACGAAGATGTCTTCCACGTCACTGAGCTGATCAAGCAAGTGTCGGCGAACCGAACGGTGCTGATGGTCGAGCACAATATGAGCGTCGTATCTAAAATCGCCGATACCATTTCGGTGCTGCAGCGGGGACGCGTTATCGCGGCGGGTCCTTACGCCGAGGTCTCCAAAAACCCTCACGTTGTCGAGGCCTATATGGGCAGCTCGGGCGTCGAGCTTTCGGGAATTGCCTGATGGCCCGCGACATGTTGCAGATTTCAAACCTGGAGGCATGGTATGGAGAATCGCACATTTTGCATGGCGTGGAATTCGGCGTAAAGGAAGGGGAGATCGTCACCCTGCTCGGGCGCAACGGCGCGGGACGTACCACCACATTGCGTGCCATCATGGGGCTGGTCGGATTGCGCTCCGGCTCCGTGCTGATCGAGGGGGTGCAGGCAATTGGGCTGTCGCCGCATCAGATCGCCCGCTTAGGCGTAGGCTACTGTCCAGAAGAGCGCGGCATTTTCGCGGCATTGTCGACCGAGGAGAACTTGCTATTACCGCCGCGACTGAAAGGCGCTCAAGGGATGCACCTCGAGGAAATCTACGAAATTTTCCCGAATTTGCTCGAACGGGCGACCAGTCCTGGTACGCGTCTCTCTGGTGGGGAGCAGCAAATGCTTGCGGTGGCGCGGATCTTGCGTACCGGTGCGCGATTGTTGTTGTTGGATGAGATTTCCGAAGGCTTGGCTCCGGTCATCGTACAAAAGCTCGCTGAGGTAATTCGCACCCTCAGGCAGAGAGGAATTACCGTGGTGTTAGTCGAGCAGAACTTTCGATTTGCAGCGCCGCTTGCCGATCGGTTCTATGTGATGGAGCATGGCAAAATCGTGAAGCAGTTCGGTCAAACCGAACTGGCCTCACAAATGGGATTGCTGCAGGAATTTTTAGGCGTTTGAATTACTCAAGAAGGATGACTACATGACGCGCAAATCAACATTCGTAGCGCTGGGAGCGCTCCTTGGACTGTATGCATCCTCGCAAGCGAGCGCTGCCGCCGATCAAGTGGTCATAGGCGATATTGATGACATGTCGAGCGTGTATGCGGATGTCATTGGGCAGGGCGGTGTCGAAGCCATCAATATGGCGATCACCGAATTCGGCGGCTCGGTGCTGGGCAAGAAGATCACCTTGCTGAGCGTGGATCATCAAAATAAACCCGACATCGGGGCCTCGAAGTTCCGCGAATGGGCGGATCAGAATGGCCTGACAATGGTGCTCGGCGGCTCGAACACGGGTGTGAGCATTGCCATGTCGAAAGTGGCGGCGGCCAAAAAGGTGCCTTTTATCGCAATCGGCGCCGGCGGAGCCTCTCTGACGGGCGTTGACTGCACTCCCTACACCATTCACTACGCCTACGACACGACGGCGCTTGGCAACGGCACCGCGAGTGCCATCGTCAAGCAGGGCGGCAAAACCTGGTTCTTCGTCACCGCGGACTACGCCTTCGGAACGCAGCTGCAGGAAGCAGCGACTCGGGTGGTGCTGGCAAACGGCGGCAAGGTATTAGGCGCTGTGCGGGCACCATTGGGTACTACCGACTATTCCTCGTTCCTGCTGCAGGCACAAGCCTCGGGCGCACAAGTGCTGGGTCTTGCGAATGCAGGCACTGATTTTTCGAATTCGCTCAAGGCGGCCAACGAATTCGGTATTACCAAGACCATGAAACCTGCCGCGCTGCTTGCCTTTCTCACCGACATTCACGCATTGACGTTGTCAACGGCGCAAGGCTTGTACTTGACCACGGGCTGGTATTGGGACCTCAACGACCAGACTCGCGCGTTCGCCAAGCGCTTCTATGCGAAGGTCAACAGACAGCCCACCATGAACCAAACCGCCTACTATTCGGCCACCCTGCAATATTTAAATGCAGTCAAGGCAGTGGGAAGCACCGATTCGGACAAAGTCATGGCGCAACTGAAGAAAACAAAGATCAACGATGTGTTCGCCAACGACGGCTACATTCGTGCCGATGGCCTCATGGTGCACACCATGTACGTCATGCAGGTCAAGACACCGGCGGAATCGAAGTATCCCTGGGATTACTACAAAGTCGTCAAGGTGATGTCGGGCGAAGAAGCGGATGGATCGCAACCCGATCCAACTTGTCCGATGGTCAAGAAGTAGCTGCGGAGTGACGGCCGTCTACGCACCATCCGATGACCGTGGCTGATCAGTGAGCACCGTATTCGGTGTACCGTTGCCCGCGATTCTCGGGCAGCTGATGCTCGGGCTGGTCAACGGATCGTTCTATGCGATTTTGAGCTTGGGATTGGCCGTCATCTTCGGGCTGCTCGGGGTCGTCAACTTTGCGCATGGCGCCTTCTATATGCTCGGCGCATTCGCGGCCTATATCGGCTTGCAAGTGTGGGGAATCAACTACTGGTGGGCGCTGCTGCTTGCGCCCCTCGCCGTAGGGCTGTTAGGCGTTATCATCGAGCGCTTGCTGTTGCGTCATTTGTATCAGGTCGAGCCGGTGTACGGCCTGCTCCTGACGTTCGGCATTGCTTTGATTGCCGAGGGTGTGATGCGCAGCATTTTCGGCGCGTCCGGCAAGTCCTATCCAGTGCCAGCTGTGTTGCAGGGGGGATTTAATCTTGGCTTCATGGTGTTGCCGATGTACCGCGCTTGGGTGGTGCTCGCATCGGTGATAGTTTGCGCGCTGACCTGGTTCTTGATCGAGCGCACGCGCTTAGGATCGAGACTGCGAGCCGCGACGGAGAATGCGCGGCTGGTACAGGCCTTCGGCATCAACGTGCCGTTGATGGTGATGTGCACTTACGGAGCGGGCGTGGCGCTCGCGGCGCTAGCGGGCGTGCTGGCTGCACCCGTGGTTCAGGTGAGTCCACTCATGGGCTCATCGCTGGTGATCGTGGTTTTTGCGGTGGTGGTGATAGGCGGCATGGGTTCGATCGTCGGCGCCATCGTCAGCGGCCTGGTGCTCGGACTGATTGAAGGACTGACCAAGGTCGTCTATCCGGAAGCCTCCAACATCGTCGTGTTCATCATCATGGCGCTGGTGCTCATCTGGCGGCCCGCCGGGCTATTTGGCAAAGAATCATAGTGCGCGCCCAAATCGCGGTGTACGTCGGTCTTATGGCGCTGGCTTTAATCGCGCCATTCCTGGGGCTCTACCCGGTGTTCCTGATGAAGTTGCTGTGTTTCGCCATGTTTGCTTGCGCGTTTAATTTGCTGCTCGGATTTACCAAAATGTTGTCCTTCGGACACGCGGCTTATTTCGGCGCGTCCGCCTACATCACCGGTTGGCTGGTTACGGTCCAAGGCTGGGGGACCCTGGCCGGCATCGTCGGCGGCGTTGCGGTATCGATGCTGTTGGGTCTGGTCATCGGCGCCATCGCTGTCCGGCGTCAGGGTATTTATTTTGCGATGATCACATTGGCTCTGGCCCAGGTGGTGTACTTCATCTGTTTGCAGGCGCAGTTCACCGGCGGCGAGAATGGGTTGCAGGGCATTCCTCGCGGCAGCCTCTTTGGCCTGATCGGACTGAGTGAGGACAAGACCATGTACTACTTCGTGCTGGTGTTCTTCATTGCGGTCTTCGTCTTCATCCGGCGTATTGTGCATTCGCCGTTTGGTCAAGTGCTGAAGGCCATTCGAGCGAATGAACCGCGGGCGATTTCCCTCGGATACAAAGTGGATCGCTATAAACTCATCGCCTTCGTCTTGTCGGCCAGCCTTGCAGGCTTGGCCGGCGCGCTAAAAGCCTTGGTGTTGGGTTTCGCGACGCTCTCAGATGTGAGTCAAGGTAATTCCGGAGAGGTCATCCTGATGACTTTGCTAGGCGGCAGCGGGACGTTTCTTGGGCCCGCGATCGGCGCCATCCTGGTCGTCACGCTGCAAGAGTACTTGTCGGGATTGGTAGGTTCCTGGGTCTCGGTCATCATCGGCGCTATCTTTGTGGTGTGTGTGCTGATTTTCCGCCGCGGATTCGTCGGCGAGATAGAACGGCGGTTCGCGCACGGTAGTTAGGCTGCGCGGCTGCCCGCGGCCTCCAGGCCATGTCCTTTCGGTCCTGTCTCGCGCCGCCACAGAAGCACGGCGGCGATTAGCGCCGCGATGCTCAATATGAAAAAGAATTGCAACATCACGGCATAACCAGCCGGGTTCTGGGCCCCCGCATGCGCCCAATCGGCAAGCCTGCCGGCTGCGAGATTGGAGGCTGCCATGCCGAGTGCCTGAATCAACGTGATGAGTCCCAGCGCCGTGCCAAGACGGCGCGGTTCGACCAGAAGGGTCGTGGCGGGCCATATCACCGCGGGCACCAGGGAGAAACTGATCCCCATCAGCACGGTCGACACCCACAGGTTTAAGTGCGTAAGTCCGAGCACCACAAAAGTGAGCGGTAGGAGCAGCGTGCCGATGGCGAGCATCAGCGCGCGCGAACCCCACCGATCAGCGATCAGGCCGAACAAAGGCGTTGCGAAAATCGCCGCAAAGAATACCCAGCTATTCGCGACCCCTGCCTGCTGCAGCGTGAGACCCTTCGCATGCTGGAAATACTCGATGACGTATGTGGTTCGAAACGGGAAGAAAACCGCCGCGTACAACACGTGCAGCGCGAGAATGTACCAATACGACAAATCGAAGTTCAGAACCTGGCGCCACTTCACGCGCTCGGCGGTTACCGTCACGGTCAGGGAGTTGCGATGACGGTCCGTCCAGTACAAAGTGGCTGCCGCGATCAGGCCGGCGATCGTCACCGCCATCCCGAGCACCAGCGGCGCTTGCCAGCCGCGCTCATATAACGGGTGCGCCCACGCGGTTGACGTATCGACCGCATAGGATCCGACTCGCGCGAGACTCAAGTACAGCGCTGTAGCCAGCGCGATGCCGCTGCGCGGAAACCAACGCGCCAGGGTTGCAATCAACGCAATGAAAATCGCACCCTCACTGATGCCGAAGATGAAGCGCCCGGCGACCATCAATTCGTAAGGAGTTCCAATGGCGGTCAAAGCTGCACCCATCACACCGATGGCCGCGGCCCAGAATGCGACGCGGGCGGGCCCGCAGCGGTCGATCAGCACGCCGCTGATCAGGGCCAGCGCGACATTGGGGATGCTGATGACCGCATTCAACATGCCGAGCTGCGACTGGCTGAATCCGCGTTGCCGGTGCAGCAGATCGGCAATGGGCCCGATGACATCGTCCTCGTAGTAACTGCTAGACACCGCAAGTGCGGCGAGCGCCAGCACCCACCAGCGCATCCGCGAAGGGGTGCCGCTAAGGGTCACTGAAAGCGTGCGCCTTGCCGACGGAGCTCTTGATGAACTGCTTTTATATCGAGCTTATCGAGCGCCTGGTCAAGGCGAATGGAGATGGCTGCCGCCACGCCCGCGCCTTGGCCGCTGACGGCGCAGCACATCATGTTGCGCGCGGAGGCATGGGAAATCTTGTCCCCGCCGATGCATCGGCCGGCTACCAGCAGGTTACCGATACCCTGGGGTACGAGCGCGCGATAAGGAAGGTGCCAGTAGCGGCCGGTGGTCGGCAGGATCAGTACGCCGTAGCCGTCGATGAATTCGGGGAAGATGCCGATGGCATCCTCAAAGCGAGCTTGCTCGCGCACGTCCTGAGCGGTGAGATTGTAGAGGGCATCGATTTTGCGGGTATCGCGGATGCCTAAGGTCATGCCGAAATTGCGTAGCTTGGCATCCTCGCACCCCGGCATGAAACCGCGCAAAGCCTCCAGCGCATAGATCGCCTCGCGCCGGCCCCGCATCTCACCGGCGGTCAGATCGGCCGGGTCGGTGCCGTCGATTTCAGGCAAATGCACCAAATTTAAGTAGGTCAGATCGCCTTGATCGCTGACCGATCCCCACGTTCCGGCGATGGTGTGCAGATTCGGGGGAATGATGCCGGCGGCAAGTGCCTTCTGAAACGGCTTGCGCAAAAACGGCGAGAACAGCTTGTCCTCTTTGCCTGTGGTCTCGTAGTCCCATTCGCCATTACCGGCCCAATCCGCATAGGTCTGCGGATCCGCCTTGACCGCGTCTATAAAGCGGCGTTTGTTCACGCCGCTCATTGAAAACATGACCGAGGCGGCCATCATTTCATTTTTCGGCAGCTTGTGGAACGGCGCGCCGGCGCGTGCGGCGATGTCGGCGTCTCCGGTTGCATCGATCACCCGTTTCGCGAAGATGGCCTCGCGGCCGGCCTTACTCTCGGTTATGACGCCGACCACGGCGCCTTGCTCGACGATCGGTGTCACGCACAGCCGATGCAGCAGCGGGGTGATGCCGGCTTCTTGCACCAACACATCCGCCACCCACTTGAACATCTCGGCATCGAGCGCGTGACTCAACGATTGTGGCTCAGGCATGGCGGCGCCCATGGCGGCGGCGCGTTTTTCAAGCTCGATGCCGATGCCTTCGCAATCCACCGTGTGTTCGTGGCGATACCAAGCAAAACCCTCGACACCCACTTGAGTGATGTTGCCGCCGAAACAGCCGTTGCGATCAATCAGGGCGGTTTGCGCACCGGCACGGGCCGCCGCCAACGCCGCGCTGAGCCCGCCGGGACCGCTGCCGACGACGAGCACGTCGGTTTCTAAAATTACATCAAGCGAGCGAGCAGGCTCATGGATTGTTTTCATTTGCTCCATCATGGCTTCGAAACTTGGGTGCTGGCAACCAGTCTCGCCGATTGGTACGGGGGGATCGGCGAGATTTTGCGCATAAAATACAGCGCCGAGAGGCCCATCAGGAGCATGCCTATGAGACTCGCCCCGTAGGCGCTGGCCGTAAAAACTTGCAGCCAGTTCAGCTGCACCATGCCGAAGTTGCGCCACAGTAGCAGCGCGCAACTTCCGAGGTAACCGGAGGCGTCCGCAACATAAATCAGGAACCCGGCCGTACCCACCGTCCCGCTCGCGGCGATCAAACGATCGAACAGCATGGCATTGAAGGGTACGTAGGCCATGTACAATCCCGCACCGCTTAAAATCATCCATGCGAGCGGGGTCAGCAATCCTGATTGAAAGGCCAGGGTCGAGGCGCCGAGCAGCAGCAGCCCCGCAAAAACCACGCCGTGAATAACCATCAGCGCCTTGACATTGTTGCGCACGACGATGATGACGCCAAGCACGGTCAAGGACAGCGCGGCGACCGGCACTTCGCTCGCGGTGAACACGGCCGCCGCTCGGCCAAATCCCAGCGCGGTCCATATCTCCGCAGCAAAGTTGTCGCGGAAGTCCCGAATAGCCGTGGTCAAGACGTACGACAGCACAAGCAGTGCAATTCCCAAGCCGTAGCGGCGCAGAAAGCGCAAGCGCGCGGCAGAATCCATGGGTGCGCGGCGCACGCGTTCGGCCTCGTCTCGAGCGTTGGGCGGAGGCAGTTGCGCAAGGCCCCAGACGGACAGTGCCAGCAGCGGAAAGAAAATCGCACCTGCCGCAGCAGGCATCCAAAACGGACCGATGTGCCACGTATCCATCATTACTTTTCCAAGGGATTTGACCGCTCCCGAGGAGACGATGAAACTGGCGCACAAAATGGCCCCAAGTACTTCGGATGTGCGGCGGCCCTCCATAAAGCCGAATACGAGACCCCAAATCAGTCCTAACGGCAGGCCATTCAAAAACATCGCCATCACGTTCCATGGCGCTGGAACCACGGCGAAAAGCAGCAGCGCCAGCCACGAAAGAAATATGAGTTGGAGGATGGCAGTGGCGCGCTTGTTCGGTGTGATTTCCGCGATCAGTTTCACGCCGATCAATTTGGAGACGGTGTAACCCAGCACCTGCGCAAGCACCAGCGCGATTTTGTAATCCAGTTCGAAATGCCATCCGGGCACGGCGGTGAAAATGGCGACAGTAAAAGGCTTGCGAAAAGCGTACATGCAAAAGTAAGCCGCAAAGCCGGCCAGCCCCGCGAACGTGGTGAACAATACCGGGTTGGCCTTGTCGAGCGCTTGGCGGAGCTTGGCAGTCACGTCACTCAAGTCTATCCGCAAAACGCGCAGCGCAGTTCTGTTTGCGGAGGGCCGCCGAGGCGCAGCCACAAATCCGTCATGTTTTTGTAGTAATTAACTGCTTGACTCCTTTACCATCCCATCATGAGGCAGCCATAAACTCTCAGTCTGCCGTAAGCGGCACGTTTGACCTTGCGGTTATCGGTTCGGGAATCATCGGTCTGGCGTGCGCGCGCGCTGCCGTTCTTCGAGGGCTGCGGGTGATTGTCATCGACCGCGACTCCAGGGCGAACGGTGCTTCGGTGCGCAACTTCGGCCTCATCACCGCGACAGGGCAGGAGCGCGGCAGCTCATGGACGCGCGCCAGACGCACATGCGCCATATGGGAAGAAATGGCTGGGCAAGCCGGATTTCCCATCCTGCAGCGAGGTCTTTGGATGATGGCACGACGGCAGGAATCGGTGGCGGTGCTGGAGTCTTTTGTGAGGACTGAAATGGGCGAGGGGTGCGAAATATTGAGCCGCGCCGCGGCGCGTGCGTACTGCGGTGAGATCGTGAACGAACAAGTTAAAGCAGTGCTTCGCAGCCCCATGGATCTGCGCGTCGAATCGCGGGAGGCCATCCCCAAAATTGCCGCATGGCTGGCTGAGCATCGAGGTGTGATGTTTCTGCGAGAGAGCGCGGCGCTCTCTGTCGAGCCGCCGCACATAGAGACCTCCCGCGGCATGGTCGAGGCGGGGGCCGCAGTGGTTTGTCCGGGCGACGATATGGCATCCCTTTTTCCCGAGCGGATCGCGCAGTACAACCTGAGCCGCTGCAAACTTCAAATGTTGCGCCTGGCGGATCCTGGCTTTCGTTTGCCCGGAGCCCTGATGTCCGATTTGGGATTGCTCAGGTACACCGGGTATTCCGAGCTCTCGGAAGCTGGGCCGCTGCGCGCACGGCTCGAGGAGGAGCAGGCCGAGCACCTTAAACACGGGGTACATCTCATTGTGGTGCAAAGTGCCGACGGCAGTCTCATTGTCGGCGATAGCCATCATTACGAGGCTACGCCGGATTGCCTTTCAGAGGACCGCGTCGATGGGCTCATTCTGGATGAATTTACCGCGGCCACCGGCCGCGAACCGCCTGGTGTGCGAGAGCGTTGGATCGGCACCTACGCAGCTTCTCCCGCTCGCACCATGTTCATTGATGCGCCGGCGCTCAATGTCCGCATTGCCGTGGTCACCGGCGGTTCAGGCGCGTCCACCGGATTCGCCCTTGGAGAGGAAGTCATCGCCGATCTTTTTGGTGGGAGTGCAATTTAATGACCATACGCGATCGTTTTGATCTGGTGATTTTCGATTGGGCCGGGACCGTGGTGGACTTTGGTTGTCATGCCCCCGTGATCGCGCTGCGCGAAGCGTTTGCGCGCCAGGGGGTTTCGATCACCGAAGCGCAAGCGCGCCGTGATATGGGCAAGGCGAAGGCCGAGCATGTGCGTGCGTTGCTGCGCGATCCTGCGATTCAGAGGGCTTGGTCCGAAGCCCACGGCCGGAAGTCGACGGATGCCGATGTCGCAGAACTGATGAAGGATCTGGCTCCGCTGATGCGTGATCAAGCGGAGCGTGCCGCGACTTTGATTGAGGGCGCGCGCGCGGCTGTAGAGGCATTGCGTAGTGAAGGAATCAAGGTGGGCTCCTCCACCGGATATACGCGTGAAATGATGGGGCCTGTGCTGCGGGAAGCGGCGGCGCAGGGTTATGTTCCGGATCACCTGGTTTGTTCCGGCGAAACTCCGGCAGGTCGACCGACACCCCTCATGATTTACAAGGCCTGCGCCGAACTCGGCGTGTGGCCCTTGTCACGCGTCGTCAAGGTCGACGATACCGATGCGGGTGTCGCCGAGGGCCGGGCTGCCGGCTGCTTCACAGTGGGCATTTCGGCTTCAGGTAATGCGGTGGGACTTTCACAAGAAGCCTGGTCGAAGCTGCCGGCCGCGGATCGTGCGGCCCGCCTCGAGGCTGCTGAGAAGTCATTGCGTGAAGCGGGAGCGGACGTCGTGATCGAATCGGTTGCCCAACTGATTGAAGTGCTCCGATCAGCAGCCTAAGGCGGCATGCGAGGGGCTGGGGTGGCAAGGCGATCGCTGCATTGCACAACGCAGCGGCCGCATTGTAGTTTTGCGTCTGCTCAGCCACCATCCAGTCATGATAATGGCATGCAAAAAATGGGTGGTTTTACTGGCGCTTTCTGGTGCCTCTACCACCTCGGCGGTTGCTGCGGGCTACCAGGTCTTCGTCACCAATGAAAGGTCGGGCGATGTGACCGTCATCAACGGCGGCGACTTCAGAGTTGCCGCAACCATCGCGGTCGGCAAGCGGCCACGCGGCATCCACGCGAGTCCCGATGGCAAGACTGTTTATATAGCCCTGAGCGGCACGCCCATCGAAGCGCCGCCGCAGATTGATGCAAGCGGCAATCCGGTATTCGAAAAGAAAAAGGGCGGCGATGAGGATGATGCGGTGGCGGACAAAGCCGTGGACGGAATCGGTATCTTGAACATTGCGGCGAAGAAGTTGACGGGCAAGCTCAGGGCGGGATCCGATCCGGAGGAATTTGCCTTGAGCAAGGATGGCCGCCGCATTTATATTTCGAACGAAGATACCAAAACCGCGAGCGTGATCAATATTGCCAGTGCGAAGCTGGAACACATCATCCCCGTCGGCCCGGAGCCGGAAGGGGTGACGACGACGCCTGACGGTAAACAGTTCTACGTGACCTGCGAAGCGGGCGGCGACATTTATGTGGTCGATACCGCTTCCTACGCAGCCGTGGCGAATTTCAAGGTTAAGGGTCGGCCCCGCAGCGTGGCGTTCATGAGAGGTGGGGTCGGGTTCATACCGTCGGAATCGGCGGGAGAGTTGAACGTCATCGATTGGGCGCAGGCGAAAGTAAAGCAGACCATCACCTTGCCTTCAGGCTCCCGGCCGATGGGCGTCACCTTGTCGCCAGATGAAAAAAGACTGTATGTCAGCAACGGCCGCGCCGGCACGATTTCGGTGTTTGATACCCACCGTTATGAATTGCTCGACACGATCAAGGTTGGAACGCGGCCATGGGGGATTGGGGTGTCACCTGACGGAAAATTTCTTTTCAGCGCAAATGGACCGTCCAACGACGTATCCGTCGTGGACCTGTCGACGAACAAGGAATTGATGCGTGTCAAAGCAGGCGCAAGCCCGTGGGGCATCGCAATCACTTCCCGATGATAAACACTTGTTGTTCGGTAATGCTGCGGGTGAAGCCCTGCTTGAAGGCCCGAGCACGTAGCACGGCTGGACCGTTAAGCTTGATGGGCTTTTCGTAGCGCAGATCCGAGGCGTTCGGCACGCTCCCGTCGAGCGTGTAGCGTAGGTCGGCATCCGGCTCGCTCGAGGACACCGACACTTCGACGGGGCCTGCGAACGTGCCACCGGCCGGTGAGATCACGGGCGGCGCGAGCACCGGACGCCCGGGCAAGCTGTTGATCCAGTCGTGGAGCAGCCGCACGCCGGTCTGATCGATGGTTTCCCGCGCGAGAGGCGGCATCTTGATGTCACCGAGCGTATTCATGCGCATGTATGCAATGGAGCGCCAGATATCGTGCGGTGAGATGACGCGCGGATGCTCAATGCCTTGATCGATCAATACCGGACCATCGATGAGAGCTTGATCCGCTAGAGGCGTGTCGTAGCGCGCGTCAAAATTAGCGACGGTGCCGCCGGGGCGATGGCATTGCGCGCAATTCGCATCAAGATAGGACCGAGCGCGGTCTTCGAGCGTTCGCGATTCGTCTCCAGCAGGGGCAAGCACTGCAAAGGTCGGCAATGCCGCATCTTCGACGGCAGGATCGAAAAGCCCCAAATGATTCCAGGTCCTCAATTGATTGTCCGAAACACCTCCGGCGTAGGCAAACGGCCGGTTCATTTGCCGCGTCTTGACCCCGAGCACGCCACCTGCCTTTGCGTTGTGGCAGGTCAGGCAATCTTCTCTGCTGGGGTAATACCAAGTATGCAGGTGCGCCTCACCATTGGCCGACTTGACCTCGATGTTCTCAGTCCGGCTGCCGGGCAGCAAGTCGGCGTCGCTGTCATCCGCTCTCCACTTGTACACCGCGCCGTAAACGCCGCCGCCGGAATCGCAAACAAGTAGCCGAGTTTCGAGCCGGCGTGTCCTGCCGCGATTCGCAGTATCTACGCTTATGTCGAAGTTCTTGACGAATATCGTGCCCGGTGGAAATCGCCACTCGCCGGCCGGTGAAAAAGCAATGGTTCCTTTGGGAACTGCGATCCAACGCGACTTGTCAGCCCCGTCCGACCAAAAAGCAACGTTAAGCTCGTAAGGGATCAATCCGGCACTCGGGATCCGCCTGGCGGTATCGCTGAAGGCACCCGTCTGAGACAGCAGCAGCGGAAGCTTGCCGCCGGCCTCGGAAGGCATTTGCAAATAGGGCTTGGTCGGGATCCGTGAGTCGAGACCATACGGAGCCGTGCGCGAACAGCTTGCGACTGCGGCAAGCAGTATCAGTAGACTTGCGTTCGCCGCCTTCAAGCGGAATCGGTGCCTTTGCATCGAGATATAATAACCAACCCTTTACCTGCAGTTCCCGGAGATGACCACGAAACCCAGTTTGCCGACAGCGTCGAAATGGCGCTGATGTACGTGAGCTATAATAACGAAACAATAATGATCCATCAGGGGAGTCTCATGTCCAGAGCGCTGTTCTCAGTCGTCTCGATTTTCTTCTCGAGTATCGCGGTGATCGGCGGTGCGGAGGCTCAAGAGGTGCTTCCTGCGCAGGCTGCTGCGGCCGACTACGCTGATCCGGCCATCTGGCTCTGCAAACCCGGCCGCCAGGATGCGTGCGCGGCTTCGCAGGACGCCACCATCATTGCGGTCGACGGCACAATGACACGCGAGATATTTCATCCCGCAAAAAAACCACCGATTGACTGCTTCTATGTCTATCCGACGGTTTCAAAGGAGACGGGAGGGAATTCCGATTTGATGGTTACTGAAGCCGAAAAATCGGTCGTAAATGCACAATTCGCGCGCTTTGCGGCGAAGTGCCGTCTGTACGCGCCGATGTATCGCCAAGTGACACTGACGGCTCTTCGCTCGATGCTCGCAGGAAAGCCCATGCCCTTCGACCGGGACCTCGCCTACAACGACGTTTTGGCCGCTTGGAAATACTATCTTTCGCACGACAATAAAGGCCGAGGCGTCGTGCTAATTGGGCACAGCCAGGGATCTTTGATCTTGACGCACTTGATCAAAGAAGAAATTGACGGCAAGCCGGAGCAAGACAAGTTGATATCCGCCATTCTTATGGGCACCAATTTACCGGTACCACCGGGAGCCGATGTCGGCGGCGCGTTCAAGCACATTCCCGTTTGCCACTTGAGCACGCAAACCGGCTGCACCATTGCGTTCGCAGACTTTCGAGCCAACATGCCGCCCCCGGCCAATACCCGTTTCGGCAAGGCGCCTGATGGCATGCAGGCGGTGTGCGCCAATCCGGCCGCCCTGGGCGGCGGCTCCGGCATGCTCGACGCTTACTTGTCTGTGGGCAGAATTTCCACAGGTTCCGACGGCCCCAGAGAACCTTTCGACTGGACTCACCCCGCAAAGCCCATCGACACGTCCTTCGTGAAAGTACCGGGTTTGTTGAGTGCGGCATGCGTCTCGGATGATCATGGAACTTATCTGGCGGTGACCTTGCACCCGACACCGGGCGGTGCGCGTACCAATGACATATCGGGCGATGTAATGGTGAATGGCCAAGTGTACGAGGATTGGGGTCTGCATCTGATTGATGCCAATCTCACCATGGGCAATCTGATCGCGATCGTCGGCGATGAGACCAAGACATATTTGGCAAACGCAAAGAAATAGCTCGCAATCATGCTGCAACGGTTGCTGTTAGCTGCTTTCGCCTTGGCCCTCAGCGGAACGGCGTCGCCGATTGAATATTCCATCGAGGCAATACGCTACGGCATCGCGCCGGGTGTGCCAGTTGGTGCATTGATCGTAGATGGCCCCAAAGACGAGAAGGTGGATGTGGATTTCGTTGTCTGGCTCATTCGAGGCGGCGGGCGCAATATACTGTTCGACAGCGGATTTCACCGCGAACGCTGGCTCAAGCAGTGGAAGGTCACGGATTACCTGCAACCCGATGAGGCGGTTATGCAGGCCGGGGTCAAACCGGCAGACATCACCGATGTGGTCATCAGCCATGCCCATTGGGACCACATGGGAGGCATCGACTTGTTTCCCAAGGCGACCGTGTGGATACAAGCAGACGAGTTCCGCTACTACACAGGCGAGGCATGGCAGGCTGGCGGACAGAACGGCGGCATCGACCCCGATGATGTTCAGCAGCTGGTTCGGCTGAACACCGAAGGACGATTGCGGCTGGTGAACGGCGATAACGTGGAAATCATTCCTGGCATCCGCATGTACACTGGGTCCAGACACACGTTTGCTTCGCAATACCTGCGCGTCGATGGCAAGCGGCCATTCGTGCTCGCCTCGGATAATGTGTACTTCTACCGAAATTTGAGCGAACACAAGGCAAGCGCCACATTTGCCGACGCGGATCACGCGGTGAACATCAAGGCTCAAGAGCGCATGATCGAGCTCGCCGGTTCGGTTGAGCGCGTGGTGCCGGGGCACGATGCGCTACAATTTCAGAAATTTCCAACGCACGGGCGCGTCGCTAAGATTCAATAGCGGACCGCGAAAGCCGATCGAGCGCTGCCTGAAAAGTTGAAACGCGTTCCGCGCCTAAAAAGGCGGGGTGCATTTTTGCCAGGAAGACGTTCGGCTGTTCCCGAAGATCGCAAAGAAGAAGCTTCGTTCCCTCACTCTTCGCTTGGCGGATGAAGGCTTCGAGTGCGCTCGCGCCGCTCGAATCGATGTAAGGAACGCTATCCATCCTGAGGATGATGGTTTCCGGTTTTCGGCCGATTCGGCGTAGAGTATCGAGCAGTTCGCGGGCGACGCCGAAGAACATCGGTCCCGCAAAGCGAAACACTTCCACGCGCGGGGGCAGCGAAACCCGCTGCGCTGGATCATCGATGCTCAATTCATCAGGCAACAGGCGGGCCGTCTCGCTCATGCGCGCCATGAAAACGAGCGAGGCCAGCGTGACGCCGACGCCGATTGCCACGGTGAGATCCACGAAAACGGTCAGCCCGAAAGTGAGCAGCAGTAAGGCGCGTTCCGCCGCGTCCATCTTGAGCAAGCTTTTAAAGCGTTCCACTTCGCTCATGCCCCAGGCCACAACGAGCAACACGCTGGCAAGCGCAGCCATTGGCACGTGCGCGATCAATTTGCCTGCGACAAGCAGGAAGATCAACAAAAACACCGAGTGGAAAATGCCCGCCAAGGGCGTGCGTCCTCCCGCTCGAATGTTGGTAGCCGTCCTGGCGATGGCGCCGGTGGCTGGTAGGCCGCCGAACAAGGCAGAAGCGATGTTGGCGGCGCCTTGCGCAACCAATTCTTGACTGGAGCGGTGGCTGTATCCGGTCATGCCGTCCGCCACCGTAGCCGAGAGCAGCGCTTCCAGGCCCGCTAAAAAAGCGATGGTGAAGGCGGTGGGCAGCAGATGTTGAATCAATGCCAGGGACATGTGCGGCAGGTGCGGCGCTGGAATGCCGGTAGGCATGGCGGGGAAGCGGTCTCCGACGGTGAGGACGGGCAGATGCAGGAACTCGACTACCAGAGAGGCGATCAACAGCGCGATCAGGAAGGCGGGTAATTGAGGTGCAAAACGCCTTAGCAGGAGGATCAACGCAAGGGTTGCGCTGCCAATGCCCAACGCCACAGCGTTCGTCGTGTTGATTGCCTCGAGGTACACCGCCCATTTGGCGATGAAACTCGCCGGCACCGCGCCGGTGGTGAGACCCAAAAAATCACCCACCTGACTCGAGGCAATAATAACCGCGATGCCGGCCGTGAACCCGGTCACCACCGGCATGGGTATGAAGCGAATTAACCGGCCGAGCCCCGCATAGCCGGCGGCAAGGAGGACAAATCCCGCCAGCAGTGTAGCGAGGACCAAGCCTGCATAACCTTGCGTGGCAATGACGCCGGCAACGATGACGACAAACGCACCGGTCGGTCCGCCGATCTGAACACGTGAGCCGCCGAGCAGCGAGATGACGAATCCGGAAATCACCGCAGTGACCAGACCCTGGTTGGGCGTGGCGCCGCTGGCGATGCCGAGCGCCATGGCAAGCGGCAGGGCGACGATGGCGACCGTCAGTCCCGCGAGGGTATCCTGACGCCAGTATTTCTTGATTTGGCCTTCGCGCCACGCAGTGAGCAGCTTAGGCGTGAATGCCTGCCAATACCGCTGTGATCGAAGGGTTGCCACCATAAGAAGGTATCACCCCCTACCTAAGGGGCGTGGCTATCTTTTGCGATTGCTGCTAGAGCGACGAGAGCGCTCGCGCGTATTGGATGACCCAGGCGCACAGTCCGGTACACAGAACGCCGATGGTGAAAAACATCACAGCATGGCGCTGCTCGCGCTTCACCAGGTGACTCGAATCCATGGGGGCGATGAGAAACGGCTCGCCGTGCGTCGGCTGGCTGATGCAGCTGGTCCGCACGATGGCTGATTGCAGGGTGTGGGTCTGCGACTCGCTAGCCGCAGCGCGTCGCACATCCTCCCATTCGGCGGCGTCAATCTTTCCGTCATGGTTCTTGTCGAAGCGCGCCAACAACGTCGTCTGATCGGTTTTCCACTGGCGCAAAAGCGTAGCGGCTGCGGCATCGCCGTTGTTGATCTCGGAATCCGAACGCAGCTCGCCGGTCACGGACAGTTGATCGCCTTCGCGCAACAATCGTTCGGTGTACCGATATGCATCGCTAATCATAAATCCTGAAGGCGCCGGCGGACCTGCGGGTAAAGGTTCCTCCCCATACCACACATCATGAATGCTGGGCGTGATCTCGGCATTAACGGGGCCGACCAAGCATTCTCCGTCAGCGTCAGCAATCACAAACGGGGTAATACTGGTGGCGCTGCTGATCGTATCCCAAGAGGTCTCGCCCTTGGCGTTACGTTTTTTTTCCTCCACGCTGTAACTCCACCATACGCAGGGACGCGAGCTGAGCGGCGAGGCCGTGGCTTTGGCGGCTTTGGCACGTCCGAACACCTTGACGTAACCTTGCGCAGCCGAGCGAATCTTGACCAGCGGCGTGTCTTCGAGAAGCCGATCGCGGCGAATGCTCGCAGCGAATTTATACAGCGCCCAGCAGGCGATCGCCCCCAGGCCCGCCGCAGCCAGCCAAAAATGCATAATCGTTGAACTTGGCATATCGCTCAACGCGCGATATCAGTGTGCGAACAATGCCTTCACGTCCACGTCCGATTTTTCATCGCTCGAAAATTGCAGCAGCCTGGCCACCGGAAAATCGCCGAAGCTCGCTACCAGCACATCCGGAAAGGTCTTTAGGCGCACGTTGTTCGCGTTCACCGAATCGTTGTAAATTTCACGCCGATCGGCGATTGCCGTCTCCAACCCGCTGATTCGTGCCTGCAGCTGGCGAAATGACTCATTGGCCTTGAGGTCCGGATAGCTTTCGGCCACGGCGTAGAGACCGCCGAGTCCTGCGCGCAATTCTTGTTCTGCCGCGCCCACGGAATTGACATTGCCCGAACTGCGGGCGGCATCGACGGCGTTTCGCGCCTTGGTCACGCGCTCCAAGGTATCGCGCTCGAACTGCATGTACTGCTGGCAAACCGCGACGAGTTTGGGCAACTCGTCATGGCGCTGAACGAGCAGGACATCGATGTTGGACCATGCCAGCTTGACCGAAGCCCCGACACGCACCAGTCCGTTGTATATCCCGACCAAGTAGCCCAGCAGCGCCAATACCACAAATAACAGAACCAGGAGGGTGATCATGAATTACTCCTTTGACGCGCGAATTCTAGCCGGACGCCCGCCAAACCACAGGGCAGATACCCCAGATTGTGAGCCTCGTCTCGCTGACGCCGTGCATTTTCTCGAAACAACGGAGCGTCTGGCTCTTTAGCCGCTTTTCTTGTGCTGCGCCTGCCACGTGGCGACGGCCGCCATGGTGTTCTCAACATGCTTGTCGGGGCTCAGGGCCGTGTATTCATAGATGATCGTGCCGTCCGGCGCAATCACGTATGAGGTACGGCTGGAGTAGGAGGTGAAAAACAACGTGGCATCATAAGCCTTGGAGATCGTCTTGTCGGCGTCGGAAGCGACGGCAAATTTATTGCGGCACTCGCTTACCGAAAACTTATTGAGCGTATCGATTGCATCGTGCGATACGCCGATGACGGTTGCGCCCAGTGCCTTGAATCTTTCAGTGGCCTCGGCAAACTCATGCGCTTCGACGGTGCATCCTTTGGTAAACGCCGCCGGATAGAAGTAAAGAACCACCGGTCCATTTTTCAGTGCATCCGCCAGAGAGAACGTGAACGGCTTTCCGGCGAGCGTGGCCTGAGTCGTAAATGCCGGCGCCTGTGCCCCGGGCTTGAGAGCCGCATACAGCGGTGAGACCAGCAGGATGGAGCTCAATGCCAGAGTGATGGAACGGCGCATTGTTAGTGTCCTCGTTAGTTTAAAATTTGTTTTCAGGAACCCGCATCGGTGGACGCCGTGGATGCGCTGCCGCGCATCTGCCGGGGGGTGGGAGCTTGGTGGCCGCGCTAGCGGCAGGCGCCCGGACTGTGCTTTCGGCCGCCAATTGATCGAAGGCCACTTGTTGGAGCGCAACGACTTGGGCGCCTGAAAGCCCCAGCTCGAAACCGGAACACTCATGCTCACCGAGGACGCGCGGGTCGTGGCCGGTAATCTGGCCGAACAGTATCAAAGCCTCCAGGTAATAGCCGTACGTACTGGCGTGGTAGCTGTCATAGGTCCACAAATTAATTTTACCGGCGTCGATTCCATCATAGGGATTCGAATCTGCCACGCCCGTATGCATCGCCCGTACCCAAGCATCGCCGACCGGTACAACTTTGATGTTTCCGGCGGCGGCGGCCGCCCGGTTATATCCGTCTCGAACATCCTGGCCCATTGCTTCGATCGACTTGCCGTACCACGCACCCTTGTCGAGATAAACCTGATCGGCTCGCGGCCAAGTCGCCATGAGGTGAATGTCCACCTTGTCATTCTTGGTGCGCAAGAACCCTGCCATCTGCCTTACGCTGGAAACCAGCAAGCTGGGATCGCCGGGCTTGGCGGCGTCCAGCGTGCTGAATCCGTGCATCACCACGGTGTCCCAGGCGTGCCGGCCGATAAGTGGCAATTTGTGGTTCAGGTGCCAATCGATGCCGACGCCGGGCTCCGTTTCAAGGAAAACATCGTAGCTTAAGCCGGTCTGATCGGTAAAAGACTTGAACAAAGCCGGCACACCGCCGTGACCGCCGCTGTTAACATCGGTCACGGTACCGGCACGGTAGTAGCGCACCGGCGAGCCGTACGCGAAGGTAAAGCTGTTGCCGATAAATAGAATGCTCGCGCCGAGGGTCGGGCTGGCGACGAACGATAGGAGCAGCGCTGCCGCCCACTGTGTACGCCACTCTCGACAATGTAAAATCGCTATGATGCCTGGTTCCCCTTCGCCCTCATGTTGCCACTTTAGATAATGCGACACCACCTGAAATGAGCCGAGACGACGAAGATCGCATTTTGCACGGTCTGTACTACTACCGCGAAAGTATTGACGCGGAGGTGCAGGTTTCCAGCGAGCAACTTTTGTGGCTCGCCATGCATCCTCTGCGCGAGGGAGATGCCTGGCACGCGGATGGAAAGTTGCAAAGCCTCGATCCGTCCGAGTTCCCGGAGGAAATTCGCGGCAAGCTGATCACTGCAAAGCTGGAGTTGCCGCTGCGATATCTGCAATATCGCCGCCTGATCACCTATGCCAGACGCAGCGACGGCATGCTCTACGCGGCCGTGACCTTTGCAGGCGCGGACCGGGCTATACGCCTTCATACGCGGCGCGGCCGAATGGACTTGTGGTACCGAGAACACCGGGACGGCGTCGTGGGCTTGACCTTTACGGTCTTGATTTCCCTCATCACCGCGCTGATCACAGTTCTTGTGATCAACAAAATATTGAGACCTTAAAGCGACCGCGGCCGCACGGTTGCCGCAGTCCTCTCGCGCAACGCCCGAAAAGCGGCCTATGGGCTGCGCTTTATGGCTTGGCGGCGCGCCACGACGCAAGAGATGAAAGCCGCATAACTCCAAGCGAGTTGCTGTGCCGATCGCTGCTCGCCGCTGCGCTGATCGAACTGCTCGGAGAGTTCGCCGCTAGCCGGGGTAAAAGCATGCACGGTTTCCAGAAACGCATCACCCTGATCGGTGAGCGTGGCCTTATCGGTCGAATGCAGCGCGGCTCGGAAACAGAACTCAGCCGCTGCCAGCGTGGAAAAATAATAGGCGCCGCCTGAATAGTACACGTCTCCCGCATAGCGTCCCATGGCCGGTGCGCGTTGCGCGCGCTGGTGATTGATGGGATATTCCGTATCGAATAGCCCTTCCAGCTTGGCGAGCGTGGCATGCATGCGAGGATCCCGCACCGAATGGGTCTTCCCATCGCCGGCCGCATGCAGGGCGGCGAAAATGACGGCAATGTCCAGTTCCTTGGTGGAGGGCAAGCCCGATTCCAGTAGCCGCGAGCGATAAAATTGAGAGTCTTCGCGCCAGTACCCGTCGAGAATCTTGAGAATGGCGGCGGCCTCGCTGCGGCAGGTGGCCGCATCGCCGCGGTCGCCCTGTTGGTCGAACCAACCCGCACCGGCGTCGAGCGCAGCCGCCGCAATCCGCAGCGTGTAGTAGTGGAATCCTTTTTCTTCCTCCCAAATGTCGAAGCAGGCGTCGCGCCAATGCCGCAGCGTAAATTGAAGATCGGAACGCAATAGGGCGTCCACCGCCATGCGCACGTCCTCATCCAAGCGTGCGCTCTTGCGCCATCGCAGCACGCTGAGAGCGCGGGCAAAGGGTCCGTCGTTCTGCGGGCGGGGCCACTTTGAGATGTCGAGCGTGCCGTCCGGATTAACCCGGGTTTCGCTGGCCACCGACTCTCCATGTACCGCTGCCAGATCCTCATCGGTGCGTACATACTGCCGATATTCGGGTGCAATCCGCTCTCGCCAGGACGGATTGTCGATCAAGCGGCGGCCGTCAAGCCCCTCAAGCGACAGTGAGAACTGGACGAAGTCGGCGAAGTGGGAAAGTCCGTCGAATCCTAAGTGCGCATCTTCCGTTAGCAAGCGCAGCGCGTCGATAACGATGGCCGAATCGCGCAGCCAGTGGAAAAAATAATCCGGTTCGGGGTCATAGGCGCCCAATACCGGCGATGCCACGATCGAGCCTTTGCGGGGCCGCACGGTTTGCCCGAATCCCGGCCGAAGCTTGATGACATCGACCGCCGAGATGCTGCGCATCAAGGCGACCGCGCTGTGCCGATACTGACGTTCTATCCAGCGCTCGAGCGGCTCCGTGGAAGCCATTGCCCTAGACCGTGAAGCTCAAGGCGCGCAATCCGGCCTGCACCTCGGGCGCGCGCATGAACAGTTTCCACAAAAGGCCGGTGCGGTAATTTTCGATCATCAAAATGATGGGGCCTTGATCGATGGCAAGATAGGTGTCGGCGTACCAATTCTTGGCTTCGCAGAAGGCATCGACAAATCCGAATCGGCCCCAGATCTTTTCGCCGTGCAGGGTTAGAAAATGCCGAATGGCCTGCATGGCATGTTTCGGTGCATACGGCATACTCGAGAGCGCAGCGGTGGGTGCAATGGTGCCATCGTCCTCATCGGGGGCGTGAGCTGCATAGCCGCCCGGACCATCGCTCGCGGTCAGTCCCCAGCAGGATGCACTGTAGCCCTTGTGATGCAGGGGATTGCTCTCGCAATGCGCGTGATTGATGCGCACATGATGAAGATTTTGCTCCCAGTAATCCGCGTAGCGGTCCTTCAAGCCGCGCGGGTCGATGCCGCAAAAGGAGAAGTGGGAGAAAAATAGCGGACCGCCGAAGGGCGGACCTAAGGGCAGAGGGATGCCGTAATAGGAATTGCCGTTCAGAAAATGACGGCCGACCGTGAAGCCTTTGTGATAAACCGCGGGATCGACCGAATGGCGCGTAGCGGATGCGGCCAGGATATACGCGATCAAACACTCGTTCCAACCCCGTACGTCAAGTTGGGTCGCCCAGCCGTTGTTGGCACTCCAGTGCCAGTGCAGCACTGAGCCGCCGCGCGTGTACCAATCCCATTCCACGTCATTCCATAAGTAATTCGTCAGGCCCCTGATTTTGGACTCGTGGGGGGTCTCGTGGCTGAAATATTCTCGTGCGCACAATAATCCCATCATCATGAACGAGGTCTCGACCAGGTCCCCGCCGTCATCCTTGCGCGTAAAGGGGATGGTGGCGCCGGTGCGCCCGTTCATGAAGTGCGGGAAGGCGCCGTGAAAACAGGTCGCTTTGATCAGTAACTCGAGCATGGCACAGAGCCGCTCGGCGGCGGCGGCGCGCGCTACCCAACCCCGCTCTGCGGCCACGATCATGGCCATCACGCCGAAGCCGGATCCGCCAATCGCCACCAGATCGTCCGCCGGACCTGCGACAGTTTTGCAGCGATCGGGCGCCAGACCGCTCACCGGGTGGGCTCCATCCCAGAAAAAGCCGAAGGTTTGCCGTTGCACCGCTTCGAGCAATTCCTCGTCGGGTAAAGCGGCAAGATTAGCGGGGCTCAAAGATTGCTTCTTTTGCATGTCAGGCACTCTTCGCCAATAGCGGCGCAGCGGACGGGTCCTTGGGGACCGACAACTTCTTTGCCGTAGGATCGATTACCAGGTGCAGCGTGCGCGAAAACATATGATGGGCATCGCTTCTTCCGATATGAACGACGCTGGTTTGCTGAAGATCCTTGGTAAAGATGTCGATGAAACGCTTTAAGGCCGCATCATCCATGGAATCGAGCACTTCGTCGATTATCACCCAGGGTGCCTTGTGGACTAGCACGCGTGCCAACGCCAGTGCGTGTTGTTCGTCTTCGTTCAATTCCCTATCCCAGCGTTGCGTCGACTCGAGCAACTGGCTCAAGCGCTCCAGTCCGACGCGCACCAGCGCCGCTGAACATAAGTCCGCGGAGAACATGGCTGCGGGTTTCGGATAGGCAAGAACCTCGCGCAGCGTTCCTGGCGGCAGATAGGGAGTGCGCGGCGCATACAGTATCTCTTCTCCTTCAGGAACAGCGATGCTGCCCTTGCCCCAAGGCCACAACCCGGCAAGCGCTCGAAACAACAGCGTCTTGCCGGTGCCGGATTCTCCAACGATTAGCACGCGCTCTGCGCGCTTGATCTCCACGTGTTTCTCTTGAAGCAGGGTGCAGCCGCTCGGCGAGGCGATTTGCAAGTCATCGATTGAAAAGCGGCCTGCCGAGCCTGATTTATACACAATGCGGCTTTCCACATCATGCATGACATCGGTGCCAATCACCGCGCGGCGGAAGCCCGCCACACGCAACAAAGTCGCTCGCCAATCGGCGATAGTGCTGAAATTATCGACGAACCAGCGCAACGAAGACTGCACTTGCATGAAGGCGCCGGAAGCGAGCATCAGGCCTCCGAAGCTCAAGTTTCCGGCGAAATACAGCGGCGCGGCGACCAGAATCGGCGCAACCATCGTAAACCATCCATAGCCGGCGGTTATCCAGGTCAGATTGGTTAGGCCGGCGACGAGACGCGCTGTGGCCTTGAGCACTCCCCCAAGATCCACTTCGATGCGCCGCGCTTCGTCGGCCTCCCCACCGCTGAGGGCTATCGCGTCGATGTGCTCGTTAACGCGCACCAGCGAGAAGCGCAAATCGGCCTCCCGCGCGTAGCGCTCCGCATTCCTATCGACGAGGGTGCGGCCCACCCAATAACTGACCAGCGATGCAGAACCGGAATAGAGCACCGCCGCCCACACCATATAGCCTGGGATCACGATTTGCCGTCCGTCGAAGTGAAAGGCAAAATTGTTCGACAGTCCCCAAAGAACCTTCACGAAAGTGGCCAGCAAGATTGATGATTGCAGCAGTCCAATTCCCAGGTCGGCTGAAAGTTCGGTGAGATGACGCGCATCCTCGTGCATGCGTTGGTCGGGATTGACGCCCATCACGCCCGCATTGGTCAGCCGGAATGCCCTCCCGGGGACCAGCCAATTCTGAATGAGGTCATGGACCAACCCTTGGCGCAGCTTTAGTTTTAAGGTCTCGGTGAGCCAGCGCTGGCCGACATTGAGAACCAGCAGAGTTCCGGCAATCAGCCCAAACACGCCGAGCTGATCGAGGAATTGCGCAAAGTTTCGATGCGACAGTGCATCATAGAAGGGTTGATTCCAACTATTAAGGCGAATCTGACCGTACGCCGTGGCAGCAATGATGAAAAACAATGAGCCTGACAAGACGATCAGGGTATTTCGTACCGGCGCCGCCCAGAGGGCCCGCCCCATCATGTCGAGTTGCGGCAGCAGACGCGAATTGGCGAGTTCTTCGGCGTCGGGCTTTGAGCGTGCCCTATCATCCGGCCTGTCCTGTTGCATGCGTTTCTCTTAACACTTCAGATCCTGCCATTATCAATCACTGCGCCGGTCCTATGGGAGCTTAAGTTAGTGAGCCGTGTCGAGAGTCTGATAGCCCGTATGACACTGACCGAAAAACTCGGACAGTTGACCATGACCGCCTGCGGCATGGCGGTGACCGGCCCGACTATTGCCGGCGATTCCACCGAGGCGGTGAAAAGCGGTGCAATCGGCAATCTGCTCAACCTGGTTGGGCCCGTAAATGTGCACGAGATGCAGCGTCTGGCGGTGCAGGAATCTCGCCTCGGAATCCCGCTGCTCATCGGCTATGACGTGATCCACGGGCATCGGATTCTATTTCCCATACCCTTGGCGGAGACATCCTGCTTCGATCCAAAGCTGTGGGAGATGAGCGCGAGGGAGGCGGCGAAGGAGGCTGCCGCCGATGGGCTGGCGATGACTTTTGCGCCCATGCTCGATGTGGCGCGCGACCCGCGCTGGGGGCGCAGTGCCGAAGGCCCGGGCGAAGATCCCCTGGTCGGTGCTCGCATCGCCGAGGCCAAAGTCCGAGGTTTTCAGGGCGCCGACTTACGTCAGGCAGACGCGCTCGCTGCATGCGCTAAGCATTATTGCGCCTACGGGTGCGTGACCGCGGGACGCGACTACGCGCCGGTGGATATCTCGGAACGCACCTTGCACGAAGTGCATATGGTGCCGTTCGCAGCTGCGGTTGCCGCCGGTGCGGCAGCCATCATGCCTTCATTCACGGATCTGAACGGGATTCCGATGACGGCAAACAAGGAAATGCTGCGCGACTGGCTGCGCGGCCGGCTCGGATTCGAGGGAGTGATCATCAGCGATTATAACGCCATCGCGGAACTCATTCGACACGGCATCGCGGGCGACTTGCCGGAGGCCGCGGCTCTGGCCCTCAAGGCAGGCGTGGATATCGACATGATGGCCGATGCCTATCGCTACGGCTTGCCGGTGGCCCTTGAGCGAGGTGCCGTTAACATCGCGGATATCGACGAGGCGGTGCGGCGCGTACTGATGTTGAAGGAGCGGCTGGGTTTGTTCGAGGACCCCTTTGCCCGCGGCAAGACGCCTGAGTCTGCCGCTGCGCTGACGAATCGCCGGCACTTGGCGCGGATAATTGCCACGCGTTCCATTGTCATGTTGAAAAACGAAAACAACGCCTTGCCGCTTACCAGCACGGTGCGCCGCGTGGCGCTCGTTGGTCCTTTGTCGGATGACTCTTCCGAGATGCGCGGGGTCTGGTGGGGCGCCGCACCGCCCGGCGGCCACGTTACCGTGCTTGCGGGGCTGCGCGAAGCCCTTCCAGGCGCTCAGATACTGCACGCACCGGGTGTTGCCATTGAGAGTGCGGATTTTAGCGGCATTTCAACAGGTCTTGATCATTGCAGAGCCGCCGATGCCATTATTCTGTGCTTGGGCGAAGCGGCGGTCATGAGCGGAGAAGCATCCAGTCGCTCGTATCTAGGGTTACCGGGAACACAGCGGCGGCTGGCGGAGGCCGTATTCGAGCAGGCTCTACGGTCCGCCACCCCGGTGATTGTAATTCTATTTTCCGGCCGGCCGCTGGTTGTGCCATGGCTGGTGGAGAAAGCCACCGCCGTGCTGGCCGTTTGGTTCCCGGGAAGCGAAGCGGGGCACGCGATCGCCGATCTGATCACCGGGCGCGCAAGTCCCTGCGGACGCACGCCGATGACTTGGCCGCGCGCAGCCGGTCAGGTGCCTATCTTCTTCAGCGAGCGCCCGAGCGGCCGACCTTTCAACTCTAACGATCGATTTACCAGCAAGTACCTCGATGTTGCCAATGAACCGTTATTTCCCTTTGGATTTGGGCTTAACTTTGGTCGATTCGAGTTTTCCAACCTGCGTCTCTCCACGGCCACGCTCGGCATCGAGGATGCCCTGACTGTACAAGTGGACCTGCTAAACAGCGGTGCCCGCGAGGCGCAGGAAACTGTTTTCTTGTTCACGCACGACAAGGTTGCCTGCGTCTCGCGGCCAAAATTGGAGCTCAAGGCATTCGGACAGATCACTTTGTCACCGGGCGATAAGGGTACGGTCAGTCTCATGCTGCGTGCTTCGGAGCTCAGGTTTCTCGGGATGGACCTTGATGCGGTCTTCGAGCCCGGAGAAGTCGACATCTTGGTCGGACCCTGTGCCGATCGAACACTGTTGTTGGTGACGACCATCAACTTGGTGGCAGACTAGCGCGATTTGCCTCCGGCGAGATTGCATGCCCATTGATAGACGCTTTCGCTGTGGGTGCCCGGCACGATTGGGACCCAGGGGGCTTGCTTGACGTCCGTGGCTTCGCTGGATTCGCTGCCGGCGAGGTTATTTTCCGAATAGTAGATGATCAAAAACGCGCGGGCACGCTCATTGGCGCAGTCGTACTGCATTTTTTCCACATAGCTCAAGTAGATCTCTCCGCTGCTGCTTCGCTGCGGTTCGGGATATTCCTCTCTCAGCCACACCGTGACGAGATGACCCGAGCGCTTCAGTTGACGCTCGGTGCTAAAGCTTGCCCATGAGCCATCCGGCGCTACCGCCCTGAATTGCCAGCCTCCGGCGGTTAACGGGTTGAGCGTGCCCACCCAAGCCATGGGATCGGACTTGCGCGCAGCGCGTTGCATTGCCAATTGCTCTGCCTTGAGCTTCGCATCCACCTGCGCCGCTGCGCGCTGCGCGTCCCACAGCTGCTTTTGTTCAGGGGTCTGCGCGAGCAGCGCGGATCCATGCGAAAGAAACACCACCGCCAACAAGGCGCTCGCGATGGGGTGCGAAAAGTCAACTGTCATGGCCGCCATTTTAAGTCATTCGCCCCGTGTCTCGACAGGTCTATAGTCAAAAGCCAGACGATGATAGTAATGGCGGATAATAACGCCGTCGCGGGCCAATACCTCATCGACGATGGGTCCTAAGCCCGACACCTGCGCCGTGACCGATTTATCCTCTAGCTCCTGCGGGCTAAAGGCAACCAGGAGCAGATTACGGTGCTCTTGCGACTGCGGCGGCACCCATAGGCTGTACATCAGGCCCATCCCACCGAAAAGGTAACTGTTTGCCGTTTCGAGGCCGGCCGGGCGCTGCGCGCCGCCATAAAAAGCCAGCTCGCTCGCAATCGCGTAGCGGTCCATGCCGATAATCAGCAAGTCGGAGCCGTTGGCGCGCTGATAGGTGTCGGCCAGTCCCATGATGCGCGCGCTCAAATCGCGCCAGCCAACCGGGACCACTTCGATGTGCTTGCCGTAGCCAGCACCTGGAAGTCCCAGAACCAGGTAGTGCAAGCCGGCGCCAAACATCAACAACATGATGACAAGCGTGGGCATCCAGGCGCCGCGAAGCTTCCTGGCAAAGCCGTGCAGCGTGGCGTCCGTGGCGATCATGGTGCACGCCAAGGCCGGCAGCGCCGCCGTCATCAAAGCACCGGTCCAGTCGAGTTTCACTTCATGGCGCAAGCTGAAGGCGACGACCACGGCCAGCGGAATCAGGATGGCGAGGCGGATGAAGCGCCGGCGGCGCGCTGCATCCGCGGCGTCCGCACGCCGCCTCAGCAGCACCGCGGCGAGCGCCACGAATCCGGTGGGCGTGATCAATACAATGATGGAGCCGATTAGCTTGTGCAGCGCGAATTGCGGGGTCTCAGCCAGACGACGGGATGTCTGAAAAGCAAAGGAGATCCACTCGTGCTGTGCATTCCAAATGAGAACGGGGGAAAAAATCAACAGAGCGAGCAGGGCCGCGACGTACGGCTCCGAACGGCGCCACCAGCGCCGGGCCTCGGGGTCCCAGGCCATGAATACCAGGGTCACCGGCACAAGCAGCGCAATCGAGTACTTCGAAATCATGCCCAATCCCAGGCAGATGCCGGCGAGCCACCAGGCGCGGGGCCGGTGTGCAATCAACGCGCGCTCGAGAAAGTAGAGCGACGCAGCCCAGGCCGCGGTCAGCGCCGCGTCGGGAGTCATCAGAAAGCCTGCGAGAAAAAAGAAGGGCAACGCTTGCACCAGAAGCAGCGCAGCCGACGCAACGAGTTGCCCGAACAGATTACGCGCCAACCGATAGACGAACACCAAGGTAACGGCACCGCAGCACAGTGCTCCGGCGCGCACGCCGAATTCAGTCTGTCCGAACACCGCGGTGCCGAGCTTGATCAGCCAGGCCACCATCGGCGGATGATCGAGATAGCCGAAGTCCAAATGCCGGGAATAATTCCAGTAGTAGGTTTCCTCCGGCAGCAGTTCGACGGAACCCGCATAGACCAAGCGCAGGGCCATGGAATACACGATGAGTCCGAGGCTCAAGTTGCGCCCGGCGAGTATGGGGATACTGACGACGAACCCCAGTCCGACGGCGGCGAAAATGGCGAGCTGCGGCGCCCATCCCCAGCGTTGCGTCAGGAGCGCAAGCACACCGGCGCGCAAGAAAAGCGTCAGTAGCGCGGTGATCCCAAAGCGCAACCAATCCGATCTGTCGCGCTCGAGCTCAGATCGTATCCGCCAACGCCAGAGCGCGCTGCAGACGAACCCGATAGCAAGCGCGTAAGCATTCGCTGCCCGAAGCGACAGACCTGCGCCCGCAAGCACGCAAAACGCGAGTACATCGATTAGATGCGGTAAAAGAGCTGCGATTCGCCGGTTCATGCAGCTTAGATTAAGCAATCACGGCTACAACCATTGGGCTTTTTTGAAGCGAAAATAAAGATACAAGTCGATCGCGCCCATAAACAACAGGGAAATGCCGTAGCCATAGCGCCATTTCAATTCCGGCATGTGCTCGAAATTCATGCCGTAAATTCCTGCAATCATGGTAGGGACTGCCAACAACGCCGCATATGCCGCCAGGCGCTTCATCGTTTCGTTTTCTTGCAGCGTGACCATCGACAGATTCACCGAAATTGCCGTTGCAATGGTGTCGCGAATGGAGTCGGCGCTTTGATTCAGCCGCTGCAGGTGATCATAGATATCGCGGAAATAGTCGGCAAGGCTGCCGCACAGCGCGGGCACGCGGGCGCCGGACAGATTCGACACGCCCTCCAGCAGCGGTGCCACGGCATGCTTCATTATCAGCAGCCGCTGCTTCAAGGCGTACAGGGATTCGATATTTTCCCGCGGCTTAGCCTGCGGCGCGAATAGGCGCTGCTCGATGGCGTCGAGTTCGTCTTCCAAACCGTCGAGAATTGGGAAATAGCGATCGACCGCCGCATCGATGAGCGCATACAAGACAAAGCCCGGTCCCTGGCGCAGCAGCTGCGGCTGGCGCTCGACGCGGGCGCGTACCTCGGAAAAGCCCTTTTGCGCTCTTCTTCGCACCGACAGGACGTATTGCCGACCCGCGAAGATGGCGAGTTCGCCTTGGACGAACTCGTCGCCGTTAGGTTCGATCAGATGTAAAACGGTGAACAGGCAGTCGCCATACTCCTCCACCTTTGGCCGCTGGTAACCGGCCAGTGCGTCTTCCACAGCCAACGGATGCAAATCGAATAACGTCTGCATCGCGGCCAGTTCATCCGTGTCCGGTTCGTACAAGGCTACCCATACAAAGCACTGCGGCCGATGCAAGTGCTCGGGAACTTGCGCCAGGGTGATATCGCCGATTTTGGTGCCGTCTTGGTACGCCGCGCAGCTGATGAGCATGCGGAAGTTTAAGGCAAAGAAGCCAAGGTTGTCGGCACGGCGATATCGGCATCAGCGGTGCGTTTCGGTGCAGTCTCGCGCGCCGCCGCACTCGATGTATCCACTGCCAGGCTGAGTACGACTTTCAGGCCCGGATTGTTATCCTGGAGCTCGAGCGTGCTGCCATGCAGCTTCGCCACTGCCTGCACAAGGCTTAGTCCAAGGCCCACGCCCGGGGTGCCACGGCTCGCGTCGCCGCGGTAGAAGCGCTCGACTACTTTGGGTTTCTCCAGATCAGCGATTCCAGGCCCATTGTCCGCCACGGAGATTTCGGCGAACTCATCGAGCCTTTGGATCGCCAGTTCGATCATGCCGGATTGCGGCGCGTATTTGAGCGCATTGTCGATCAAATTGCTCAAGGCTTGGGCGAGAAGCACCGGGTCGCCGGACACCCACAGGGGTCCGCTCGATCGAAACTTCAGGTCGATGTTCCTGAGCTCCGCGGCAGGTTCGTAAAACTCGACCGCGTTGGCCGCCAGATCGGAGATATCGAACGGCACGAAGCCGGAGCGGCGCATACCCGCATCAATTTCGGCGAGCCGAAGCAGCGCATCGAAAATGCGAATGACGCGGTCGACATCCGCCACCGCGCCGTCGATTTCGGCATAGGTCGCTTCCGCGGAGGGACGTATCAGGGACAGCTCCTCGAGCCTCGATCGTAATTCGGCCAGGGGCGTACGCAAGTCATGGGCGATGGAGTTGGACACATTGCGCACGCCATGCACGAGAAGTTCGATCTGGTCGAGCAGGCCGTTGATTGTGCGCGACAGCGTGTTCAGCTCATCTTCATTGATGTGAGTGGGCAGCCTGTGCTTCAGATCGCCGTGGATAATCGCCGACACGGTTTGGCGGATGCTGTCCACCCGCGACATCAATGCCCGCCGCGTGATGAATCCTAGAAGCAATCCGGCAATACACAGTACGGCGACGGCTGCGCTCAGCCCGTACCAAAATCGGGTCTGCAGCGGCTGAAACAAGGCATTGTCTCGGCCCACGAGCAGATTGTAGCTGCCGAGCATGGCGACATGCACGAGCGCGTTTTGTTTGCCGCGGTCCCGGACTTGCACCTGAAGACGATAGTTTCCCGGCGTTACCGGCACCGTGGCCGGCCATTCGTGCAGATTGCCCGCCAGCGGGTGCAAGGAAGCGTCCGTCAGCAGCAGAATTCTTTCCCCAGCGATTTGCATACCAACGCGCGCATCGATGAAGCTCTTCAATGCATCAGCGCCGTCGCGGCGATATATATCGGTGAGTCGCTGGGCATCGGCCTGAAGAATTTCCGAGCGTCCGTCTTGAATGGTGACTTGCCACGCGTACCACAGCGGCGCCGCAAACAACACCAACGCGGTCAGTCCCAGCGCGACATAGCCCAACGCCAGAGACAATGCGGAGGAGCGGATCATGCTAGTCACTTGCCGTCACCGTGTATCCGGCGTTGCGCACGGTGCGAAGCAGCGGACGCTCGAACTCCGCGTCGATTTTCTGGCGCAGCTTGCTGATGTGCACGTCGACGACATTGGTTTGCGGGTCGAAATGATAGTCCCAGACATTTTCCAACAGCATGGTGCGCGTCACCACCTGTCCAGCGTGCCGCATCAGGTATTCAAGCAGCTTGAATTCACGCGGCTGCAGGGTGATGGGCCTATCGCCCCGAGTAACCTTGCGGGTCAACGGGTCCATGTGCAAGTCGCCCACCACCAGCGGGGTCTCGTGGTTGATGCCTGCAGCGCGTCGATGCAGAGCGTCGATGCGCGCCAGCAACTCGCCGAAGGCAAAAGGTTTGGTCAAATAATCATCCCCGCCGCTGCGCAGTCCGCGTATACGATCGTCCACTTCCGACAGGGCACTCAAAATGAGGATGGGCGTGCGCTTGCCGGCTTTGCGCAGCACTTCGATGATGGCAAGACCGTCGATATCTCCCGGCAGCATACGGTCCATGATAATGACATCATACGGCTCGCTGGCGGCCAGGAACATGCCCTCGCGTCCATTGCCCGCATGATCGATGGTATGTCCCGCTTCTTGCAGGCCCTTGATGACGAATTGGGTCACCCGTTCGTTGTCTTCCACCAGTAAAATCTTCACGAATGCTCTCCGACCGGGGAGGGCGATGCCGCCAACGTCGCTGCGGCGCGTTTTTTCTTGCGCCGGCCGCGCATCTTCGCACTGAATTCATCCAGGTACAGGTAGATGACCGGAGTCGTAAACAGGGTCAGCGCCTGGCTCAGGATCAGGCCACCCACCATGGTGTAACCCAGGGGTCGACGCAACTCGGAGCCGGTGCCGTGGCCGAGGGCCAAGGGCAATGCCCCCAGAAGCGCCGCCATCGTGGTCATCATGATGGGGCGAAATCGCATCAAGCACGCCTGCCGGATGGAGTCATGTGGCGACAGACCCTGTTCCCGCTCCGCCTGCAACGCGAAATCCACCATCATGATGCCGTTTTTTTTCACGATACCGATCAGCAAGATGATGCCGATCAAGGCGATCACCGAAAGTTCGATGTGCATGAGGAATAGCACCAGCAGCGCGCCCACGCCTGCGGAGGGCAGGGTGGAGAGAATAGTGAGCGGATGAATATAGCTCTCGTAGAGCATGCCCAGAATGATGTAAACAGCCACCAATGCCGCCAGGATCAAGTAGGGTTGGCTCTTCAATGAACTCTGGAACGCCTGCGCTGTGCCTTGGAAATTGCCCGTGATGTTGCCCGGCAAATGCATATGCAAAGAGGCGCGGTTGATCGCATCGACCGCATCGCCGAGCGCGGCACCGGGTGCGAGATTGAAAGATAAAGTGACAGCCGGAAATTGCCCCTGGTGGTTTATCGACAAGTAGGTCACATGATGCGTGTCGTACTTGGTCATCGCCGATAGCGGCACCATCTGACCCGTCAAGGGCGATTTCAAATACAGCTTCTTCAAGGAATCCGGATCGCTCTGCAGCGAAGGCGTTATCTCCAGAACCACGTGATAACTGTTGGCCTGGGTAAAGAACTGGGCTGCCTGGCGCTGCCCGAAGGCATCGTAAAGGGCTATATCGATGGCCTGCGGCTGAATGCCGAAGCGCGCCGCTTGGTCACGGTCGATGTCCAGGGTCAGCATGCCGCTGCTGGTCTGCTGATCCGATGCCACATCGCGCAATGCGGGCAGCGCCTTCAAGACCTCGAGAAGTCTTGGCGCCCATTCATTGAGTTCATCGATGTTCGAGTCCTGCACCGTGTACTGGTACTGGGTGCGCGAGGTGCGGCCGCCGACATTCAGATCTTGCGCTGCCTGCAGAAACAACTGGATACCCGGTACTTTCGCAAGCTGGGGCCGCAGTCGAGTAATGATCTCATCCGCGCTGGCGCTGCGCTCACTGCGGGGCTTCAAGCCCAGCATGATCCATCCGGTATTGATCGGCCGATTGCCGCCGATGCCGGTGCCGTAACTAGCGACATCGGGATCGCGGGACACCACCTCGCTTAGGGCGTGCTGGCGGCGGACCATCTCTTCGAACGAGATGTCCTGAGGTGCGTCGCTCACACCGGAGATGATGCCGGTGTCCTGCTGCGGGAAGAAGCCTTTCGGAATATAGACATATAGCACCACGGTGGCGGCGAGCGTGACGAGAAAAGTCGCGAGCGTGGCTCGCTTGTGATCCAGCACGAAATCGAGGCCGCGTGTGTAGCCTGCCAAGATTTTGTCGAAGGCGCGTTCGATCACCATGTAGGTTTTGCCGTGCTTTGCATGCTTTTCATCGCGCAAAAATAGCGCGCTCATGGTGGGCGACAGCGTGAGGGCTACAAACGCGGAAACAACGATGGTCATGGTCATGGTGATCGCGAATTCGTGGAACAATCGTCCGATGATGCCGCCCATCAGCAGCAACGGAATAAATACCGCAATCAACGAAACGCTAATCGACAGAATGGTGAAACCAATCTCGCCCGCACCCTTGAGCGTTGCCTCGAGCGGCGTCAACCCTGCTTCGATGTGCCGGTAAATGTTCTCGAGCATCACAATGGCATCATCGACGACGAAGCCGACTGCTATGGTGAGGGCCATCAGCGACAAGTTATCCAAGCTGTAGTTGAGCACGTACATCATCGCCGCCGTCCCCAGCAGCGCGAGGGGTACGGTGACGCCGGGAATGATGGTTGCCCAAGCATTGCGCAGAAATAAAAATATCACCATCACCACCAGCACGATGGTAATTCCAAGGGTGATCTCGACATCCTCGACCGAAGCCTTGATCGTAGTCGTGCGGTTGGCGACCGTATCGACCTTGATCGAAGGCGGCACGGATGCGAGGGCATGCGGAAGCAGCGCTTGCACGCGTGCTACCGACTCGATCACGTTGGCTCCGGGCTGTTTGTAAATCAGCAGCAAAATACCGCTGTGGCCGTTCTGCCAGGCGCTTATCAATCGGTTCTCCGGGCCATCGACGGCAATCCCGATATCCCGAATACGCACGGCCGCGCCGTTCTTGTAGGCAACGACTACATTATTCCAAGGCGCGGCTTTCAACAGCTGGTCGTTGTCGTAGATCGTCATGCTGCGTGTCGGGCCGTTGATCGAGCCTTTCGGGGCGTTGACCGTTGCCGCGGAAATCACACTGGCGACATCTTCCATCTGTAAGCCCAACGCGGCCAACTTGATCGGGTCGATTTGCACGCGGACCGCAGGCTTTTGCTGACCGCCAATACTGACCTGCGCAATGCCCGGAATCTGCGAGATCTGCTGCGCGAGGATGTTCTCCGCGTAATCGTCCACCTTGATTACCGGCAGCACATCCGAGTGGACAGACAGCAGCAGAATGGGCGCATCCGCGGGATTGACTTTTTTGTACGTCGGCGGTGTGGGTAGATTTTTCGGCAGCTGGCCGCCCGCCGCATCGATGCCTGTCTGCACGTCCTGGGCAGCGGCATCAATGTTGCGATTCAGGTCAAACTGCAAGGTGATTTGTGTCGAGCCAAGCGCGTTAGTCGAGGTCATTTGCGCAAGCCCGGAGATCTGCGCAAACTGCGTTTCCAGCGGTGTTGCGACCGATGAAGCCATGGTCTCAGGGCTGGCCCCCGGCAGCGAGGCGAATACCGACACGGTTGGAAAGTCCACTTGCGGCAAGGGCGCGACCGGCAGCAGCGGGAACACAACCAGCCCCAGCAAAAAAATGCCGCCCATGAGCAGCGATGTGGCAATGGGCCGGCGGACAAAGGGTTCGGAAATACTCATGAAGTCTTGCCCGGAGCTGCGGCATTGGTTTCGGCGACCGCATTGGCGCCGGTGGCGTTGTCGCGCACAAGGACTCCGGGCTGCAGGCGATATTGATTGCTGGTCACTACGTGTTCGTTTAATGCCAGGCCGTTTTTGATCACCGTCATGCCGCCGATTTCGGTGCCGACGGCCAAGTCACGCATCTCGAGGGTCGAATCGCTTTTGACCACATAGGTGAAGGGGCCGTTCGGTCCCAGTTGTACCGCTGAACTCGGCACTGTCAGCACGTTGTGCTCGATACGCACCAATACCCGTGCGTTCACGTATTGGCCGGGCCATAGCGTGTTGCGCGCATTGCTGAATGTGGCCTTGAGCTTCGCGGTGCCGGTGGTCTGGTCGATCATATTGTCGACCAGCGTGAGCGTGCCCTGGTCGAGCTCGGTATTTCCGTCGCGGGAAACGGTCGTTACCGGCACTGGGCCCGCGGCGAGCGCCGCGCCGATGGCACTCATGTCTTCCTCCGGCAACGTGAAGATAACCGAGATCGGTTGGACTTGCGTCACCACAACGATTCCGCCGGCGCTTGCAGCATGAACGATATTGCCCGGATCAATCAAGCGAATGCCGGTGCGGCCGTTGATAGGCGAGGTGATGCGGGTGTAATCCAGCTGCGTGCGGGCATTGTCGAGGATGGCTTGATCAACCTGCACTTGGGCCGTTAGCTGATCGACGGCGGCTCGCGCCGTATCCACGGTTTGCTTGCTCGCCAAATTCTCAGGCTGGAGCAATGTGTAACGCTCAAGATCGCGCTTGGAATTCGCAAGCTGCGCCGCGTCCTTGGCCTTGGTGGCTACCGCTTGCTTATATGCCGCCTGATTGGGGCGCGGATCGAGTTGCGCCAGCAGGTCGCCTTTGCGAACGGTCTGACCTTCGACGAAGGCAATTTTCTGGAGCTCGCCATCGACCCGCGCGGTCACGGTCACGGTGTAAAAGGCTTGCACGGTGCCGAGGCCATTTAAATAAACCGGCACGTCCGCATGATTCGCCGCGGCCGTGTCGACCGCAATCGCGGGCGTGGCGACATGCCTCACGCCATCGCTCGGCTTGTGAACAGAAGTGAGCCACGCGATCAGCAGCAAGATAATCAGCGCGAGCCCACCGAGCAGCACGCGAGTTTGGAGGCCCGAAAGTCGCTTCATCTACGTCATCCTTTTTGCCATCCGCCGCCGAGCGCGGTGAATAAGTTCACCAGCGATTGCAGATGTAAGTATTGGACCTGCACCAACTGGTCCTGCGCGCTGAAAAGCGCATTCTCGGTATTCAGTACCGTCAGTATGTTTGCCGTTCCCGCCGACATCTGGCTTTTGGCAAACTGAAAGGCGCGGCGCGCTCTTTCCACGGCCTCCTCCTGCCGCTGCTGCTGTTCTGTCGTTTGTTGTGCTGCGACCAAGGCATTTTCCACGTTGCTGAAGGCTGAAATCAGCGTCTTGTGGTACGCACTCAATAATTCGGAATAGCGTGCATTGCTGAACTGGACCTGAGCGCGCAGGGCGCCGCCATGAAATATGGGTTGAGTCAGCCCACCTGATAAGGCCCAGATGCGCCCGGCCGGACTGATTAGCGAAGCGAGCGCCGGGCTTGCGTATCCACCGCTCGCCGTCAGATCGATATTCGGGAACAACGCGGCGCGCGCCACCGTGATGTTCGCGTTGGCGGAAATTAACTGCTCCTCAGACTCCGCGATGTCCGGGCGGCGCGACAATAGCTGCGAGGGAAGCCCCGCAATGATCGGCGGTGTGCTCAGAGAGGTCAGAGTGCCGGTATCCACCTCGATGGTTTCCGGCGTTTTGCCGACCAATACCGCCAAGGCGTTCACCGTTTGTCGATATTGCTGCTCCAAGGGCGGTATCGCCGCGCGCAACAGTGCAACTGCGGTTTCCTGTTGCGCCACGTCCAGCCCGGTGGCGGTGCCGGCGTTCAGTTCCAGCTGGAAACCGTGCAGGATTTGCTCGCCGTTGGCGACATTGCCGCGCGCGACTTGCAGTCGGTCTCGAAATTCCAGCGCTTGAAAGTATGTTGTTGCCACGCTGCTGACGACGGTGAGCGCCACGGTTTCCTTATCGTATCGGCTGGCCATAGCTGTGGCGCGCGCCGCGTCCAATGCGGCGCGATTCTTACCCCAAAAATCCAACTCGTAGCCGGCGATGAGATCGGAATTGAAAGTATTGAAGCTCGTCGCGCTGCTTTGGCGGGTTAGTCTCGCGTGTTGACGCGTGGCGCCGGCGTTGAAATTAAGCGATGGTAGGAGCGAAGCGCCCGCGATGCGGACCTGAGCGTCAGCCTCGCGTATGCGAGCGACAGCCAACGCAAGATCGTCGTTGTAGCGCTGCGCCTGTGCTATCAGATCGTCCAGTATCTCGGAGCCAAACCCATGCCACCAATCGGAATCTGGCCACACCGCGGAGATTTGCGTATCGGGCACATCGCGCCATTGTGCGGGCACGGGGATGTCCGGCCGCCTGTAAGCCGGTCCGACACTGCACGCCGTCAGCGCCAGAATCGCACAGCCGCAGAGCGCGCCCAATCGAGAGTGCTTCATTGTCCGCCTAAACTGAACGTGGCGCGGTTAAACGCCCATGGTTGATTTGTTAAAATAAGTTAATAACCCCGCCGCCGTGGTCGTATACAGCGTAACCATGCGAAAACACTGTCGTTAACGGCAGCATGCGGATGCAGAGTGACAACGGGTCGGCTCTCCCGCGTGCAAAATCGAAGGGCGCAACGCACAGGACCCTGATGGAAAACACAGCCTCGATTCTGATTCTCATATCCGGCCTAGCGCACGCAGTGGTTAACGCCATCATGAAAGCGGGCAAGGACAAAATGTCGGGTCGAGCGCTTATCGACGGATTCAGCGCCTTGATGTTGGCCCCGGCTGCGCTGCTGGTGCCCTTGCCGGCCAATGCCTGGCACTGGCTCATCGCCTCCACCCTGATACACGGGGTGTATCTATTGGCTTTGATCAAGTCTTTCGAGCAGTCGGACATGACGGTGGCGTATCCGATCGCGCGCGGGCTGGCGCCGATGCTGGCGGCAGCGGGCGCTGTTGCGATCTTTCACGAGCCTATTTCAGCCTTTGTGGCGGTGGGCATCGTGTGCATTGCTGTCGGGGTAATGTTCATCGGCGTCAGTCACAAGTTCAGAGCGAGCGCGCTGCTGTGGGCCGCGCTGACGGGCGCCTGCATCGCGTGCTACACCGTGGTCGATGCACAAGGCGTGCGCGCCGCCCCGACTGCACTCAGTTACATTGTCTGGACTTTTTTGATGCTGGGTGGTGCGTTGGGCTCGTTTTTTGCGATCTGGCGGGGTAGAAGCTTTCTCGCCTCGGTGGCAGGCCAATGGAAACCAGGACTGATCGCAGGCGCTCTATCTATAGTCTCTTATGGATTCGCATTGTTGGCATTCCGTTACGGTGCCACTCCGCGCCTGGCTGCGTTGCGCGAAACCTCGATCCTGTTCGGTGCCGTCATCGCGGTGGTGTTCCTTCGCGAACGGCTCACCAAGCTCCGATTTGGCGGCGTGCTGACGATCGCATTGGGCGCAATGGTCCTTATTGCCGCGGGATAGCGCCGGCGCAATGTCTGTAGGTCTAGGCCGACACCGGATCCGGCCGTCGGCCAGAGCAGACCTGCTAGCCTAGCAACTTGATGAAATCCCCATACTTCCCCGTGCTGTTGCTGGCCGCGCTTTTATCTTGTGCAGCAGCGCATGCAGCCGATTTCCAACCCTATAAAGTGGAACTTGGATCGGTGGGGAATGATGATATCGATCAGACCTTGAAAGCCACGTCTGATTTACGCACGCTTCGCACGACGGCGCCGGTGAGTCCTTTTGGTTTGATTGCGCGCGCACGCAGCGACGTGGACCGGCTGAAGACCGTATTGGAAAGTTTCGGTTACTACGAGTCCGTCGCCATCATCAAGATCAACGGCGTACCGCTCTCGGATCCGAGCCTCGGCGATACGCTCACTGCATTGCCGAAAGGCAGTGTCGCGAGCGTCAATGTCAGCTTCACGCTGGGGACGCTTTACACCCTGCGGCAAATCGACATCCAGGGTGAGGCGCCGGAGTCGGTCGATGCGCGCAGCACGCTCGGATTGAAAACCGGACAGGCCGCGGTTGCGGCCGATGTGCTTGCGGGCGCCAATCGGCTGCAAACAGCGCTTCAGGAGCAAGGCTACGCTTTTGCGAGGGTAGACCCGCCGGTTGCCTACGAGGCCGCCGATGCGCCGGTGCTCGATCTCATTTTTCAGATGGTGGTGGGCGCCAAAGCGACCATCGGTGCAATTCACATTGAGGGTTTGCGACGGGTGCACGAAGGGTTGCTGCGCCGGCGCCTGTTGCTGCACAGCGGCGATTTATTCAGACCGTCGCAAATTGAGCGTGCGCGCCGGGATTTGCTCGCGCTCAATGTGTTTGCTCAAGTGACGGTGCAAACCGGAACGCAGGCGGACGCATCCGGCGGCGTCCCGATCACCCTGAAGGTCCACGAGCGGCCGCGCCACGCGGTCACGCTAAATGCGGCCTTTTCCAGCGACTTAGGGGGCAGCGGCGGGGCGACTTGGACCGACCGCAATGTGTTCGGGAATGCAGAGCAATTAACCTTTGCCGCCTCTGTCATCAATCTGGGCGGCAGCAACACCACGGGACTCGGCTACGACACAAGCATCAAATACCTGCGGCCCGAATTCCTGCACCGCGACCAAACATTTCAATTTGCCGTAGGCGCGCTCAAGCAGCAACTACAGGCCTATAATCAGACCGCCAAGACCGCCGGTATCACGTTGAACCGCAAGTTATCGAGCGTGTGGAGCTTGAGCGCGGGCCTGGCGACCACCATTGAGCAAATCACGCAGATTACGAGCACGACAACAAGTCCAACCGGGCAAATCGTCGGCGTTCCCTTAACGATCGACTACACGCTGGCGGCGATGCCGCTGACCGGTACTTACGATTCGACCGATCTCCCCACGCCGCTCGATGATCCGCGCCATGGCCTGCGAGGATCCTTGACTGTGACCCCGACCCTCGCGCTGGGTCACCCCAGCTCCACGTTTATCATCACGCAGATCAAAGTGGCCGCTTACTTTGACTTGAACAATATTTTGCCGATTTCGCCGGGTCGCAGTGTGCTGGCGGGCCGGACGCTGGCCGGCGTGGCACAAGGTGCCGGTCAATTGAGTTTGCCGCCCGACCAACGATTCTATGCCGGAGGCAGCGGCACCATTCGAGGGTATGCTTATCAATCGGTGGGTCCCATCTTCCCTGGTACGACCATACCCATCGGCGGTACGGCGATTACCGCCGTTGGCTTGGAGTTTCGGCAGCGCTTCGGCTCCAGCTGGGGCGGCGCGGTATTTGCCGATGGCGGACAAACCAGTGCCAAATTAAAAGTCGTGCCCTCCCAACTTCAAGTGGGTGTGGGCGCGGGGATACGCTATTACACTCCGATTGGACCGATTCGATTTGATGTGGCGCTGCCGATCAATCCCAGCGCGCATGAGGGCTCATTGCAAGGTCACTTTCAGTTCTACATCGGCCTGGGACAGGCATTTTGATGCGACGCCCTGTAAAAATTACCCTGTGGACGCTGGGTGCGGTGGCGCTGCTGCTGCTGCTGTTGGTCGGCGGCCTCCTCGTCATCGGCAACACCGAAGCAGGCCGACATCAGATAGAAAAACTGGTGACGCGCTTGACAGCGGGCAACGTGCAGCTCACGGGTTTGGCCGGTTCATTTCCCAGCCACCTATACCTCGCGGAATTGCAGCTCAAGGACAATACAGGCGTTTGGCTCACCGCGAAGCGGATTCAATTGGATTGGACGCCGCTCGCATACCTTGAACGCCGTCTTCGGATCGATCGCTTGAAAGTCGCCAGCGTGGACATTGAGCGCTTGCCGCAGGCTGGTTCTTCACCAAACAACGCGCAACCGTTCATTCCGCGCATCGATGTGGTTAGCGCCTCGATCGATCAAGTGCATCTCGGCCCGCAATTGGCAGGAGCGCCTGCATTGCTGGCGGCGAGCGGCAGTGCGCACCTCAAGTCCGTGCGCGACATGCTTTTCGACGTATCTGCGCGGCGCATCGACGGTGAGGGCTCGTATGAACTGCATTTGCACTTCGATGAGAAGCGCATGGATGCCTCGCTTAATTTGCACGAGCCCGCCGGCGGGCCGCTGGAGAACATCCTCTCGTTGCCCGGGTTGGGCGCATTGCAGGCTACCGCCGATTTGAAGGGCCTGCGTGAGGCTGAACACCTCGAGGTCTTGCTTCAAGCGGGAGAGCTGAAGGGGCAGGTGCAGGGTAGTTTCAATCTAAAGGAACTCTCGGCGGACTTGACCTTTGAGCTTAGTGCCGCGGCCACGGCGCCGCGGCCGGATTTGAGCTGGCAACGCGCGGCTTTGCGAGGCCGGTGGCATGGCGACCTCAAAACTCCCACCGCTGAGGCTCACTTGGAAGTGAGCCGTTTGCGCCTCCCAGGAAACAGCGAGCTGGCGGGGCTCAGCGCAGATATTGCGGCGGAGCTGGGGATGGCAAAATTGCATGCCATCGTCAAAGGCTTGAGAATTCCTGGGCAAGAGCCGGGGCTGCTGGAGGACGATCCTGTTCGCATCGAAGCCACGATGCGCTTAGATGACCCCACACGTCGCCTGGAACTTACCGCCTCGCACAGTTTGTTTTCACTGCGCGGCGAAGCCGTCACCGCCGGCCATCAAAGCGCGACGTTTGAGGCGCGGCTGCCAAACGTTTCGCCGTTTGCCGCCTTGGCGGGCCAGGATCTGCATGGCAGCGCGCTGCTTAAGGCACAAGCGGATGGATATCCCGCCGGTATGCGTTTCAAGCTCGATCTGAACGCCGCACTGAACCCGGGTACGCAAGTCTGGGCGGGCGCGGTAGGAGATCAACCCCGATTGCAGCTTACGGGACAGCTGAAAAAGGATGTACTGTCGATTGACGAAATGAAGCTCACGGGTCGTGCGTTGGTGATATCTGCAAGCGGCAACATTGCTCCTCAAACCATCAAGGCACGGTGGGATGTAGCTCTATCCGATCTGTCGACCCTCTCTTCAGTACTCGCGGGAACCTTGAAAGCGTCAGGGACCGTCGATGGGCCCAAGACCGCCATGGCGGCCGACGCGCGATTGACCGCCAGCCTCTCGATTCGAGGCTCGACAAGCGGAGATGTATCCGCCGAGATGAAACTGAAGGGTCTACCCTCCACAACCGAAGGCACGATCGATGCGCAGGGAATCCTGGACGGAGCACCGCTGCGGGTGGGAATTTTACTGCAGCGCGCTGCCGGTTCTCCGCTTCGGGCCGTTGTTAATCAGGCAAATTGGAAAAGCGTTCACGCGGATGGCGATGTCGCAATTACCGAGCACTCCAATGCACACGGCCGGCTGTCTTTGAGCGTGGCGCAACTCGGTGACTTACAGCACTTGACGGGCGTAAGTATGGCGGGGAGCCTCGGTGCCACTATCGCTCTTCAGCCTGATGTCGAGCGCACTCGAGCGCATTTGCAGCTTGACGCCGCCGATCTGGTTGTGGCGGGACTCGCAGGGAGCGTTCACGTTTCCGGCGATGGTTTCGCGGATTCATTCGCCTTCGACGCGGGTGTTCAAATTCCGAAATTACATGGCGCGGCGGCGAGCTTGACAGCAAAAGGAACCTTAAATCTTGACGCGAAACAGGTATCCCTCGCGAGCGCGCTCGGCAACTATCGCGGCCAAGACCTGCGATTACTGGCTCCGACACGCGTATATTTCGCGAACGGTGCTGCGGTCGATGTGATCAGAATTGGCGCGCAAAAGGCGGAGCTCGATGTGCAAGGCCAGTTCGCTCCGTCCCTGGGGATACGTGCAGCGCTGCGACAGGTGCAAGCGCCGTTGGTAAATGTCTTTTTCCCGAACGTGATGGCGGCTGGAACGATTGAAGCGCACGCCGACATCACCGGCACGCCGAGCTCGCCGCAAGGCGAGGTGACCGTGAACGCCTCCGGCATTCAAATGGCGGATGATGCCGCGTTGGGGTTGCCGCCCACGAACGTGCGCATCACGGCGGGGCTGCGAGGCCACACTGTCGACCTCGATGCCCGGCTCGATGCCGGTTCCGCCTCGCAATTGACCGCGCTGGGGCAGGTGCCCATTGCTCTCGACGGTGCGGTTGCCCTCAAGATCAATGGCAAGGCCGATGTCGGCCTTATCAATCCGTTCCTGGAAGCCCGAGGCCTGCATGCAGCCGGCGAACTTCGCATCGACGCGGATGTGGAAGGCAGCGTGGCGGCACCCGATATTGGCGGCAGCTTGACCCTGGCGAAGGGCAGCTTGAATGACTACGTGCGGGGGATTGCGCTGACGGAAATTGCCGCGCAAGTGGACGGCAAGCAAGGAGCACTTGAAATCACGCGGTTCACGGCGTCGGCGGCTCCGGGAACCCTCTCGATGAGCGGCACGATCGGGGTGTTGCAAAAAGACTGGCCCGTGGATCTGAAGCTGACTGCACGCAATGCTCAGCCCATTGTGAGCAAGCTGATAACGGCAAATTTAAACGCCGACTTGGCTGTCAAAGGCAAGGCCCGTTCGCGCGTCGACATCGAGGGTTCAATACAGCTGAACCGTACCTTGATTGGGATTCCGAACAGCTTGCCGCCCAACGTCGCCGTGCTCGACGTTGTCAGGCGCGGCAAGAAAACCGTGGTAGTGGCGGAGAAGGCACTGATCGTCGGCCTTGACGTCGTGGTCAAGGCACCAAGAGAGATTTTAGTGCAAGGCCGCGGTCTGGATGCGGAGATGGGCGGTGAATTGAAGATCAGCGGCACGACCAGCGTGCCCCTCGTGACCGGCGGTTTCGATCTTATCCGCGGCAGTTTTTCCTTGGCATCCACGCGCCTTAATTTTACCTCCGGGCGGGTGAGTTTCAATGGTGCGGGACTGAAAAACAAAATCGATCCGACCTTGGATTTTTCGGCGCAATCCTCCATCGGCACGACAACTGCCATCATGAATATCAGCGGCTATGCCGACGCGCCGGTGTTCGAGTTCACCAGTACGCCTGCGAACCTGCCGCAGGACGAAATCATGGCGCAGTTGCTATTTGGACAGTCCTTATCCACCTTGAGCGCGTTGCAGGTGGCGCAAATCGGTTATGCGCTGGCCACTTTGAGCGGAGTGGGGGGAAACGGCGGCTTTAATCCGCTGGTGAAGATTCAGAAGAGCTTGGGGCTGGATCGTCTGGCGATCGGTTCGGGCCCGACAAATGCAGCGGGTGAGAACACCGGCGCCAGCATCGCAGCGGGCCGCTATATTTCCAAACGGGTATACATTGAGGCGAAACAAAACACCACCGGCACCAGCCAGTTACAGGCGAATGTGGACTTGACCAAGCGCTTGAAGCTCCAGACCAAATTGGGCAACGGCACCGCTTCGGTTCAGGGGACCACGCCCGAGAATGACCCCGGCAGCAGCATTGGTCTCCTCTACCAATTCGAATATTAGAGTCGCGCTTCGGCGGCGGATACAATAGTCCTGTAACAACCACGGGAGTCTCCTCAGAATGGATCCAACGCTCTGCGCGCGTGCGTGCGCTTCTTTGCTTGGGCTGGCGCTTGGCACCTCATTTGCACTCGGCGCGGAGCGAAAACCCGCGGAGGCGACGGAAACCAAAGTTAGCATTGTGCCGGAACCGACCGAGTCGCCGCGTTACCTGAAGGATGAACATCAGGCCAGCTCAGGCGCCGTGTTGATCGGCGGTCACGCCCTGAGCTACCAAGCTGAAGCCGGTATTTTGGTCGTGCACGTGAAAGATCCAATGGACGATGATCCGCCACCCCCGCGCGAAGACAAGAGCGGGCCGCCGCCTCCGCAGCCTCCCGAAGCGGGCATGTCTTACGTCGCTTACTTCCGCGGCGATAAGGAGGATGGTCACCGTCCAATAACGTTTCTCTATAACGGCGGCCCGGGTTCATCGACCGTGTGGCTGCACATGGGCGCCTTTGGCCCCAAGCGGGTAGTGACCGCCGACGACACTCACAGCCCGGCTGCGCCTTATCGAGTCGTCGACAACGAATACAGCTTATTGGATGCCAGCGACCTGGTTTTCATCGATGCGCCCGGCACGGGATTCGGCCATTTGCGCGGAGCAGACAAGGAAAAAGCGTTCTATGGCATCGATCAGGATGCGCACGCCTTTGCGAATTTCATCGTGGAGTTCTTATCGCGGCACCATCGCTGGAACTCACCCAAGTACTTATTCGGGGAAAGCTACGGGACGACGCGCTCGGCAGCGCTCGCTAACGTTCTCGAGAACGAGAAACAATTGGATTTGAACGGCATTGTTCTGCTGTCGCAGATCCTCAATTTTGACAACAGTGTCGACGGGCCGCAGTTCAACCCCGGTATGGATCTGCCCTATGCGCTTGCCTTACCCACCTATACCGCGACGGCGTGGTATCACCACAAGCTGGAAAATCAACCGGCCGCACTGGAGCCGCTGCTGCGCGAGGTGGAAGCCTTTGCGATGGGCGATTATCTGCAGGCCCTCGCCGCAGGTTCGACCTTGACTGCGCAGCGCAAATCGCAAATCGCAGCCAAGCTGCATTCCTATACCGGGCTTGCGGCCGATTATGTGGAGCGGGCCAATTTACGCGTCAACGGCGGCGAATTCGAAAAGACTTTGTTGGGCGCCGAGATCACCACCGGTCGGTTGGACACTCGATTCGCCGGTCCGACCATCGACCCGATGAGCAAAGAAGCTGATTACGATCCGCAAGCTGCCGCCATTTCTTCAGCCTATGTATCAGCATTTAACGATTACGTCAGGACCGCGCTCAGATTCGGCGACAAGAAAACCTACAAGGCTGAAACTGACGTCAGCAAGAACTGGGATTTCCTGCACCAGCCGCCGGGTTCGCCCACCAAGGTCCCCGGTGCGGTCAACGTCATGCCCGATCTTGCGGTGGCGATGAAACAAAATCCGAATCTGAAAGTGCAACTGAATGGCGGGTATTATGATTTGGCAACTCCCTATTTCGCGGCGGAGTACGAGTTGCATCAACTGCCGATCCAGAGCACCCTGCAAAGCAACATTGAGATGCATTTTTACACGTCCGGGCATATGGTCTACGCGCACGAACCGGATCTAAAGGCGCTGCATGCCAACGTGGCCGCTTTTATCGACAGGACGAGAAACGGAAACGGCAAATAGGGGCGCTGCGGGTGGCAAATAAGTTGCTTGACCTAAAAAGAGCATATCGGAGTGTCAAAGATGAAAAATCAAATGCACACTGAATCCTCTGTAATGCGTCCCGGATCACCGGCAACGGGCTCGGCTCCCGGTACACCAGCACATCTCGCGGCGCGCTACCGCGGCAGCGAACAGGCCGCCGACCTGCTCAAGCGCTTGTTCCGCCGCTATCCCGGCAACCTCACTTTAAAATTGTGGGATGAAACAGCGTTGCGCGTGGGCACGAATGCGGCCGGCGGGGCGGATTCGCCATTCGCGTTGGTGTTCCGCAGTCCGGAGGTGGTGTGGTCGACGGTGCTGGGAAAGGATCCTCTGGCGCTCGCCGATGCCTATTTTAGGGGTGATTTGGATATTGAGGGAGATTTTTTCGCGGCGCTCAGCATCAAGGATCACCTGGATGCGCTGCAGATGCCGGCCGGCGAACGATTGCGCGCCGCATTTGCAGCGTTGCGGTTGCGCATGCTGAATGCAGCCGCACGGCATTCGGAGAACCTGTTCGCTCCGGTCAACGCGCCGCGTATCAAAGCGCATTCGAAGTCGGAAAATCGCGACGCCATCCATTTTCACTATGATGTGTCGAACGAGTTCTATTCGCTATGGCTGGATCGGGCTATGGTGTATTCGTGTGCGTACTTCGAAAGTCCGAACGTTGATCTGGATGCCGCGCAGCAGGCGAAGCTCGAGCATATTTGCCGTAAGCTCTCGCTGAAGCCTGACGAGAGATTCCTCGACATTGGTTGCGGATGGGGTGCATTGGTGATTTATGCCGCCCAACACTACGGTGTGACCGCCCATGGTGTGACCTTGAGCCCGCAACAACTGAAGGTGGCGCGCGAGCGCATTGCGCAAGCCGGTCTTGCGGATAGGGTGACCGTCGAGTTGATGGACTACCGCGACTTGAGCGGCGATGCGAGCTACGACAAGGTTGCCAGTGTCGGCATGTTCGAGCACGTGGGCCTTAAGAATCTTTCCGTATATTTTGGAACGGTCAACCGTCTGCTAAAACCGCATGGCCTGTTCCTCAATCACGGTATTACCCACGTCTCTGAAGGCTGGCAGCCGAATCTCTCCACCGAATTTATCAATCGTTTCGTATTTCCTGATGGCCAGCTCGATACCGTCAGCAATATTCAACGCGTGATGGAGCGCTCGAACCTGGAGATTGCCGATGTGGAAGCGTTGCGCCTTCACTATGCCATGACGCTACGGCACTGGGTCGCGCGCCTCGAGCAAAATCGGTGCCGCGCCCTGCAGTACGTCAACGAGGCGACGTATCGGGTATGGCGGCTCTACATGGCGGCCTGCGCACTGCAATTCGAGTCGGGGGAAATAGGGATTTACCAAGTACTTGCTGTTAAGCGCGCAGCAGGTGTTCCCGATCTGCCGCTGACGCGCCGCCATTTGTACTGTTGAGCCAAGGCAAAATATCCTCCTTAAGACGATCTCATTAGCGATCGGCTTGTTTTTCTTTGATGGCATGCATCAGTGCGTGGGTGTCCGCGGGCTGGCTCATTTCCATCACTTGGGCATCTGGGCGGCGCACGGTCTGATCGCGCCGAAGCTCATCGATGATTTGCAGAGCCTTGGTAACTTTCTGTTCAGTCAGCAGATTGATCTGCAAGTCGAGGTGGGAACGATGTTCCGCCACCTGCGCCATGCGATTTTGCCTTATTAGCACCGCCACGGTCAGCAGCAAAGCATTGGCACTTACCAAGCCCTGCAACCAAAAGAAGGGCGGTACGTCCGCGTGCTGCCAGCCATGGCGCGCGCCCCAGGTGTTGATGACGATCCATACGATCATGAAGGTTACCGCGCCTGCAAAGTACGCTGGACTGCCGAAAAATCGGCTGACACGCTCGATGGCAAGTTGCATGCCCGAGATATGCGAGTCTTCGTGATCCTGAAACCGGGATAGCAGCTCCAAATTCTCTTTGGCCGAGGAGGGTAAATCTGCTGCTGCGGGTTTTTCGTCGGACATGACTTTAAGATACCCCGGCAGCGTGGTGGTGTTGTCCATCGGCGCCGATCATAAACCGGCATTCCTTGTAGGCGATCACTGACACCGGTCCCATTGAAGCAGCGCTAGACGTGACGAATACGATGCTTCAGATTGCAGCTTGTCGATGTGCAGGGAAATTAATATGCGCTGTGAAATCAGTTTGGCAGGGACGGCCGCCATTCTCACCCTGGCGGCGACAATGGCCAAGGCGGCGAATGATTGGCCTTCATATAACCGCACGCTCACCGGGGATCGCTACGCCTCCCTGGAGGCAATCGACAACAAGAATGTGGCAGGTCTCAAGATCCTCTGTACTTTCGATACGGGTGAGCAATCCGCGTTCCAGACCGGCCTGGTTGAGGTGGGTGGCGCCCTCTTCGGGACCACCGAGCACGACACGTTTTCCGTCGATGCGAATACTTGCAAGCAGAATTGGCGCAGCCATGAGGACTTTCCTTCCGGCGAACTGAAAGTGAACCGTGGCCTCGCTTGGCTGGAACACCGGGTGTTCAGAGGAACGACCGATGGCAAGGTGATTGCCTACGACGCAAAGAACGGCAAGCGCTTGTGGTCCACCGTGATAGCGGACGCAGCGAGAGGCGAGTCGGTGCCCGCTGCGCCCATCGCATGGGACGGCTTGGTGTTCGTTGGTAATGCCGGCGGAGACAACAAAGGCGTTAAGGGGAGAATGTATGCGCTCGATGCCAAGGACGGCCACATCGTGTGGGAGTTCTACCTGGTGCCGAAGGAAGGATCTGACGTGGCGCGCGGCCCTGCGGCGCCGGACCCTAAGTTGGTCTATGCGAGCAGTTGGAAGGCGGCGAAAGGATTTCCCATCACTGGCGGAGCTACCTGGACTTCCTATACTTTGGACCCAAAGACGGGGCTGTTATATATCCCTTCGGGCAACCCAGGTCCCGATTTCCTCAAAGAGCCCCGGCAAGGCGATAATTTATTTGCGAGCTCGGTGGTGATACTCGAGGCAAAGACCGGAGTATTTCAGCGTCATTTCCAGCTCGTGAAGCGCGATTTCCATGACTGGGACGTCTCCTCGGCGCCCATTTTATTCCTGAGCAATAAGGGCCATCGTATGATGGCTGAAGCGCCCAAAGACGGTCATTTGTATTTGATCGACCTTAACACCGGCAAGCTGGTTTACCGCAAACCCGTCACCACGGTGTCAAATGTGGATGCGCCGATGAGCGCCGAAGGGACGCATTTTTGTCCTGGTACTCAGGGAGGCGCCGAGTGGAACGGACCGGCCTTTGATCCGGCGGAAAATTTGATCTTTACCGGCGATGTGGATTGGTGCACCACTGTGCATAGTATGCCGGTGAGTTCCGTAGCCAGCTCGCCCATTGGTAAACCTTGGAGCGGCTCCAGCGATGGGTTCGGCAAAATGGATGACACGACCAAGTGGTCAGGTTGGATGAGCGCCATCGATGCGGACACCGGCGAGCGCAGATGGCAATTTCATGCGCCGTTTCCCCTCATGGGAGGGGTGACCCCGACCGCGGGGCACCTGGTCTTGTTCGGCGACATGGGGGGCAACCTGTACGCGTTCGATGCCGCCACCGGCAAGAAGCTGTGGTCGAAGGATCTTGGCGGCGCGATCGCGGGCGGCGTGATCACCTACGACACGGGTGTGGGCCAAAAGATAGCGGTCGCCGCGGGCATGACTTCGCCCGTCTGGCCTACCCCGAAGGTCAACGGCAAGATCGTCATTCTCGGACTTTGAGCCCCGACTATTCAGCGACTACACGAGCGTGACGCAATAACCGTTTTTCAACTCTTGAGCCGGTATCCGGTTTTGAATATCCATGCAACGAGGCAAAGGCAGATCGCAAAAAACCCGGCCGTGACCGTAAAGCTGATACCCACACTGACATCCGCAGTCCCGTAGAAGCTCCAGCGAAATCCGCTGATCAAGTACACGATGGGATTGAACAGACTAAATGCGCGCCACGCGGGCGGTAGCATGTCGATCGAGTAAAACGCACCGCCCAAGAAGGTCAGCGGCGTGATAATCAGCATGGGAATGAACTGCAGCTGCTCGAAGCCCTTTGCCCAGATGCCGATGATGAATCCAAACAGGCTGAATGTGCATGCGGTCATCACCAAGAAAGCAATCATCCATGCCGGATGCAGTATCTTGATGGGTACAAAGAACGCGGCGGTCGCCAAGATGATCAATCCTAAAACGATGGACTTTGATGCTGCGGCGCCGACGTAGGCAATGACAATTTCCACATATGAAACCGGCGCGGACAATAGCTCATAAATGGTGCCGGTGAATTTGGGAAAATATATCCCGAAAGACGCGTTCGACAAGCTTTCGGTGAACAGCGCCAGCATGATCAGACCGGGCACGATGAACGCGCCGTAACTTACCCCGCTCGCCGTGGTGAGCCGCGAACCGATGGCGGCGCCGAAAACTACGAAGTAGAGCGAGGTTGTGATGACCGGCGTGACCAGGCTTTGCACCAAGGTGCGCAGGGCCCGTGCCATCTCGAATCTGTAAATGGCCCAAACTCCGTGCCGGTTGAAGCCAAGCGCAGCGGATTTGGTGCTCATGTGCGTTCGCTCACCAGCTTGACGAAAATATCCTCGAGGGAACTCTGATGTGTCTGTAAATCCTTAATCACGATTGACAGCTCGCTCAATCGTTTGAGCAAGGCCGAAATATCGACGCTGCTGGCGCTCTCGACGATATATACCAGGTCGTCCCCGTTGTTTTTGAGTTCAAGACTCCAGGGAGCAAGCTCCGCGGGAATTCGCGCCAGCGGCGTTTGCAAATGCAATGTGAGCTGCTTTTTGCCGAGCTTCTTCATCAGCTCCCTCTTGTCCTCGACCAACATCAGCGTGCCCTTATTGATGACGCCGATTCTATCCGCCATCTCCTCGGCTTCTTCGATGTAGTGGGTGGTCAAAATAATCGTCACTCCTTTTTCGCGCAGGCCGCGTACCAAGTTCCACATGTCGCGGCGCAATTCGACATCCACCCCGGCGGTCGGCTCATCCAGAAACAGAATCTGCGGCTCATGCGACAAGGCCTTGGCGATCATTACCCGCCGTTTCATGCCCCCCGACAAAGTCATGATCCTGCTGTTGCGCTTATCCAGTAGCGACAGATCCCGAAGCAGCCCTTCGATGAATTTGGAGTTCGGCGCTCGACCGAATAAGCCGCGGCTGAAGGAAACGGTGGCCCATACCGTTTCGAATGCATCGGTGCTGAGTTCCTGGGGCACCAACCCGATCATGGAGCGGGCCGCGCGGTATTCGCGCACGACATCGTGACCATCCGCAATCACGGTTCCCGAACTCATCGTCACGATGCCGCAGACGATGTTGATCAGCGTGGTCTTGCCGGCGCCATTGGGCCCGAGCAGCGCGAAAATCTCCCCCTTGTTGATATCAAGATTCACAAGCTTCAACGCTTGGAATCCCGAGGCGTACGACTTTGTAACGCCGTGAATCGAAACAATGGGATGCACCTTTCGGACTACCGGCCGATGCGCTCGACCAAGGCGCGGGTAAATTCCGCCGTTTTCGACCGGCCGCCCAAATCGCCGGTTCTCACTTGATCGAGATTCAAGGTCTGGTCGATGCCGGTGCGCAAGCGCGCGGCCATGTGCGGCAGGTGGCAGTGATCGAGCATCATCGCGGCCGCCAGCAGCAGCGCAATCGGGTTGGCGACTCCTTTGCCGGCAATATCGGGCGCCGAGCCATGCACGGCTTCAAATATTGCGGCATCGGCCCCAATGTTTCCGCCGGGAGTCATCCCGAGGCCGCCGACCAGTCCGGCGACAAGGTCGGAGAGGATATCGCCGAACAAGTTAGTGGTCACCAACACATCGAATTGCCACGGGTTCAAAACCAGCTTCATGGCGCACGCATCGATAATGACCGTCTCCAATATAAATTTGCCCTGGAACTTACGTTCGTACAGATCGAGGCCGGTCTCGAGGAAAATTCCAGTCAGCGCCTTCATGATGTTGGCTTTGTGCACGATGGCGACCTTCTTTCGTCCTGTCGCGACAGCGTGCGCAAACGCGAATTCCAACAGACGCCGGCTGCCCTGGCGCGTGTTCACGCCGGTGGCCATGGCCAAGGCGTGCGGATCATCATCGATCTGGATGTACATCTCGTGGCCGATGTACAAACCCTCGAGATTTTCCCTCACCACCACCAGGTCGATATTGTCGAAACGGCCGCCCGGGATGAGGGTGCGGGCAGGACGCAAATTTGCATATAGTTTGAATTCTTCCCGTAGTCGAACGTTGGAAGATCGATACCCTCCGCCCGACGGTGTTTCGAGCGGGCCTTTGAGCGCAAGCCGATTGCGTCTGATGCTTTCAATTGTTTTCGCGGGGAGTGGATCACCTGCTGCCTTCAAGCCCTCCAAGCCGGCAATTTGCCGGTCCCATTCGAACGGTGCGCCGAGCGCGTCGAGCACGACGAGCGTCGCTTCCATGATCTCAGGGCCAATTCCGTCTCCGGGGATGAGCGTCGCAGGGATCCTTTGGGGCATCGTGGGTTCTCAAGTTAAAGGTGCGCGTTTAGGATACTCGATGTCGCCGGCGAACCTCCGTTCAGTTTGGGGTGCTCATGAGTGTCGAGAAAGTCATTGCAACAACCAAGCGGTGGGTTGAAAGATCGGTCGTTGGCTTAAACCTGTGCCCCTTCGCCGAGAGCCCCTATCGGAGCGGCCGCGTGCGTTTTGTCGTCAGCCAGGAACGAAGCGCGGCAGCTCTGCTGCAAGATCTTGACTCAGAACTTCAGTTACTCGCTGCGGCGAACCCGCTGCAATGCGAGACCACGCTGCTGATTCACCCATGGGTTTTAACCGATTTCATTGAATACAACAGCTTTCTCGAGATATGCGATGCCCGTGTAGCCGGCCTGGGCTTGGAAGGGGAAGTGCAAGTGGCCAGTTTCCATCCGCAATACCAGTTCCAGGGATCCCAACCCGACGATATCGAAAACTATACCAACCGCTCGCCATGTCCCATGCTGCATTTGCTGCGCGAAGCCAGTGTGGAGCGTGCGATCGCTGCGGTGGGTGATACCGACGAAATTTACTTGAGGAACATGCGGACTTTGCGAGCCTTGGGGCACGCCGGCTGGCAGCGCCTGTGGCATGACTAGGCTACTTGGGAGCGTGCAGTGACTTTCGCATCGGAACAAAGGTGATGGTGTCTCCAGAGCCCACATCAAAATGCACTTCAGGCTCGCCAACATATCCGCGCGCGGCATACAGCTTGACACCCGACAATGTCGCCATGAGTTCTGCCTGACCGTAGCCTTGGGCGCGCGCCTCGTTCTCGCAAAGGGTCAGCAGCATAGAACCGATGCCGCGCCGAGCGTTGCCGGGATCGACAAAGAAGGCGCGAATCTTGGCGGCCTGGCAGTTCGGATCGAGTATGCCCGGATCACGATCGGGGCGCGCATCACTGCCGAACAGCGTGGCTCGAAAGCTCCATCCGCCGCAACCGATGATTTGTCCGTTCTCTTCGGCCACAAAATAAGTTTGGTCGGCCAGCAATTGGGAATCGACGCCGAACGCACTGCGCAACGCCCCCTCGATTACTCGCGGAGTGTAGTCGGCGCTGCTCAATTGCCGGGCCGAACGCGCAATCAGCGCCTCGAGTTCAGGGACATCGGCAAGTGTGGCTTTGCGCAGCGACAGCATGGCTTTCTTTAGTCGGAAGGGCGCTGCACCGGGCTGTGCGAGTGCGCCGCGCGATTGCGCGAGTCGCGCCCATAATAGTCCGGATAATCGGCGCTCAAACCTTTGAACCGGCGGTGAACCCAAAGGTACTGATCCGGCACCCGTCTGATTTGCGCTTCGAGCAAACGGTTGTACCGCTCCACGTCCTCAATGGGATCAGCGCCGGGGAAATTCTCGAAGGTGGGCCCGATCACGACCCGGTATCCCGCATCCCCCTGCAGCCGCTCGCCGAAATAGGTCATGACGGCGGCGCCGGAAATGCGTGCCAGACGCGAGGTAGCCGGGTTGCTGGCCGCCGGAATGCCGAAAAAATTGACCATCGTCGCGCCCTTGTTGCGATAACTCTGGTCGGGCGCAAACCAGACCGCTTCGTTTTTTTTCAACGCCCGCACCATGCTTCTAATATCGTCCTTGGGGATGGGCTTGCCATGACGGCAGAAGCTCTTGAACATGACGTGGGAGAGCACTTCGTTCTTCAGGGGGCGATACACCACATTGAGCGGCACGACCGTGCCCAATATCCGGGTGGAGATTTCGATGGTGGTGAAATGGCCTCCGACCAAGATTGCGCCGCGGCCCTTGGCCAACGCGGCCTTAAGGTGATGCAACCCCTGCACATCAGCCAGTTTATTCAGGCGGGCATCGCTGCTCCACCAGGTGTCCGCGGTCTCGCATACGGCCATTCCTAAACTGCGGCAGTGCCTCTGCAGCAAATTGGCGCGTTCTGCTTCGGAAAGTTCGGGCAGGCAGAGCGCAATGTTTCGACGCGCGATCCGCAAATATCCCAAGGGTAGGCGGCGCAGCAGCGCGCCGATCGCATGGCCCACCCGAATTTGGGCGGTGAACGACAACAGCTCGATGGCCCTCATCATTGCCAGTCCAAGCCAAGTGACCCAGTATTTAGGGGAAAAAAAGGCTAGAGGCATCCGGACGCCGGCATTAAGTTGAATTTCCGCTGACAGTGGCGCAAAAGAATAGCCGCGTTGGCCCCCCGTTACCAGGATTGCTGCTTCGCATCATTAGCGGTTCCCCGCGGAATATTCGTATTAATCAGCAAATTGCTGTAATATCCGCGCCGGTTCGTGATTTCTACTTGGTCCGTTTCTGGTCACCGCGCCGCTCCGGCGTCACTCTGGCCAACAACCCACAAAGCAGGTCCTCGATCCAGGTGGCTGGCATTCCGCTTAAAGGTTCGCAAACGTAGGCACGCGTGACCGGCCGATAGTTTCTTTTGTAGCAGGTATTCTTCACATGACGAAAATGTATGTTGGCAATCTCCCGTTCTCAATGGACGAATCCGCAGTGCGCGCGCTGTTCGAAAAGCATGGTGCCGTACAGTCGGTGGCGTTGATCAATGATCGCGACACCGGTCGGCCCCGCGGTTTCGGCTTCGTTGAAATGGCAAGCGCAGACGCTGCGCGCGCTATGCAGGCTTTAAATGGCCACGACGTCGACGGGCGAGCGCTGAAAGTGAATGAGGCTCAGGAGCGCACCGGCGGTGGCGGCGGCGGCGGTGGCGGCGGTGGTGGCGGCGGATCGCGTGGTCCGAAGCGCTGGTAACAGTGTTTAAGATTTAGGCGATTGCTTAAGGCCGCTGCGAAGCGGCCTTAAGTTTTTAAAGCTGCGCAAATCCGCTTGGAAGGGTTTACGCCCGAAGCGGCTTTGCCTATAATCGCCGCCCTCGGCGGGGGCAGGATCGAGTCCCGCGGGTATTTGTCTTGGCCCCTTTTTGGGGCTTTTTCGTTGATGGTAAGGGGGCCGATGGTCCCCTTTTTTGTTTTTGCTGGGGCCTTTTAAAGATGCGTGACGCCTTGATGCGCTTGTTAGAGCCGCCGATCGAGGCGCTAGGGTTTGAGCTGGTGGATATCGAATTTGCGCGCGAAGGACGCGGCGGCGTGCTGCGGGTATTCATCGATCGGCCACGCGAAGGTTCGGACATTGGTATTACGGTGGAGGACTGCGCAAGCGTCAGCCATGCCGTCAGCCAGGTGCTCGAGACCGAGGATCCGATCAAGGGGCACTACACGCTGGAGGTTTCCTCGCCTGGTTTCGATCGGATATTGCGCACGCGCGTGCATTTCGAACGCTTCGTCGGTCAGCGGATTTTCGCGGAACTGAAGCTGCCGATAGACGGGCGGCGGCGATTTGTCGGGGTATTAAAGACGGTGGTGGAAGACACGATAGTAATAGAAGTCGACGGCAAGACGCATAGCCTGCCGCTCGATCGAATTCAGAAGGCGCGATTGCGGCCGGAGTGAGCAGGAGTCTTAAAGTGTTATGAACAAAGAAATTTTGATGGCCGTCGATGCGGTTTCCAACGAGAAAGGCGTCGATAAGGAAATTATTTTCGACGCGCTCGAAGCAGCTCTCGCGTCCGCGAGTCGCAAGAAATATGGCGAGGAGCTAGACGTGCGCGTCGCGATCAACCGCAAGACCGGCGGCTATGACACCTTCCGGCGCTGGAAGGTATTCGCGGACGATTCCACCGAGCTGGAAACACCTGAGCGCGAGCTGCGTCTGGACGATGCGCGAGATATTGATAAAGACGTCGAGCCGGGCGGCTTCGTCGAGCAGCCGATGGAATCGGTGCCGTTCGGTCGCATTCTGGCCCAGACCGCCAAGCAAGTCATCGTGCAAAAGGTCCGGGAAGCTGAACGCGCGCAGGTGGTCGATGCGTACAAGGATCGGGCCGGAACGCTGGTCAGCGGCATCGTCAAGCGTGTCGATCGCAACGGGGTTTATGTCGATCTTGGCGCCAATGCCGAAGGATTCATCGCGCGCGAGGAAATGATTCCGCGCGAACCGGTGCGATCGCAAGATCGCATCAAGGCTTATTTGAAAGAAGTGCGCACCGAACCGCGCGGGCCGCAGCTGTTCCTGTCACGCACCGCGCCGGAATTCTTGATCGAGTTGTTCAAGCTGGAAGTGCCGGAAGTTGGCCAGGGGTTGATCAACATTCTGGCGGCGGCGCGCGATGCGGGAGTGCGTGCGAAAATCGCAGTGCGCAGCAACGATCCGCGGGTCGACCCGGTCGGTGCGTGCGTCGGCATGCGCGGCTCGCGCGTCCAAGCGGTCTCAAATGAGATCGCGGGAGAGCGCGTGGATATCATTCCGTTCGACGATAACAGCGCGCAGTTCGTCATCAATGCCATGGCACCCGCCGAAGTCACTTCCATCGTGGTCGACGAGGATTCGCACTCGATGGATATCGCCGTATCGGAAGATAAATTGTCGCAGGCCATTGGCCGGGGCGGCCAGAACATCCGGCTGGCCAGTGAATTGACCGGTTGGGAACTGAACGTCATGAGCGAATCGCAAGCCGAAGCGAAGAGCGAGACGGAATCTTTGGCGCTGCGCGAAACATTCATGAAACAGCTGGATGTCGACGCCGATGTGGCGAGCATTCTGGTGCAGGAAGGCTTCTCGACGATCGAGGAGATTGCCTATGTGCCGGCCAGCGAGCTCAACGGCATTGAGGAGTTCGATGAGGAAATCGTCAAGGAACTGCGCACGCGTGCGCGCGACGTGTTGTTGACTCAGGCCATCGCCAGCGAGGAATCGATGGATGGGGCCGAGCCGGGTGCTGATCTGATCGAAATCACGGGCGAGACCCTGGGCAAGGCTCTGGCACGCAAGGGCATTCGCTCCCGCGACGATTTGGCCGACCTGGCTGTCGATGAACTGGTCGAAATGGGCAGTGTTGATGAAAAGCAAGCCGGTGAATTGATCATGAATGCCCGCAAGCACTGGTTCGCGGAAGAAGCTAAGGTTTAGGAGCAAGTATGGCAGATGTAACCGTCTCTCAATTCGCTGAGGTGCTGAAGGTTCCGGTCGATCGGCTGCTGCAGCAGTTGGATCAAGCCGGCATCAAAGTCGACAGTGCCGAAGACATGATCAGCGAAGATGCGAAGCATGAACTTCTGACGCATCTGCGCCGCAGCCACGGCCACGACGAGTCGCAGGGGGATGCGGCACCGCGGAAGATAACGTTGCGCCGCAAATCGCAATCGGAACTCAAGTTGGCCAGTCCTCAAGGGCGCGCGCGCACGGTGAATGTCGAGGTGCGCAGCAAACGTACCTACGTCAAGCGCGAGGTTCTCGAGGATCAGGTGCGCCACCAGCAGGAAGAAATCGACAAGCAGCGCGAAACCGAAGAGCAAGCCAAACAGGCCCTGGAGCGCGCGGAACACGAGCGGCTCGAAAAGGAGCGGTTGGACCGGGAGCGTCAAGAAGAGGAGAGCCGTCGCCGCAGCGATGAAGAGAATCGCAAGCGCACGGCCGAGGAAGAAGCGCGACGCGTTGCTGAAATTCAGGCCCGTGAGGTCGCCGAACGAGAGCGCAAAGCGGCTGCCGTGAAGCCGGGCAAGACTTCCCGAGAAGTGGTTGACGACAAGGCGACCCGCTATGGCCGCCAGGAGCTGCACATCGTCGGGGATGTCAGTTCTCGGCATAAGAAGAAGAAATCCCGCGACGGACGTCGGCGCTCCGTCGGCGGCGATACGGATACCAAGCATGGATTCGAAATGCCGACTGCGCGTGTGGTGCGCGAGGTGGCAATCGGCGAGGCCATGACGGTCGGCGAACTCGCTCAGAAGATGGCGGTCAAGGCCACTGAAGTCATCAAAGTCATGATGAACATGGGCGTCATGGCCACCATCAACCAGATGATCGAGCAAGACACTGCGGTATTGGTGGTCGAGGAAATGGGCCACACCGCCGTGCTTCGTAAAGAAAATATCATTGAAGATGACTTGCAAGGCGAGACCGATGCCTCGCTCGAGGTATTGCCGCGCCCGCCGGTCGTGACCGTCATGGGCCACGTCGATCACGGCAAGACTTCGTTGCTGGATTACATACGGCGCACGAAGGTGGCCGCGGGCGAGGCGGGCGGCATAACTCAGCACATCGGCGCCTATCACGTCGAGACAGCGAAGGGCATGCTGACCTTCCTCGATACGCCAGGCCATGCCGCATTCACCTCGATGCGCGCGCGCGGCGCACAGGTCACGGACATCGTCATTTTGGTCGTGGGCGCGGATGATGGCGTGATGCCGCAGACCGTCGAAGCCCTCCAGCATGCGCAGGCGGCGAAGGTACCCATCGTCGTGGCGCTCAACAAGATGGACAAGCCCGAAGCGGACGCTGAAAAAGTCAAGCAGGAACTCACCAAGTACGGGGTCATTCCCGAGGAGTGGGGCGGCGAGAACATCTTCGTTCCAGTTTCGGCGCGAACCGGGCTGGGTGTCGATCAATTGCTCGACAGCATCTTGTTGCAAGCCGAGGTGCTGGAGCTCAAGGCTCCCACCGCGGGTCTGGCGGCCGGGTACGTGATTGAATCGAGTCTCGAGAAGGGCCGTGGAGCAGTGGCAACCGTGCTGGTTTTGCGTGGCACGCTGAAGCTCGGTGATCCTCTTCTGATCGGCCAGGAATTCGGGCGTGTGCGCGCGCTGTTCGATGAAGCCGGACATCCGGTAGATTCAGCCGGCCCCTCAATTCCCGTCGTGGTGCTCGGCTTGTCCGGCGCACCCAATGCTGGGGATGAGCTGTTGGTGGTGGAAAGCGAACGAAAGGCCCGCGAGGTCGCTATGCACCGGCAATCGAAGTCGCGGGACGTCAAGCTTGCGCAGAAAGCCACCAATATGCAGGACGTGTTCTCAACCATGGGCGAGAACAAGGCCGACCTGGTGCAGCTGCTGATCAAGGCCGATGTGCAGGGCAGCGCCGAGGCACTGCGCGATTCGCTCAACAGCCTGTCAACCGGCGAGGTGGCCGTCAACATCGTGGCCTCTGGAGTGGGCGGCCTGACGGAGTCAGATGTGACTTTGGCGGCGGCGTCCAAGGCGCGCATCATCGCATTCAATGTGCGTGGCGATGCCGCGGCGCGTGCTGCGATCAAGGACCATGGAGTCGACGTTCGCTACTACAGCATCATTTACGAGGCGATCGACGATATCAAAGCCGTGTTGACCGGCATGCTTTCGCCGGAGGTCAAGGAACAGATCGTCGGGCTTGCCGGGGTTCGAAGCGTGTTTCGCTCCAGCAAGTTCGGCACTGTGGCGGGCTGCATGGTCATTGACGGATATGTGCGGCGCAACTTTCCGATCCGTGTCCTGCGCAACAACGTCGTCATCTTCGAGGGCGCATTGGAATCCTTGAAGCGCTTCAAGGACGATGTCAATGAAGTGCGCGCCGGCACCGAGTGCGGCATCGGCGTCAAGAATTACAACGATGTTCAGGAAGGCGATCAGATCGAATGCTATTCGCGAGTGGAAGTGGCGCGCACGCTCTAGTGCGCGTTGCCGCGCGCCAAAGCTCCTAGCCCATGGCCAAAGACAATCCACGAGCCAGGCGCTTAGGCGAGCAAATCCAGCGCGAGCTGACCGAGCTGCTGCGCCGTTACGTCAAAGACGAGCGCATCGGTAACGTGACCATCACCGCGGTTAACGTAACGGGCGATTTACGCACAGCGCATGTCTACTACCTGATCTTCGGCAAGCAAGGTCCTGATCCGAAGGTTCAGCGCGGTCTGGAGAGCGCCGCGGGATTTCTGCGCAACGCCTTGTCCAAATCGCTGATGATTCGTTATACGCCCACCTTGACCTTCGAACTGGACACGTCCATCGAGCACGGAGTACGGCTCACCCAGTTGATCGATTCGCTGAAAAAGCCGAGCGGCGAGGGCGCAGGATCGACCGCAACAGATGCGAACGATCATGATCACATTATCGACGAGGGCTGAGGCGTGCCCGAGGATGTTGACGGAATTTTGTTGCTCGATAAGCCGCTGGGTTTAAGTTCCGCCGGTGCCGTGGCGCGCGTAAAGCGCTTATTCAACGCCCGCAAGGCGGGACATACCGGTTCACTGGACCCCTTGGCCTCAGGCCTGTTACCGATTTGCTTCGGCGAAGCCACCAAGTTCGGGGCCCAGCTGCTCGAGGCAGACAAGACCTACCGCGTGACGGTGCGTCTGGGCGAGCGCACGGCCAGCGCCGACCGCGAGTCTGAAGTGATAGAAAGGCGCGACTTGCCGCAGTTTTCGGCTGAACAGTTGCGGCACGAGCTATCGCTGTTTCCGCGCGACTACAGTCAGATTCCACCCATGCATTCGGCGCTCAAGCAGGACGGCAAACCGCTTTACGAGTATGCACGTGCCGGTATCACCCGGGAGCGCAGGGCGCGGGCCATCACCATCCATGAGCTTGATTTGCTTGATTGGCACGCGCCTGATCTCAGTTTCGATGTGCGCTGCACGAAAGGGACTTATATCCGGGTTTTGGCGGAGGATTTGGCGGCCCAATTGGGCACCGTGGGTCATTTGGCGTCGCTGCGGCGCATCGGGGTTGCCCCCTTCGAGCGCCAAACCCCGGTCTCGTTCGATGCCCTGGAAGCGATGTCCGCGGCCCAGCGCCGCGAAGCTCTCCTGCCCGTCGACGCCGCCCTTTGCAGCTGTGCGCGGTTTGACTTGCCGGCCGGTGGCGTCAGTGCATTTCGCCAGGGCCAAACCGTCAGCCTCGCCTCGGAAATGCCGGCAGCGCTGTCCGGTACGGTACGTATCTATGCGGCCGGCCTGGGATTTCTCGGCTTGGGGCTAATCGAAGCCACCGGCCTCAAGCCGCTGCGGCTGATTTCATCTGCCGCGAATCGAGCTTGAGAGCGGATGCCGCGACGCGTACAATGCGCGCCTTCTTAAAAAGTCCTAAGTTATTGATTGAGGGTTTGATTTCAATGCCACTTACTCGTGAAGAAAAGACGGGCGTCGTCGGTAAATTTCAGCGCAGTGCGCAAGACACCGGCTCCCCCGAAGTTCAAATTGCCTTGTTGTCCGAGCGCATTAACGGCTTGAGCCAGCATTTCACCACGCACAAAGCCGACCACGCATCGCGTCGCGGGCTGCTCAAGATGGTCAATCAGCGGCGCAAGTTGCTCGATTATCTCAAGAGCACCACGCCGGACAAGTACACGCAATTGGTCGAACGATTGGGGTTACGCCGCTAATAGGCGCCGCTGCAGGCGCGCACTGAGCGCCTGCGTCTTTCACTCGAATTATCAAAGGGGCTCAAGTTGGGCGCTATCAAAAAAAGCTTTAAATATGGGGATCACACGGTGACCCTGGAGACCGGCGAGCTCGCGCGCCAGGCTGACGGTGCCGTACTCGTCTCCATGAGCGAGACCGTGGTTTTGGTGACGGCGGTGGGCCTGAAGAAGGCGACACCGGGCCGTGACTTCTTCCCGCTCACCGTGAACTATCAGGAAAAAACTTATGCCGCGGGCCGCATTCCGGGCGGCTTTTTCAAGCGCGAGGGACGACCGACGGAAAAAGAGACCTTAACCTCACGCCTGATTGATCGGCCGATCCGGCCGTTGTTCCCGGAAGGGTTCATCAATGACGTGCAAGTTGTCGCCTCCGTTATTTCCGTGAATGCGGAAGTGGATCCGGATATCGCATCTCTGATCGGTGCCTCAGCTGCCCTCGCAATTTCCGGTATGCCCTTCATGGGTCCCATCGGGGCGGCGCGCGTGGGTTACATCGATGGCAAATACGTGCTTAACCCCACGGCCACCCAGTTGTCCTCCTCGAAGCTGGATCTGGTAGTCGCGGGCACGCAAGAAGGCGTGTTGATGGTTGAGTCGGAAGCCGATGGTCTCAATGAAGAAATAATGCTGGGCGCGGTGACCTTCGGTCATGAACAGATGCAAACGGCCATCAAGGCCATAAGCGAACTGGTCGCCGAAGCAGGCAAATCGAAGTGGACCTGGACCGCACCGCAACCCAATACGGCCCTCAAAGAAGCGGTCGGTACGTTCGCCGAGACCGCTGTCAACGCGGCGTACATGCTCACTGAGAAGCAGCAGCGCTACGCGAAGATAAAAGAAGTTAAAGCCGCCGCTGTCGAGGCGTTGACGGGTGGCGAAACGCCGAAATTTACAGCAGAACAGGTCGGTGCGGAATTCTCAAATCTGGAATACCGGTTGGTGCGTGAGAAGATTCTTGCCGGCCAACCGCGAATCGACGGACGCGACAACAAAACGGTTCGCGCCATCAACATTCGCACCGGTGTATTGGCGCGGACGCACGGTTCAGCGCTGTTTACTCGGGGTGAAACACAGGCGCTGGTGGTAACAACCTTGGGAACGGGACGCGATGCGCAGGTTATCGACGGTCTGACTGGCGAGCGCAAAGAACCGTTCATGCTGCATTATAACTTTCCTCCGTTCAGCGTCGGCGAGACCGGCATGATGGGGTCGCCGAAGCGCCGCGAAATCGGCCACGGAAACCTCGCGAAGCGCGGCGTTAAGGCGGTCATGCCGGGAGTCGATAAATTCCCTTACGTGATCCGGGTCGTTTCCGAAATTCTCGAGTCCAATGGTTCAAGTTCCATGGCCTCGGTGTGCGGCACCAGCCTTGCGCTCATGGATGCGGGCGTGCCGATCAAAGCGCCGGTTGCCGGCGTCGCGATGGGCCTCGTAAAGGAAGGCGCCCGCTTCCAAGTACTGACCGACATCCTGGGAGATGAAGACCATCTGGGCGACATGGATTTCAAAGTGGCCGGCACCAAAGACGGCATCACGGCGCTGCAGATGGACATCAAGATCACCAGCATTACACGCGAGATCATGAAAGTGGCTTTGGACCAGGCACGAGATGGTCGGCTGCATATCTTGGGTGAAATGAACAAGGTACTTTCCAAGCCGCGCGAGAACATGTCCGAGTGGGCGCCGACGATCATCACTCTGAAGATTGATCCGGAAAAAATTCGCGACGTGATCGGCAAAGGCGGCGCGGTAATCCGTCAGATTACTGAAGAGACCGGTACCTCGATCGATATCGAGAACGACGGCACGGTAAAAATTGCTTCCGTGCAAGGGGCTGCCGGCCGCGAGGCGCAGCGGCGAATCGAGTTGATCACCGCCGACGTCGAAGTGGGGCGGATCTATGAAGGCAAAGTTGCGCGCTTGATGGATTTCGGCGCGTTCGTGACCATTCTTCCCGGCCGTGACGGCCTAGTCCACATATCGCAAATTTCCGAGGAACGCGTGGAGCGTGTAGGCGACAAGCTTAAGGAAGGCGATGTGGTGCGCGTCAAGGTGCTCGAAGTCGACCGGCAGGGGCGCGTGCGCTTGTCGATGCGCAACGTCGACGCCGCTTAAAGGTAGCTGCGCGGCAGTTTCAGCTGCCGCGCAGTCGATCAGCCCTCGCGGCCCAAGTTAGACGTGACGCGCGGACGCGGCCCTTCTCCGGCTGCCATTGTCTTGATGCGCTCGCGAAGCGGTGGGCTAGGCTGCTGACTCAACAGCTGTTTGAGACTTTGTTCCAGGTGGGGACTGACTTGGCCTTGCAGTGCAGTCCCGTAGGAACGAATCACGCCCACCATGAATTCTTGGCTTAGTATCGGATCCGCCAAATGTTCCTGCTCGGCGATGACTTGCAGCAGAATGCTGCGCGTTATGTCCGAGCCGTTTTTCTTGTCGACAACGATGAATTCTATTTTTTCGATTACCAGTCGCCTCACATCAGCCAAGGTGATGTACCGGCTTTCGACCGTGTCATAAAGGCGTCGATTCGGATATTTTTTAATCACTCGCGGTTCGCTCATGGGGCTCCTCGCTCGTGTTGGCTGGAACCGCCGAAGGAACTTCGGTTCGTGCCAGTCCACGTTTGGTCAAAGGGACTAGAGTGTCAAAGAATAGCGCAATGCAGCGCCCAGGCAAACCGGGATTTTTACAAGTCAAATCGAGTCGGTTACACGCAGATTCAAGCGTTTCGGGACTCTACTGATGCGCCACTCTGCTTTCGCCCAAGCCCAGACCTCTGGGAGGGCCACCGACTTGAGCTCCCGGGGGGGCTGCAATCCCAGCATCGAAAGTACCGACAGGAGCTGCGGAACAGGTGAATTCGTGCTTACGCGCACGCTGCGACGAGATTTGGCGAGCTTGGTGTCGTCGGGCTCGGTCAGGACGGGTACATGCGCGTAGCTGGGCTCCGGATAGCCTAAAAGCCGCTGTAGGTATATCTGGCGGGGGGTGTTGTCGAGGAGGTCGGCGCCGCGCACGATGTGAGTGACTCCCTGCGCGGCGTCATCCACGACCACCCCCAGGAGATACGCGACTATGTGGTCGCGGCGCCTGAGGATCAGGTCCCCCGCGGCCCGAGACACGTCTTGCCGGTAAGTGCCTTGGATACGGTCCGTAAAGATGATGTGGCCGGGTTCGACTCTCACACGGGTGGCTGTCGGGCTACCCGGATCGGCGGCTCTTTCGCGGCACGTGCCCGGATAGCGCAACTCATCCCCCAGCTGCATTCGACTGCAGGAGCACTCAAATGTCAGGCTGCGGGTTTGAAGGGTGCGCAGCGCAGCGGCGTAATACTCGCCCCGATCGTGCTGGCGAATTAATTCCCCGTCCCATTCGAAGCCAAACCGCTCCAAAGTACGCACGATCCCATCCGCCGCGCCCTGAACCTCCCTCGGCCGGTCGAGATCCTCGATGCGCAATAACCAGCGGCCGCCCTGGACACGGGCGTCCAAATAACTCGCGGCTGCGGTGTACAGAGAGCCTAGGTGCAGATCGCCCGAGGGCGTCGGCGCGAAGCGCCCTGTGTAGGAAAGCCTACCGGTAGCGGTCGTCGCGGTCGCCGTACTGCTTTTCCCGGCGCTCGCGTCGTTCCTGCGCTTCGACGGACAAGGTTGCAACCGGACGCGCCTCCAATCGCTTGATCCCTATCTCTTCGCCGGTTTCCAGGCAATAGCCATACGAGCCGTCCTCGATTCGCTTCAATGCCTCGTCGATCTTGCGAATCAGCTTCCGTTCACGGTCGCGCGTGCGAAGTTCCAGACTGAACTCTTCCTCTTGGGTAGCTCTGTCGTTCGGATCAGGAAAATTGGCTGCCTCGTCCTTCATATGCAGCACTGTACGGTCGACTTCGACCATGAGGTCACGCTTCCAGTTCTGCAATATGCGGGCGAAATGCTCCAACTGCTCCTTGTTCATGTACTGCTCGCCGCGGCGAGCAATATAAGGTTTTACGTTGCGCGGACCTGCCAGCAGGCTGGCGGAGGCAGCCACGTCACCTTCGCTGTCCTCGTCGTTTTGCAACGATCGCGCCGTGACGAGGGGGCGAGGGTCGAACTTGATGGGTGTGACGTGTTCCGTTGCGGCTCGCGGTGCATCTTGCGTCGGTATGGACTTCAGCACTGCGGGCTTCGCCCGCTGTGTCTGGGTGATCGCAGGCTTTGCGCTCACGGGTTTTGATGTGGGTTTGGATATAGGTTTGGGCGGTTTCACTGTTACCTTCGATGTGGCGATGGGCTTGGCTTTCGTCGGCGGCTTCGCCGCCTTTTTAGGAGCGGCTGCTTTTTGAGTGGCTTTTTTAGGTGTCGCCTTACCTGGCCGCTTCGCCGCTTTATTCGGTTTCTTCGAGGGCATTTGAATTTTCCGCTCCTAACGAAAGAGCGCGCGATTATACCGACGCATTAAGGCCTGTACAGGGCGTGAGCGAAACATATTTCGCCAACTTAAGCCTATGATTGGGAAGCAAATTACCCTAGGGGAGGGTGACCGGCACCGGGGCGAGCCAGCCGGCGGCTCGGTGTTCGGCCGTCACGGTGGTGTAAATGCCCCCGCGCACGTTGAATTTGGCGAAAAGCCGCATGAATCGCGGTTCCGTGGCCGCCACCAGATCCTTCAGTATCTCGTTGGTGATCGCTTCATGGAAGGCGCCGCGGTCGCGAAAGGACCAGATATAGAGCTTAAGGGACTTGAGCTCAATGCATCGCTGTTCGGGCACATATTCGAGTTCCAGCGTGGCGAAGTCCGGTTGGCCGGTCTTCGGGCACAAGCAGGAAAATTCGGGAATAGTCATGCGTATGGTGTAGTCCCGCTCCCGTGCAGGATTGTTGAAAACTTCAAGGCGCGTGTTGGGTTCTGTCATGACAAGAATTGGTGGACCATGTTAAGGGGTTTACGTGTGAGACGATTACTTTACACTACGCGCCATTATTGGCCCGCGACGTGAAGTCGAGGCCGGCGGGAATTGAAGGGTCAGTGAAAAATGCGCTTGACGAAACTCAAAATTGCCGGCTTCAAATCTTTCGTCGATCCGACCACTGTCACCTTTCCCAGCAGTCTGACCGGCGTTGTCGGCCCGAATGGATGCGGAAAATCCAATATTATTGATGCCGTGCGTTGGGTGATGGGCGAGATTTCAGCCAAGCACTTGCGCGGCGATTCGATGGCCGATGTCATTTTCAACGGTTCCTCGTCGCGCAAGCCGTTGGGTAACGCCTCGGTCGAGTTGGTATTCGACAATTCCGACGGCAAGATCGGCGGGCCCTATGCAAATTATAACGAAGTCGCACTGCGCCGCGCGGTGAGCCGGGACGGCGCTTCGGACTACTTCATCAATGGCACCAAGGTACGGCGCAAGGACATCACGCAATTGTTCTTGGGCACCGGCTTAGGTACCCGAAGCTACGCGATCATCGAACAGGGCATGATTTCCCGCATCATAGAGGCTCGCCCGGATGATCTGCGGGCGTTTCTTGAAGAGGCGGCGGGTATTTCCCGTTACAAAGAGCGGCGGCGCGAAACCGAAAGCCGTATCGGCCATACCCGGGAGAATCTAGATCGCCTGAACGACTTGCGCGAGGAAGTCGAAAAGCAAATTCGTCATCTACAACGCCAGGCCGCTACCGCGCGGCGCTACCAGACGCTCAAGGAAGACGAGCGTAAGCTGTTTGCCGAACTGCTGGTACTGCGCCTGCAAGGTCTCGATAGCGAGGCGGGTACGCGCGATGCCGCGGCTTTGAGTGCCGAGACCGCAATGCAAAGCGTGCTCGCGGATCTGCGCGAAGCGGAGGCGCAGATCGAGCGGATTCGCGCGGATCAGACATCCAAAACCGACGCTCTGAGTGCGATTCAGGCACGCTTTTACGAAGCAGGGGCCGAGGTGACGCGCATCGAGCAGAGCATCGAATTCACCCGTGAGCTGCGCCAGCGGCAGCAAGCCGACTTAGAGCAAATCGACTCTCAGGCAGCCGAGCTGGCCCGGGTCGTCCAGCTCGACCGGGTACAGCTTGAATCTTTGATCCTGGAACTCGCGGCGATGGTTCCGGCCCTTGATGCGGCCCACGAGCAGGAAAACGTTGCCTCCCAAGTCCTGGCAGACAGCGAGCACGCGTTGGCATCGTGGCAGGAAACTTGGGAAGCCCACGCCCAGGCCATCGCATCGCGCCAGCGTGAAACCCAGGTCGAGCGGGCACGCATCGAACAGCTGGAGAGCCAGCAGCGGCGCTTGCTGCAGCAGCAGTCGCGTCAGGAGGCGGAAAGTTCGACATTCGAGCAATTGCAGCAGCCAGTCGCATTGGAAACCTTGAGCGAACGGGCTGAGGTGGTGCGCATCGCCGGCGAGAAAGCCGCGGCGGAACTTCAAGAACTGCTCGCAGCCATATCAGCGGCCCGCGATAGCGAACGCGAGCAGGCTCAGGCGCTCAACGCCTTGCGTGCGCGATTGCAACAGGCGCAGGGCGCGCAGGTTTCGACGGAAGCCCTTCAACAGGCAGCCCTTGGGCAAGCCTCGGGCAAAGTCACACAATGGCTCAAGGCCCAGTCGCTTGACCGCAGGCCGCGGCTTGCGCAGCAGCTGCGGGTGGACAAAGGCTGGGAACGGGCGGTAGAGACGGTGCTGGGCTCGTACCTCGAAGCGGTGTGCGTCGATGGTCTCGACAGCGTTACAAGCTTGTTGGGGAGCTTCGACAGCGGTTACTTGGCAGTCGTCAGCACCACCGAAGGGGCAAGTACTGCGCACCATGCCGAATCCCTTCAAGCGAAGGTGCAAGGCACCGGAGTTCTGGCCTCGGTGCTCTCGTCGGTGTATGCCGCGGAGACTTTGAACCAGGCATTGATGCTGCGGCGCGGTTTAAAACTAAGCGAGTCGGTGGTTACCCGCGATGGAATTTGGCTGGGACTGGATTGGCTGCGGGTATCCCGCGATACGGATCCGCACGCCGGAGTTATTGAGCGTGAAGAGACTTTGCGCGAAATCCGCGTGCAGGTTGGCGCGCTGGAACGCGAAGTAAAAGCACTTGAGATCAGCCTTGAAGAAACGCGCGAGCGCGGACGCGAGCACGAAGACCGTCGCGAGCGATTCCAAACGGAGGTCAATCGACTGCACCGCGAGCATGTCGATCGGCGTGCCGAGCTCAATGCGGCGCGGGCCCGCACCGACGATGCGACGCGGCGGTTGCAGCAGCTCGAGACGGAACTTGCCGATGTACGCACTGAACTGACGCGAAGCGAAGCCGAATTGCGTGCAGCGCGCGGCCGCATGGAGACCGCCATCGACGCATTTGCGGCGCTCGAACCGCAGCGCATGGAACTGGAGCAGAAACGTGAACGCCTGCGCGCGGCCCATACGGATGCGCGCGCCGCGGCCGGGGCGGCGCAACAACATGCGCGCGACTTGGCCGTGCAAGTCGAATCAAGACGATCTTCGCACGCCTCTTTGATCAACACGCTGGCGCGCCTCGAGAAACAGCTCGAAGATTTGCAAACGCGACGGCTCGAATTGAGCGCGCAATTGGTCGAGGGTGAAGCGCCGCTTGCCGATGCGCAACAGCAGTTGGAAGGCAAGTTACGCCTGCGCGCCGAAATTGAATCCGAATTGCGCGCCGCCAGAATTGCCAGCGATGAGTTGGACGCGCTATTGCGCGAGCACGATGGCGTTCGAATGACGGTGGAGCAGCGCCTGGAAGCGGCGCGAACCGGTCTCGACCAGGCGAGGTTGGCCGCTCAGCAGGTGCGCGTGCGCCGCGAGGGCGTCGCGGAGCAGCTGGCGGCGACGAATTACGAATTTGCAGGCTTAGCCGCACAAATTCCGCAGGATGCCATGGTGGAACGCTGGGAGGCAGAGCTGGAGGATACCAGAGGCAAGATTGAACGCCTGGGTCAGGTCAATCTGGCTGCGATCGGCGAGTTCAAAGAGCAGTCGGAGCGCAAGGAGTACTTGGATCGGCAATGCAAGGATCTGACCGACGCGTTGGAAACGCTCGAGTCAGCGATGCGCAAGATTGACCGAGAAACGCGCACGCGCTTCCAGGACACCTTCGATCGGGTTAACGCCGGGTTGAAGGAAAAATTTCCACGCCTCTTCGGCGGCGGTCACGCGTATCTGGAATTGACGGGCGAGGAATCCACCGCGGCGGGCGTCTCCGTCATGGCGCGGCCTCCGGGCAAGCGAAACAGCACCATCAGTCAGCTGTCGGGCGGCGAGAAGGCGCTCACTGCCGTGGCGCTGGTCTTTGCGATATTCGACTTGAATCCCGCACCTTTCTGTCTGCTGGACGAAGTGGACGCTCCCCTCGATGAGAATAACGTGGGGCGCTTCTGCGATATCGTCCGCGACATGTCGCGCAGCGTGCAGTTCATTTTCATCACTCATAACAAGAGCACCATGGAAATGGCGTCGCAACTGGTCGGCGTCACCATGAATGAGCCCGGCGTGTCGCGCTTGGTGTCGGTGGATGTCGATGAGGCCGTGCGCATGGCAGCGATGTAGCACGAAGTCGTATGGCTGCCGAGCTGCGTTGGATACTGTTGGCCTTAAGTCTGGTGTTGCTCGCGGGCATCTGGTGGTGGGGCAGGCGCCGATCTTTACAAGCTCCGGGCAATGCCGCTCTGCGCGAAATGACCCCGACCGTCGAGCCGTTGCGCCACGATGCGCCACCCGCCGATGCCTTTGCTGAGGCCGCGGCCGCTCCCGACCCGCATGCACGCGAATGGGGTGTGCCGCCCTTTGAGCCCCTCAGTATCCATACGCAGGAATACGATCAGGTACCCATCGTGGATGGACCGATGATGGTCGAGGCAGATCCGCCTCCCATTGCGCCCGCAGCGCCGCCCAAACCCGCTGCGGTTGCGCCTGTTTCTGCAGCGCCGAGGCATGCCGCCGCAGTAGTTTCGCCCGTTTCCGCAGCGCCGGCGCCTCCCCCCGCGGCTGCCGTGCCTGAACCGCCCACACGAGGCGCGGCCGCGTCGGCGCAACCGGCCAACTTGAGCGAGCAGCAAAAAATCGTCACGTTGCGCGTATGCGCTCCCGGAGAGGCGCGATGGTCCGGTGCCAGCCTGCTCGCGGCGCTTGAATTGCATGGCTTGGCTTACGGACGCTACCAGGTCTTTCATCGCAGGCATGTCGATGGCCGCAGTTTGTTTTGCGTCGCCAGCATGGTCGAGCCCGGCACCTTTGATGTGGCGAGCATGCCCTCAGAAGAGTTTCGGGGCGTTACGCTCTTTGCCATTTTGCCAGGTCCCGTGGAGCCGCTTCTGACCGTCGATGAATTGCTGGGAGCGGCGCGCGGTCTGGCGCAGGAACTGGCCGGAATGGTCCAGGATTCCAAAGGCATGCCGCTCTCGCCGCAGCGAGCGGGCGCCTTGCGGGACGACGTTGCGCGTTTCCAGGCCTCGTTGCACCGAGCTTGAACCGTGAGCCCGGCAAAGTCTGGAGCGCAGCCCAAGAAGGCTAAAGCACGGGTCACTGAACTCACGGAGCTCCTGGCGCGCTATAACTACCGCTATCACGCCTTGGACGATCCGGAAGTTCCGGATGCTGAGTACGATCGGCTGATGCTGGAGCTGCGCGCCCTGGAGCGCGATTTTCCCGCGCTTCAGGATCCTCATTCACCGACTATGCGGGTGGGTGCAGCGCCAGTCTCGGCATTCGGCGCCGTCAAGCATCAAGTCCCGATGCTATCGTTGGACAACGCGTTCAGCGAGCAGGAAGTGCGGGATTTCGATCGGCGTATTCGCGAACGTCTAGGGCAAAGCGGCGCCGTTCGGTACGTGGCGGAGCCGAAGTTGGACGGGCTGGCCGTCAGCGCTATTTACGAAAATGGCACCTTTGTTCGGGGGGCTACGCGCGGCGATGGAGAGATCGGCGAGGAGATCACGCAGAACCTGCGCACCATCCAGGCGCTGCCCCTCAAGCTGCGCGACGGCAACGCGCCGCGGCTGCTGGAAGTGCGCGGCGAGGTGTTCATGCCATTGGCCGGTTTTAAGCGCTTCAACGAGGCGGCGGCTGCCCGCGGCGAAAAGACCTTTGTTAATCCGCGCAACGCCGCGGCCGGCAGCTTGCGCCAACTCGATCCCCGGCTAACCGCTGCACGCCCGCTCGACATCTTCGTTTACGGTGTGGGAGTCATTGACGGCGGTGAACTTGCATCCTCCCACAGCGGCACGCTCAAGGAATTACGACGCTTGGGCTTTAAAATTTGCCCCCAGTCGAAAGTCGTTGAGTCGATCGAGGGTTGCCTTGAATACTACGAGGCCATGGGGCTAGCGCGCGCCAGACTCCCGTATCAAATCGACGGCGTGGTCTACAAAGTGGATGATGTGAACTTGCAGCGCAAGCTGGGATTCATTTCGCGAGCCCCGCGCTGGGCAGTAGCACATAAATTTCCCGCCGAAGAAGCGTTGAGCGTGGTGCGTGGCATTGAATTTCAAGTAGGCCGAACCGGCGCCTTGACTCCGGTGGCCAAATTGGAACCCACCTTCGTCGGCGGAGTTACCGTCAGCAGTGCGACCCTTCACAACATGGATGAGTTGACCCGCAAAGACGTACGGGTGGGCGATACGGTTGTCATTCGCCGCGCTGGCGATGTGATACCGGAAGTCGCGAGGGTGCTGCCGGAGCGCCGCGTGCCCGGCGCGCAGCTCGTGGAATTGCCGAGTGCGTGTCCGATCTGCGGCTCGCCGGTGCTGCGTGATGCTGATCAGGCAGTCGCGCGCTGCAGCGGCGGCCGGCACTGCGCGGCGCAGCGAAAGGGAGAAATCCAACATTTCGCTTCGCGCCGCGCTATGGATATTCAAGGGCTCGGTGACAAGCTGGTGGACCAATTGGTCGACCGCGATTGGGTGATGACGCCGGCTGATCTTTTCTCCTTGCAAGCGGATCGACTCGCGACATTGGAGCGGATGGGTGGGAAGTCTGCGCATAAGGTGCAATCGGCGCTACAAGCCGCGAAGCAGACTACATTGCCGCGCTTTCTCTATGCGCTCGGCATCCGGGATGTCGGCGAGGCGACGGCCGCCGCGCTGGCGCAACATTTTCCTGACTTAGGCGCGCTGCGCCGCGCCGGCGAGGAAGAGATTCAGCGTGTTCCCGACGTAGGACCCGTGGTGGCAAGACACGTGTCGGCCTATTTTCGAGACGCCGACAATGCCGCCATGGTCGATCGGCTGCTTGCCGCGGGGGTAGCCTGGCCGGCACCGCAGACGGAGAGGGCGAAGGCGGGCGGCGCTCTGCACGATAAGAGCTTCGTGCTCACAGGGTCTCTGAAATCCTTATCGCGCGACCAAGCCACGGACGCCATCTTGCAACGGGGCGGCAAAGTGAGCGGCAGCGTTTCGAAGAAGACCGATTACGTGGTGGCCGGTACCGAGCCCGGAGCCAAGCTCAAGAAAGCAGAGCAGCTGGGAGTGCGAATTCTCGACGAAGCGGCATTGTTGGAGCTATTGAAAACGTAGCGGATCCGCCCGAATCCGCTACGCTTTCCTGTGTCCTATTTAGCGTCAGGCTTGCTGTCAGCTTTACCCTCAGCTTTGCTGTCAGCTTTACTCTCAGGTTTGCTGTCAGGTTTTGCGTCAAGCGATTTTTCGATCTTTGCCGTTTTCTTCAAACTGTCGACGTAGGCCTGCAGCTTCTTTTGGATGACACCGTTATTGACCTGCTGCTTGACTTGCTCAAATGGCGGGGGAGCCGTTTCGCGAGTGTCTTCCAGCTTGATGACATGCCAGCCGAACTGTGTCTGCACGGGTCCTTGCGTCATTTCGCCCTTTTTCAAATTCTTCACCGCGTCGCCGAAGGGCTTGGCCATCCGAGTCAGCGTGAACCAGCCAAGATCGCCGCCGTTGGCCTTGGAGCCGTCGGTGGACTGCGCTTTGGCCACATCTTCGAACTTCGCGCCGCCTTTGATTTTCTTGATGACTTGTTCTGCCTGCTCCTTGGTGGGTACCAGGATATGCTTGGCGTGGTACTCGGTCTTGTCCATGGCGCCAACCGCGGTTTCGTATTCCGTGCGCAACTCAGCGTCGGTCGGCTCCTTGTCCTTCAAGAATTTCTGCGATTCGGCATCCGCCAGCACCCGCATGCGGACCACCTCGAGCCGTCCGGCGACGTCAGGATCCTTCTCCACACTATCCTTGGCGCCTTGGGCGGCCAGCAGTTGCATGTTGATCAATTCATCCAGCACCTGGGTTCGCTGCTCGGCGGTCAACTCGGTCGGCGGCCGCCCTTGCAGCAAGCTCTTGACGTAGATGTCGTATTCCAAGCGCGATATGGGTGTGCCGTCGACGGTGGCAACCGGCGCGGGTGCCGCGGCTGCCGTCTTGTCGGCCGCTGCCGGGGTCGCCCCTGGCTGGACCTTTCCGCACGCCGCAATGCTTAAGGCGAATGCGGTCACGGTGGCGACACGGATCCACGGTGTACTCAAAAATTGGCTCATTTGGTCCTCTATGCAAAAAAAAAGCACTATGGCCAGATGGCCTGCGCGCCCGGGGGCGGCAGTTTAGCCTCAACCAAGCTCCGTCACCAATTTTTGATTAAAAACAAGGCGCAGAGCATATCCCGCAATGCAGCAATGCGCGCGCAGCGGAGATTCTCGAATTTAATCGGGTGCGCTGGCCTCGATGGCGAGGGCATGAATATCGGTCTTCAAGAGATCATCTACCGCGGCGTATACCAATCGGTGGCGAGCAACCGCGGAGATGCCTCGAAACGACTCCGACACGATCTTCACTCTAAAGTGGCTCTGGCCGGAGGCTGCACCGGCGTGACCTTCATGCAGGTGACTTTCGTCCTCGACGCTGAGCTGGGCGGGCGCAAAACGGCTTTCCAGTCTTTCCCGCAGCCGCTGCGCGCGAGTGGCGGGTAGCGGCCTTACGGTTTTGTTGCTGAGCCAAAATACCAGCGGAAGCATGAACAGCATCATGGCAACCGGCAGCCCGAAGAATTTGAACTTCACCCAAAAAGCGAGCGGGAAGTGCCGCGCGACGTAAATATTTGCAAGCGCCAATAACGCAAGCCAGACGCCCCATATTGCGTTGACCACCAGCCACGAGCGCGACGGTATTGCCAAGGGTTCTTCGAATACGCCCTCGAACATGCGGCGCACGAGTGGCTGCTTGCCAATGACCATGCTGCCGAGAAACGTTATCGATGCCAACGCCAGCAACACTGTGGGCTTCCACTGAATGAAGCGCTCGTCGTGGAATATCAAGGTCGCTGAACCCAGGATTACGGCGACCGTCGCGATGATGATATGCATGGTTTTAAACTTGCCGGTGCGCATACGATGAACGACTAGCACAGCCACGCTGGCGATCATTAGCGCCGCCGTGGCCCAGTAAATATCCCGCACTTCGAAGGCAATAAAAAAAGCGATCAGGGGCGACCATTCGAGAAGTTGACTCATCCGCGTATCATAGCTGACGAGATGAGCATCTATCTGCAACTGCATCCGGTATCCCCGCAGGTGCGCTACATACGCCAGGCGGTCGAAGTCCTGCGCGGCGGCGGCGTGATCGTGTATCCGACGGATTCTTGCTACGCATTGGGCTGTCATATCGGCGATAAGGCCGCGCTGGAACGCATCCGAGAAATTCGTCAAACCGACCGCAATCATCACTTCACTTTGGTTTGCCGGGATCTTGCCGACGTCGGCAAGTACGCGATGCTCGATAATTGGCAATACCGGCTGTTGAGGGCACACACCCCTGGCGCGTATACGTTTTTGCTGAAAGCCTCGCGTGAGACGCCTCGGCGGTTGAAGCACGAGCGGCGAGGCACCATCGGCTTGCGGGTGCCGGATCATCCGGTCACCGCAGAATTGCTTCGCGAACTCGGCGAACCGGTGATGAGTTCAACGCTGCTGCTTCCGGGAGAGGACTTACCGCGTACCGATGCGAGGGAAATTTACGAGATGCTCGATCGCAGCGTCGATCTTGTTCTGGATGGCGGCAATTGCGGCTTGGTTCCAACTTCGGTCATCGATTTGTCGGGCGATCGAGCCATCGTACTGCGTCAAGGACGCGGCGATGTCAGCCCCTTTGCAGCCAGCGCCACCGTATAATGATCCGCAATGCGGGCGTGCAGGCTCGTAATTTGTTTAAATAACGAGTGTAAGCATTGGATTTATCTTCATTTTCGCTCATCATTTCCGTCTATGTCATCCCGATGCTTTTTGCCATTACTTTGCACGAGGTCGCTCATGGCCGGACGGCCCGTTACTTTGGTGACCGCACCGCTGAGTTGCTCGGCCGCTTGAGCTTGAACCCGCTGCGGCACATCGACCCCATCGGCACCCTGTTGCTCCCCGGTGCATTATTGGCGCTCCAATTACCGCCGTTCGGGTGGGCCAAACCAGTGCCCGTAGCGATCAGCGCGCTGCGCAACCCGCGCCGCGCAGGCATTATCATTGCCCTCGCGGGGCCTGCCGCAAACATTTTGATGGCACTGCTCTGGTGCGCGGTGCTGGTGGTGCTTTCGCGAATCAGGCCTGGCTCAATTTTGAATAGTTCGAGCTCGATGCTCGTGCTTGATGATTGGTTGATGCTGATGGCGCAGGCCGGCATCGAGGTCAATGTGTTGCTGGCGATGTTCAACTTGCTACCGGTCCCGCCGTTGGATGGCGGCCGTGCGCTAGTGGGTTTATTGCCGCCGCGGATCGGTGCCAGTCTCGAGAAAATTGCGCCTGTAGGTATTTTCATTGTTATGGGGCTCTCCGTATTCCGATTGCTGGGTTGGCTATTCGACCCTGCACTGCGGGCCACCAGCCACCTCATTCACGAACTCTTGAAGCGGCACGTGGCATGAGCAGTCCCATCCAGAATCGACGCGTGCTCTCCGGCATGCGCCCCACCGGCCAGCTGCATTTGGGCAATTATCATGGCGCGCTCAAGAACTGGATCGAGCTGCAATACCAGTATGAGTGCTACTTCTTCGTAGCGGACTTTCATGCATTGACCACCGGCTATGAGGACACCTCGAAGCTGGAAGAGAACACCTGGAGTATGGTGATTGACTGGTTGGCCGCCGGTCTTAACCCCGGGGTGGCCACATTGTTCATCCAGTCTAAAGTGCCCGAGCACGCGGAACTGCACCTGCTGCTGTCGATGATCACTCCCTTGGGCTGGCTGGAACGAGTGCCCTCTTATAAGGACCAGCAAGCCCAGCTTGCCGATCATGACCTGCACACCTATGGGTTTCTTGGATATCCCTTGTTGCAAAGTGCGGACATTTTGCTATACCGCTCGCAGTTCGTGCCCGTGGGCGAGGACCAAGTAGCGCACGTGGAGATCACGCGGGAGGTGGCGCGGCGCTTCAATCACATCTATGGACGCGAACCGGAATTCGAACAGAAAGTGGAGAAAGCCATCAAGAGCTTGGGTTCGCGAAATTCCACGATGTATCGCTCGCTGCGCAAACAGTTTCAAGAAAAGGGCGATGCGGAGGCGCTGGCGAGGGCGCAGGCGTTGGTGGAGGCTAATGCGCGCCTCACGGTCGCGGACCGCGATCGCCTGCTCGGATTTCTCGAGGGCGGCGGCATTTCCATATTGATCGAGCCTGATGTATTGCTTACAGCGACGCCGAAAGTGCCGGGGCTGGACGGGCGCAAGATGTCCAAGTCCTATGGCAACACCATCGGCCTGCGCGAGGACCCGGACTCGGTGGTCAAGAAACTCAAGGCAATGCAAACTGACCCAGCCCGTGTGCGCCGCACCGATCCCGGCGATCCGGAAAAATGCCCGGTGTGGGAACTGCACAAGATCTATTCTTCGGCGGAGACGCAAGCCTGGGTGCAGAACGGCTGTCGCACTGCAGGTATCGGGTGTTTGGAATGCAAGGCGCCGCTGATCGAAAAAATCGTGGAAGAGATATCCGGCATCGCCAAGCGGGCCGAGGAGTTCGAGGAGAATCCGGATCTGGTACGCGGTATCATCGCCGAGGGGGGCGAGCGTGCTCGCACGGTGGCGCGCGACACGATGGAGGCAGTTCGACAAGCCATGGCAATGAATTACAGATGAAACCGAAGCTGACCGTGGTTGCAAATACGGCGCCGCAGCCGCCCGTCGCTGCCGCTCCGCCGGCACAAGGTGAAATGCCCTTTGCGGTGGTGGAGGGCCAGCCCATTATCGAGATGCCGCGGGACCTGTACATTCCGCCGCAGGCGCTCGAGGTGTTTCTCGAAGCCTTCGAAGGTCCGCTCGACATGCTGCTGTACCTGATTAGGCGGCAGAATCTCGACATTCTCGATATTCCGATCGCGGAAATTACGCGCCAATACATGCGCTATATCGAGCTGATGCAGGTGCTGCAGCTCGAATTGGCGGGTGAATACCTGCTGATGGCGGCGACGCTTGCCGAAGTGAAATCGCGCATGCTGCTGCCGCGCGTGGGGAGCGACGATGCAGCGGAAGAAGGGGATCCGCGCGCGGAACTGGTGCGCCGCCTGCAGGAATACGAGCGTTTCAAGCGCGCAGCGGAAGGAATAGACCGGATGGCGCGCCTGGAGCGCGACACCTGGGTGGCAACGGCTGAACTTGTCGACCGGAAAGTGGTACGAATTCCGCCGCAAGTGACGCTGCAGGAAATGTTGATAGCCTTTCAAGATGTGTTGTCGCGCAGCGACATGTTTGCGCATCACCACGTACAACGCGAACCCTTATCGGTGCGTCAGCGCATGACCGATGTTCTAACCCTGTTGCAAGCCAACTCATTCGTGGATTTTGTGCGATTGTTTTCCCCCGAAGAGGGCCGCCGTGGCGTGACGGTGACGTTCGTGGCCATTCTTGAACTATTGCGTGAGGGACTGATCGAAATAGTGCAATCTGAAGCTTACGCACCGCTGCACGTTCGACTCGGCAATCCGGCCAGGCACCTGTCGCTGGTTACCGACGATGGCGCTTCAAATGATGATCTTGCGAGAACTCAATGAACCATCAATACGTGAAAAATGTCGTTGAAGCTGCTCTGCTCGCCGCGGGCCGGCCACTGACAGTGGATGAGCTGTCGAGTGTATTCGACCAACGGGACGGCTCAATCGGCGAGGAAGTGAAGAGCGCCATCGCCGCGCTCGGGGAAGAATACGAAACGCGCGGCCTGGAGTTGCTCGAAGTGGCCAGCGGCTTTCGCATTCAAATCAGGGCGGCAGTGGCCGAGCCCGTGGCTCGCTTGTGGCAAGAGCGGCCCGCGAAATATTCGCGCGCACTGCTCGAGACGTTGGCATTAATTGCCTATCGGCAACCGATTACACGTGGAGAGATTGAGCAAATCCGCGGTGTCGCCGTCAACCCGAATATTATCAAGACATTGCATGAGCGAGAATGGATCAGGGTTGTCGGCCATCGCGATGTTCCGGGCAAACCCGAGCTGCTCGGCACCACGCGCGAGTTTCTGGATTATTTCAGCTTGAAGAAGCTCGATGATTTGCCCACCCTGGCGCAGCTCAAGGAGCTCGAAGATCTGCGTGTGCAACTGACGCTGCCAGGCGGGGATGCTAAGGTGCCGGCGGCGGATGATGGTGCGCTCGAAGCGGCTGCGTCCGCGGAGCCGCAGGCCGAGGAGGATGAGGAACCGGCCCGCTACAGCACCGCCCCGCGCCAGGGATTGGTTGCGAGTGGTGCGCAAGACGACACGATTTGATGCGGGAGCGCCAGCCTAAGGCCGGTCGGCGGTCCGGCGCACCGCCACAAGATCCTCCTCCCGGCGAACGCATCCAGAAGCTTCTGTCGGCCGCCGGCATCGGTTCGCGTCGCGAAGTCGAGCGATGGATCCGCGAGGCGCGCCTCAAGGTCAACGGCGAGGTACCCGCACTCGGCGCAAAGCTCGGTCCGAAGGACCGCATTACGTTGGACGGACGGCCCGTCAGATTGCACCCATCGGCCGTTAAGGAACTGCGCGTACTATTATTTCATCGCTCGCCGGGCGAGAGTCTCGATCTCAAAGCCGCTACGTCGCGAGCTGCGGAACACTTGAAATTACCGCGCGCCGCGGGGCGCTGGCTGGCCATTCAGCCCATGCCTCCCGTGGACGGAGGGCTGGAAATTCTCACCGACGATGGCTCTTGGGCGCATCGCGTGTCGCAGGGGGTGCATGCATTGACCGTGGACTACGTCCTGAGGATGCGTGGGCCCCTGAACGAGACGCTGGTCGATGAGTTTCGCGCGGCGACCGATTGCGAGGGCGAGGCCATGAGCATTCTGCAAGCCGACGCGAAATATGGAGAGGGCTTCAATCATTGGCTTAACGTGACCGTGCGTGCCACGCGCTCGGCGCAAGTGCGGCATTGGTATGCCGCGCGCGGCATCATCGTGAGCCGCCTGATGCGCGTGCGTTTCGGCCCGGTCCACTTGGGACATGATTTACCGCGGGGACATTCGCGGGCCATGCTGGCGAGCGAGCGAAACGCGCTGATCAACGAGATCGACGCCGCCAAACCGTCGCTGCCAATGCCGGACATCCTTTAAAACCTGCGTCACGGTCGCGGCCACGAAGTTAAGTCCGACACGCTGCTAGGGCGAACATGCGCTTAGTTGGCCGGCGGATTTCTCGACTCGTCCAGAAGTTGCGCCAGGTACTGCTGCCAAACTGCTGCCCAAGTGTGAGTGCCGTGCCCATGGGTCTGTGCCGATGCGGGCAGCAGCACGAAACGCCCATGTTTCACGCGCTTGATTTCCCGCTCGGCAATACCGAGTTCGGGCGGATTGATGAAATCATCGGCAGAATTGATTTGCAGCAGCGGTGCCTTGATTTTCTCCAAAGCGGCCGACGGATCATAGTCGCGCGAGGCATTGACCTGGTAGAGCAGATCATTAGCGTCCAACTCTTCCATCTGGCGCTGCATGTATTTTTGCACGAATTCGTCGGCGGCATCTCTAGTGGGGAGTGTTATTTGCATCTGAATGGGGGCAGTGCCTGCAATCAGCAGCAATCCGGCCGCGGTGCGCAGAGCACCTAAGGGCTCCGCAGTATAATCGCCCTTCATCCATTGCGGATCGTTGCGAATCGCATCCATCACCAGATCACGCCATGCCCGATTGCGGCCGGCGATCTGCACCGGCAGGCAGGCCAGCGGCATTACCGCGTCCATGAAGTCGGGATACGTCTCGGCCCACATAAAGGCATGCATGCATCCCATCGAGGTGCCCATCACCAGCCGCAAGTGATTGATCTCGAGCCCCTTGCTCACGAGCGCAAATTGCGCGGCTACCATGTCCTCGTAGGAGTACTGCGGAAACCGTGCATGCAATCCATCGCTCGGTCGGCTCGACTTTCCGTGACCGATCCCATCGGGGAGGATGATGTAATATTTTTCAGCATCCAGTAGCTGTCCCTTTTGGAACAAAACACCCGCAAACCTTTCGTTGACGAGACTGCGTCCAGATCCGCCCGTGCCGTGCATGATCAAAACGGCGTTGGTGACCCGCCCCTGCGCATCCTTCTTCGCCTTGCCGAAGAAGGTGTAATGCATGCGCAGTTCCGGCAAGGTTTCGCCGGATGCAAAGTGGAAATCATGCAAGACATAATCGCCTTCGAGGGGCCGCGCCTCTGCCGACAACGCACGCGGCGCCGCGCCCAGCGTAATGCAAGCGATCGCCGAGAGGACCGCTAAGCACGGTTTACTGGTATGCATCCCTTAAGTCCCCATGGTGTTTCATTGCGCCTCGATGTACCGACCGTCGATGTCGCGGCCGAGCGCGCTCAGCAAGTATAGAAAAGGACCGCACACCGACTCGGCCGCCGGCACCGTGTTCGGATCCTCCGCCGGATAGGCTGCCGCGCGCATGGCGGTCCGCATTCGTCCTGGATTGACGCTGTTCACCCGGATGTTCGCCTCACCTTCCAGTTCCTCCGCCAGCATGCTGCGCACCGATTCCAATCCGGTCTTTGAGACGGCGTAGGCTCCCCAGAATGGACGCGATTTTTTCACCACGCCGCTGCTCACAAAGATGATCGAAGCGTCTTTGGACTTGCGCAAATGCGGCAATAGAATTTGCGTGAGAATGAACGGGGCGGTGAGATTCACGTGCAAGACCTTACACCATGTCGGCACATCGTATTGCTCCAGCGGAGTGCGATCGCCGAGCAAGGCCGCAGCGTGGACCAAGCCATCCAACTGTCCGAACTCATCGCCAATGATGCGGGATAGCGCGTCGTAATCGACCGCAGTCGCCGAAGCAAGATCCAAGGCGGCGATCGCGGGTCGCGGCGCGCCGAGCGCCTCGATTTCATCGTATACACGATCGAGTTTGGAGCCATTGCGTCCTGACAAGATTACGCACGCCCCTGCGCGCGCGCAATGAAGCGCAAGCGCCCGGCCCAGGCCGCTGCCGGCGCCAGTGATCAGAATGGTCCGCCCCAGGAGGAGGTCGGGGTCCGCGATAAAATGGTCGGGAATCACAGAGGCCTTTGAGTAACTTAAGCGCGCCGCGCCGTCGACCAGGCTAACAGTAAATCCTGCAAGCCGGTTGCGGTGCCGGTGGGAGTGCGGGCCAACAAATGTTTCAACCCGAGTGCCCCCAATACCAAGAGGTGGCGCAGTTGCGACCGATGTTCGAGGGGAAGGGCGCGGGCGGCGGTCTCGTAGTGCTCGCGTGCGCGCTGCCGAAGCTGCGCCAAGTAATTCTGAAGCGGCGGCGGCGCACGCTCGGCGCGCAGGTCGGTGTTGTCTATACCCGCGGTGAGAAGCTCATCAACCGGGAAGGGCGTGCGTCCTAATTGCACGTCGCGACGATAGTCGCGCGTCGCTCGGGCGATGTAGTCTGCCACCGCCAAGGCCTGGGTGCACCCTGCTAGGGCGGCATCATCGAGGCCCTCCGTGACAAGCCGCGAAGCCAGCGCCAGGGGAGGAGCCCGCAAAGCGTGGGCATGCGGTTCCAGTTCCGCCGCACGTTCCAGTGGCGCGCCGTTGGTTTCAACGACGGCGGCATCGATCGACGGTGCCAGCCGCGCGAAATCAACCTCGCCGGCGCGCGGCAACGAGGCCAGATAAATGCCGACGGGATGCACCGGCACCCCGGCGGCAAGACGTCGGATTTCCTCTTGCCACCAGGCCAATTTAATTTGCGCCGCGCTGTGTTCGGTTGCCGGATCCATCAACGCATTCCACTCGGCGAGCAACGCGTAAATCCCAAGCAACGGCGGCCGTGCCGGCGCCGCCGCAAACAACCAGCTCCAGTAGCGCGCCGACCCGGCAGGAATGGCCCGCGCACGATAGGTGGTATCAAGAGTCTTGAGAGCCGGGCGCATCGAAAAGCTCTGTCTGGTCGGGTTCGGCGCGCGGTGTACGGGCTAAATTTGCGATAGGCTCGATCGGCTCGATCGTGCGGCTCACTCTTAAGCCCAGCTCCTCAAATCGGCGCGCGGCCGGCATGACTTGTTGTTCCAGCGAGCCCACCGCCCGGTTGAAGGACTCGACGCTGCTGCCAAGGGACTTGCCGAGTTTTCCTAAATGCTCGCCGAACACTGCTAACCGCTTGTATATCTCTTCACCCAGTTCACGCACCTCGGCGGCATTCTCTGCCAACTGCGTTTGCTTCCAGCCATACGACACCGCTTTCAAGAGCGCGACCAGGCTGGTCGGAGTGGCCAGCATGACGTTTTGGCGCAGGGAATCGTCGATGAGACCCGGATTTTCCTGCAATGCCGCGGATAGGAATTGATCGCCCGGCAGGAACAAGACCACGAAATCCGGACTGCGCTCGAATTGCGACCAATACTGCTTTGACGATAGCTCGCGTACCCGCGCGCCGACGATTTGCGCGTGGCGGCGCAATTGCGCGCTGCGCTCGGTCTCGTCTTGGGCTTCCACCGCCGCAAGATAGGCCTCAAGGGGTGTTTTCACATCCACGATGATGTCGCGCTGCTCGGGCATGTGCACGATCATGTCGGGCCTGATGGCGCCGGAATCGGTCTTGCGGTGCAGCTGTTCGCTGAAGTCAACATGCAATGTCATGCCCGACAACTCCACCAATCGGCGCAAAGTGATTTCCCCCCATTGCCCGCGGACATCGGGACGGCGCAGGGCGGTGACGAGGTTGCGCGTCTCGCGCGATAACAAAGACTGGCCGCTTGCCAATACCTCCATTTGCGCTTTGATGGTGGCAAATGAATCGATGCGGTCGCGCTCGATCGACTGAATCTGCGCTTCGGTCTTGGCCAATGCCTCGCGAATGGGCTTGACTAGCGACTCGATCGCCGACTCGCGTTCCTTCAATAACTGCGAGGCGTCCAATTGCTGTCGAGTCAAGCGTTCGCGCGCGAGCTGCAAGAACACTTCGCTGTTGCTCTGCAAGCTCTCGCGTGCAAGCTCGCCGAACACGCCCTGCAACTGATCGCGCGCCCGCGCCAGGGTCTGCTCGCGCTCGGCGCTTAGCATCGCCTCGCTTTTGAGCCTTGATCGCAGCAACTCGACCTCGATGCGCAAGGTTTGTTCGCGGCGTGCGCGCCATAACAGACCCGCGAGCGCACCCAGTGCGATGCCTATCACCAGCGCCGCCCATACTCTGATGTCGCTCATACGCGCCCGCTGGCCTTGAGCCAGTCTAAGAGGTCCAAGGGCTCATTCAAATAACCGTCGCCGCCCCAGGCGCTCGAATCCTCATCGGCCCTGAGATAGCCGTAGTTGGCGACCAACGCCGGCATGGCGGCAGCATGTGCGGCTTGGACATCGCGTTCCGCATCGCCGACATAGACACATTCGCCCGGGCGCACATCCGCGAGCCCGGCAGCATGCAACAAAGGCAGGGGATGGGGCTTGCGCTCCGCCACGGTATCCCCGCTGACAACGCAGCTAAAAAGCTCGAGCAGTCCCAATTCCTGCAGGAGCGGAGTGGTGAGCCAGCCCGGCTTGTTGGTCACGATGCCGACTTTCAAACGCCAGAGCGACAATTCTTTCAGCACCGTCTCCATGCCGGGAAATAAATGCGTCTCGCGGCTGAGCGCGCCGCGATAGATTTCCAGAAAGCGCTGCTGCAGGGTGAGAGAAGTTTCCGCGTCAATATCGGGAAATCCCACCTTCACGACCCGTGCGCTGCCGTGACTGACCGCGCTTCGCACCGTTTCATAGGGTAAGGGTGCCAGTGATCGCTCTTGGCGCAACACGTTCAGTGCCGCGACCATGTCCGGTGCGGTATCAAGGAGCGTACCGTCCAAATCAAACAGGACCGCGCGTAACGAGAGCGTAGTCATTCCGCGCGTTTGAAGTGTGCAAGGTAATTCACATCGGTGTTGGACGATAATCGGAATGCGCGGGTCAAAGGGTTGTAAGTGATGCCGGCGAGGTCCTTCAGCTCAAGTCCTGCCGCACGACCCCAACGCGCAAGCTCAGAGGGACGGATGAACTTCAGGTATTCATGGGTACCGCGGGGCAACACGCGTGCGATGTACTCAGCCCCGATGATTGCCACCGCGAATGCAATCGGCTTGCGATTCAGTGTGGAAACCATCACATCGCCGCCGGGCTTCGCCAGCCGCGCCAACGCTTCGAGCATGGCGGCCGGATCCGGAACATGTTCCAGCATTTCCATGCACGTGACCAAGTCGAAGGCGGCCGGTTGCGCCGCGGCCAGATCCTGCGCTGCGATAGCTGCGTATTCCACCGCTATCTTACTTTCCAGCGCGTGCAGTTCCGCCACGTCGAGCACGGCTTGCGACAAATCGATTCCCAGCACGCGCGCGCCGCTACGTGCCATCGATTCGCTCAATATTCCTCCCCCGCACCCGACATCGAGCGCACGGGCGCCAGCCAATTTAACCGCAGTCTCGATGTAGCGAAGCCGCACCGGATTCAGTTCATGCAAAGGTCTGGAGGGACCCACAGGATCCCACCAGCTCTGCGCCAGGGAGGAAAACTTGGCCAGTTCCGCTGGATCTACATTAGGCCGCGCATCCATTTATCCACCTCTTAAATTCATACGGCTCGCCCACATCGCCGAGCGTGCCGCCACCTCGGTCCAGTCCAATCGAGTCAATTCCCCGCCTGATAGCAGTTGCCTGCCGGCGACCCAGACATCGCTGATGAGTTCCCGGCCGCCGCAGAATACCAATCGCTCCAGCGGGTTATTGACCGGTTGTGCGGGCAACCCTGAAAGATCAACACAGCAAACATCCGCCCATTTTCCTGCTTCCAGACTGCCGACCTCGCTCTCCAGGCCCAGTACAGCCGCACCGCCGCGCGTGGCGGCATGCAGCGCGTCCCAAGGGCTGGTGAGCAGAGCCGCCAGCTTGATCTCTGTCCAGAGATCTTCGTTCAGCGCACCACTGCTGCCAAGCCCCAGGCGCACACCCGCCGCAACAAATTCGACGATGGGCGCCAACAGGTGACTGAATTGCAGATCCAATTGCGGCCGCAACGTAATGGAAATTCCGGTGCGTTGCACCAGACTCATGTCAGCCGCCGTCAAATGCACCATGTGGATGGCATTGAGCGCCGGCGTGAGCAGTCCCAAATTCTCCAGGCGCTCAATGGGGCGCACCCCGTGCATCTTTACGCACTCGTCGATTTCAGCCAGCGACCGATGCAGGTCCAGCATAATACCGGCGTCGAGTTCGTCAGCCAATGTGGCGAGACGTCTGAAAGTCTGCTCGCTCAAGCTTATGCCTTGGTCAGGAGCGAACGCGGTCGAGACCAACGGGTTGCCCTTGTATTTGTCGCGCAAGCTCAAGCATCGGGTCAAGGATTCCGCTGCATTCTTGGCCCAAGGGGAGAGGGTCTCGGTGACCCGCATGCCGACCACCGCACGCATGCCTTGCTCCTGGGCAGTGCGCAGGGTCTCCTCAGGGTAGGAAGGACGATCGCAGAAACAGGTGATTCCGGATTTGAGCATTTCGGCCATGGCCGCGAGTGTGCTGTCGCGAGCGAATTCCGGATTGATCGCGCCATCGCCCGCCGGCGCGGCGCCGTGCTTTGCACCGCGAAACAGCGATATGGAGGCATCGGATTGCGCATTCACCATGCCTGGCATCAACAGGTGCGAGTTTCTCTGCAAGACCGCGGTTGCGCGGTAGCGTTCGGCGGCAAGGGAAGTGGGTAAAATATCGAGAATTCGACCGTCGCGAATCAGCAGCGAATGATCCTCGAGGACCGCATTTCGCGCGGCCATGGAAGCGAGCCAACGCACTTCAATACGTAAATCAGCGGCAACGACGGGCATGCGGGAAGTATATCGGCAAAAGCCGCGCGGTAGGCCTGAGACACAGCCGGATATGTGCTAGAATTCGCCGATGTTTCAGACCTGCCTTGCCCTCTTTAAATCCACTAATTAAAGTCCGATAACTCACCGGACTCTCGACAAATGGCCGAGATCGCACGCGAAATATTGCCCGTAAATCTCGAGGACGAGATGCGCAAATCGTATCTGGATTACGCGATGAGCGTGATCGTCGGACGCGCGTTGCCCGACGTTCGGGATGGTTTGAAGCCGGTGCACCGGCGGGTGCTGTACGCGATGCGCGAACTCAGCAATGACTGGAATAGGGCGTATAAAAAGTCGGCGCGTGTGGTAGGGGATGTCATAGGCAAATACCATCCGCACGGCGACGCTTCGGTCTATGACGCCATCGTGCGCATGGCGCAAGACTTCTCGATGCGCTATTTGCTGGTCGATGGACAGGGCAATTTCGGCTCGGTGGACGGCGATCCGCCGGCGGCGATGCGCTATACAGAAGTGCGCATGTCGAGGTTGGCGGGTGAGTTACTTGCCGACATCGATAAAGAAACCGTCGATTTCAACCCGAACTATGATGAGTCCGAGAGCGAGCCGGCGGTGCTGCCGGCGCGAATTCCGAATCTGTTGATCAACGGGTCCTCCGGGATTGCGGTGGGTATGGCCACCAACATCCCGCCGCATAATCTGACGGAAATCATCACGGCGTGCATCGCGCTGATCGAAAATCCGGATATTACGCTTGGGCAGCTGATGCAGATCGTTCCTGGCCCGGATTTCCCCACCGCCGGATTCATAAACGGCGCGCAGGAGATCGTCCAGGCCTATAAGACGGGACGCGGCCGTTTGCATTTGCGTGCGCGCACGCATTTCGAGGATGTGGGCAAGGGCGAGCGCCAGGCCATCATCATTACCGAACTGCCTTACCAAGTGAACAAGGCGCGCTTGATCGAGCGCATCGCCGATTTGGTTCGCGACAAGCTGATCGAAGGCATTGCCTCCGATGGCCTGCGCGATGAATCCGACAAAGACGGCATGCGCGTCGTGATCGAGTTGAAGCGCGGCGAAGTGCCGGAGATTTTGCTCAATAATTTGTATTCTCAGACCCCCATGGAGCAGGTGTTCGGCATCAACATGGTGGCCTTGGTCGATGGCCAACCGCGGCTCCTCAGTCTCAAGGAAATGCTCGATGCCTTCCTGCGTCACCGGCGGGAAGTGGTCACGCGCCGCACGGTGTACGAACTGCGCAAGGCGCGCGAACGCGGGCATATCTTGGAGGGCTTGGCGATCGCACTCGCCAATATCGATGACATCATCGCTGCCATTAAAGCATCGCCCTCTCCGGCCGAGGCCAAAGTTGCTTTGATCTCGCGGGTTTGGGCTTCGGGAGCCGTGCCGCAGATGCTGGCCCGCGCCGGCGCCATTAGTACGCGGCCGGAAGGCGAGATAGCTGTGCTAGGCATCGTCGAAGGCGGTTATCGTCTCACCGAATTGCAAGCGCAAGCGATTCTGGAGATGCGCCTCAACCGCCTCACGGGGCTCGAACAAGACAAGATCTTGGCCGAATTTCAGGAACTATTGGAACAAATTCGCGATCTGTCGGACATTCTTGCACGCCCCGAGCGGCTGCTCGAAGTAATCCGCAAGGAACTCGAGTTCATCCGCGAGACCTTTGGCGACAAGCGCCGCACTGAAATCCTCGTCAATCATGAGGATCTCACCACGGAGGATCTGATTTCTCCCGAGGACGTCGTGGTCACGCTGTCGCACGGCGGGTATGCCAAGGCACAACCGGTGTCCGACTATCAAGCGCAGCGCCGCGGCGGGCGGGGCAAGGCAGCGACCAGCGTCAAAGACGAAGACTTCGTCGACAAGTTATTCGTGGCCAATACCCACGACACGCTGCTGTGTTTTTCGGACCGGGGCAAACTCTATTGGCTGAAGGTTTACCAATTGCCGCAAGCCAGTCGCGGATCGCGCGGCAAGCCGATCGTCAATTTATTGCCGCTGCAAGAAGGCGAGCGCATCAGCGCAATGATGTCGATAAAGGAATTCGAAGAAGGCAAATTTGTCTTCATGGCTACGAGCCTCGGCACCGTGAAGAAGACTTCTCTGGCATTGTTTTCGCGACCCCGCGCCAGCGGCATCATCGCCGTCGCGTTGGATCCGGGTGACAAACTGGTGGGCGTGGCGATTACCGACGGCACCAAGGACATATTGCTGTTCACCACAGCAGGCAAGGCGATTCGCTTTGCAGAGGAAGAGGTTCGCCCGATGGGACGCGAGGCCGCCGGCGTGCGCGGCGTCAAACTAAGCGACGACCAGCGAGTCAATGCCTTGATCGTCGCTCAAGACGGCTTCATTCTTACGGCGTCCCAGAATGGCTTTGGTAAGTTGACGCCGCTCGATGAGTTTCCAAAACACGGCCGCGGCGGCCAGGGCGTCATCGCATTGCAAATCACCGACCGCAACGGAATCATGGTCGGCGCGCTATTGGTCAGCTTAGATGATGAAATCATGCTCATGAGCCAAAGCGGCGTGTTGGTGCGCACGCCGGTGAAGGATATTTCCGTGGTAGGGCGCAACACCCAAGGGGTGCGGCTGATACGGCTGGAAGAGGGCGATCAGCTCTCCGGCCTCGAGCGGATCGAAGGTTTGGCCGGCGAAGGCGAGGAAGGCGATGCTGGCCCCACCGACCCTGCCGGGACCTCCGATCCCTCCGATCCCATTGATCCCCCCGCCGCCGGGCAGTAAGACACTCCGGTGCGCGTTTTCAACTTCTCGCCGGGACCCGCTGTGTTGCCGCTGGAGGTTCTCGAGAAAGCGCGCGATGAGTTGCTCGACTGGCAGGGCAGTGGCAGCTCGGTGATGGAAATTAGCCATCGCGACAAATCCTTTCTCGAGGTCGCGCAGCAAGCGGAATCCGATTTGCGCGAGCTGATGTCGATCCCCTCCAACTACGAGGTACTGTTCATGCAGGGGGGCGCCTCGGCGCAATTTTCTTTGGTACCCTTGAATTTATCCGCGCCCGGCAGTGTGGTCGATTACCTCAATACGGGCCACTGGTCGCAACGGGCCATGGCGGAGGCAGCCCGATACTGCCGCGTGCACCTCGCGGGCGATTCAGGCGGTAGCTATAGCCGCGCGCCGCCGCAGAGCGAGCTCAACTTCAGCGACCATGCTACGTATGTGCATTACACGCCCAATGAGACCATCAGCGGTGTTGAGTTCGGCTATGTACCGACTACCGGTACCGTGCCGCTGGTCGCCGACATGTCCTCCAGTATTTTGTCGAGACCGGTGGAGGTCGCGAATTTCGGACTGATTTACGCTGGCGCCCAGAAAAACATTGGACCTTCCGGATTGACGGTGGTCATTGTGCGCAAAGATTTGATCGGCCATGCGCGCCCCGAGACGCCCCACGTGTTTAATTTTCAGGCAATTGCCGAAAACCAGTCCATGCTGAATACGCCGACGACCTTTTCCTGGTACATGGCCGGACTCGTTTTTCAGTGGCTCAAAAAACTCGGCGGCCTGCAGGCTATCGGCGAACGTAATCGCGCCAAGGCATCGCTGCTATACGCGGCCATCGATGCGTCGCGGCTGTACAAGAACAGGGTGGCAATCGATTCCCGTTCCTTAATGAATGTCACGTTCAACTTGAGCAATCCGGATTTGGATCGGGTATTTCTGTCCGCAGCTGCCAAGGCCGGCCTGCAAGGCTTAAAGGGGCACCGCAGCGTGGGCGGAATGCGTGCAAGCATCTACAACGCCATGCCAATTGAAGGGGTGCAGGGACTGACGGCGTTCATGCGCGATTTCGAGGATCGGCACGCGTGAAGGCGAAAAAGCGCAAGGTCAAAGCCAAGGTCAAAGCCAAGGTCAAAGCTAAGGCGAAAGCCGCGAGCATCGAGGCGGCGCCGCCGGAGCTGGTGCCGACTGCGACGCCCGCTGGATCGGGTCTTGGGAGCATTCGCGAAAACATAGATGCGATCGACGCGCGCATTCACTCCTTGCTCAACGAGCGTGCGCGCTTTGCGCAATTGGTGGGCATCTCTAAATCCGCCACGGGCAAGGCAGTCGATTACTATCGTCCCGAACGCGAAGCCGAAGTATTGCGCATGGCCCTCAAGCGCAATCAAGGTCCGCTGCGCGACGAAGAAATTGCGCGGCTGTTTCGCGAGATCATGTCGGCGTGCCTGGCGCAGCAGGAGCCTCTCAAGGTGGCGTTCTTGGGTCCGGAGGGAACGTTCACTCAGGCCGCAGTACTCAAGCACTTCGGCTCCTCGGTGCGCTCGCTGCCGCTGGCGGCCATCGATGAGATTTTTCACGAGGTCGAAGGCGGTGTGGCCGACTTCGGTGTCGTGCCGATCGAAAACTCCACCGAGGGGACGGTCAACCACACGCTCGACATGTTTCTATCCTCGGGGCTCAAAATATGCGGCGAAGTGGAATTGCGCGTCAGCCACTATTTGATGGGCAAAATGACAAATCTTGAGGCCATAAAACGCATTTGCGCGCACCCGCAAGCCTTGGCTCAGTGCCGTGCGTGGCTGGACGATCAATTGCCCGAGGTTGAACGGGTCGGTGTCTCCAGCAATGCCGAAGGCGCGCGCCGCGCGCGTGATGAGCACGGCACTGCGGGGATCGCCGGCCGTGCCGCTGCGGAGATATATTCTCTTAATGTGATCGCCAACGAGATCGAAGATCGCCCGGATAACACCACGCGCTTCCTGGTGGTGGGCAGGAAACTCTTCAGTGCGAGCGGCGCAGACCGCACCACGCTATTGTTGTCGACCAGCGACACCGATGATGCCGGCGCGCTGTTCCAATTGCTCGAGCCGCTTGCGCAGCACCGCGTCAACATGACCCGTATCGAATCGCGCCCATCGCGCCGCCGCAAATGGGACTATGTGTTCTTCATTGATATCGAAGGCCATGTCAGCGATCCGCCGGTTGCCAAGGCTTTGGCTGCGCTGCAGTCGCGCGCATCGTTGTTCAAGATCTTGGGTTCCTACCCGCGAGCCGTGCTCTGATGCAGGTGTTTGAAGCGCATCCCGCGGTGCGCGTTACCGGCAGCATGGTGGTTCCCGGCGACAAGTCCATTTCACATCGTGCGCTGATGTTGTCCGGAATCGCCGAGGGCATCAGCGAGATCGAGGGTTTCCTCGCGAGCGAAGACTGCTTGGCGAGTTTGGCGGCCATGCGTGCACTCGGCGTGCGTATCGAGCAGCCTAGCCCCACCCATGTGCTAATTCACGGCGTCGGTCTGCACGGTTTGCGCAGCGCCGGCCGCCCGCTTGATATGGGAAATGCGGGTACGGCGATGCGCTTGTTCACCGGCTTACTGGCGGCGCAGGCATTCGATTCCCAACTGATTGGCGATGCCTCGCTCATGAAGCGGCCCATGGAGCGCGTTGCGAAGCCGTTGCGCGAGATGGGCGCCGATGTTCGCACCCATCACGGCATACCGCCGGTGGATATCGGCGGCGCTCGGCATTTGCACGGAATCGACTACCAGATGCCGATCGCAAGCGCCCAAGTGAAGTCTGCGATTCTGCTGGCATCCCTGTACGCCGAGGGGACGACAAGCGTGAGCGCCCCAGGCGTCAGCCGCGATCACAGTGAGCGTATGCTCAAAAGCTGCGGCGTACGTGTCCTCTCTGAGGGACTTCGAACGACGTTGTACCCACCGGATAGTCTGATTGCTCAAGCACTCACCGTGCCCGGCGATTTTTCATCCGCCGCCTTTTTCATCGTCGCCGCACTCGTCGCCGGCCCCTCAGAAGGCTTGCTGATCCAAAATGTCGGACTGAATCCGACGCGGACCGGCCTGTTGGATATTCTGCGCAGCATGGACGGAAACATCGAGATTTTGAAACCGCGCGAAAGCGGCGCGGAGCCGCTGGCTGATCTTCTGGTGCGGCCCTCTACGCTTAAGGGCGTGCGCGTGAGCAAGGATCTGATTTCTCTCGCCATCGATGAGCTGCCGGTGCTCTTTATCGCCGCGGCTTGCGCACGAGGGGAAACGTGGGTGAGGGGTGCCGAAGAGTTACGGGTCAAGGAAAGCGATCGAATTGCCGCCATGAGTTCGGGCTTGACGGCGCTTGGTGTCGCGCATGAGCCATTGCCCGACGGCATGCACATCGAGGGACGGGGCGAGGGCAAGGCATTTTCGGGGGGTGCGGTCGACAGCTTCGGCGATCACCGTATTGCCATGTCATTCGCCATTGCAAGCCTGCGGGCGGCCGGACCCATTACCATCAAGGACGTAGCCAACGTGGCGACTTCTTTTCCCGGCTTTGTGCCGCTGGCTCAATCGGTAGGCCTCGCGATACGTGAGATTGCGTTATAGGCACCCATGCAGGCAGTACCCGTCATGACCATCGATGGCCCTTCCGGTTCCGGCAAGGGCACGGTGAGCCGTGCGGTCGCCAAGGCGTTGGGATGGTCCCTGCTCGATAGCGGGGCTCTATATCGCCTGGTCGCCCTGGCTGCGAGGCGGGCCTCCACAAGCCTGGATGATGGACCGGCATTGGCACGGCTGGCCGACCAATTGGATATTCGTTTCGGCTCGAGTGCGTCCGACGAGGAACAGATTTACCTGGACGGGCGGGATGTCACCCGCGCCGTAAGGACTGAGGAGGCGGGCAATGATGCCTCCAAGGTTGCAGCCTTGCCGGTGGTCCGCTCGTCGCTTTTGGAACGCCAAAGGCGCTTTGCGGTGCCACCCGGCTTGGTGGCCGACGGCCGGGATATGGGCACTGTGGTATTCCCTGACGCAAGGGTCAAGATTTTTCTCACTGCCAGCCCCACAGAACGGGCCTTAAGGCGTCATAACCAGTTGAAAGAAAAGGGGGTTGCTGCTAACCTTGCCGCCCTTTCGCTGGACATAGCGGAGCGCGATCAGCGCGACATGGCACGTGCGGTATCGCCCCTCGTTCCGAGCGCCGACGCTGTCACCCTGGACACGACGGGTATGTCAGTCGATGGCGTGATCGGGCGCGTGTTGGAGATTGCTCGCGAAGTTATGAGAGTTTAGGTTGCGGTTATCAAGGATTGATTGCCGTTTTTTTCGGTAACCCCTAGGCACATAGGATCAGTGTCAGGGATTTAGTATAGAGAACACATGACAGAAAGTTTTGCGGAACTGTTCGAACAGAGCATTGCGAGCCAGCGCATTCGTCCTGGAACCATCCTCAACGGACTGATCGTCGAAGTCGGCCAGGATTACGTGATCGTCAACGTCGGATTGAAATCCGAAGCGGTCATTCCATCCGATCAATTCAAGAATGAGAAAGGCGAGATCGAAGTGTCCGTCGGGGAAACGGTCGAAGTCGCGTTGGACAGCGTGGAGGATGGCTCGGGAGAAACAAGGCTCTCACGCGAGAAGGCCAAGCGCGCCCGGACCTGGACGCGCCTGGAAACGGCCTTTGAGAAACAAGAGGTCGTCATCGGCATCATCACCGGCCGAGTCAAGGGCGGCTTTACGGTCGAGATCGACAATGTGCGAGCTTTCCTACCGGGATCACTGGTGGACGTGCGTCCCGTGCGCGATCCTTCTTACCTGGAAAACAAACCGCTCGAATTCAAAGTTATCAAGCTCGATCAGAAGCGCAACAACGTCGTGGTCTCGCGTCGTGCGGTGGTGGAGCAGGAATACAGCGCCGAGCGTTCTGCGTTGCTGGACAATTTACAAGAAGGTGCGGCGGTCAAGGGTGTCGTCAAGAATCTCACCGATTACGGCGCATTCGTTGATCTGGGAGGCATCGACGGTCTGCTTCATATCACCGACATGGCATGGAAGCGCGTCAAGCATCCTTCCGAAGTGGTCAAGGTGGGCGAAGAGATCGATGTACGAATATTGAAGTTCGACCGCGAACGCCAGCGCGTTTCGTTGGGCTTGAAGCAGCTGGGCGCGGATCCCTGGCAGAACATTGCGCGGCGCTATCCAGCCAACACGCGGCTGTTCGGAAAGGTGACGAACATTGCGGATTACGGCTGCTTCGTGGAAATCGAAGAGGGCGTCGAAGGCTTGGTGCATGTCTCTGAAATGGATTGGACCAACAAGAACGTCAATCCGGCCAAAGTCGTGCACGTCGGCCAGGAAGTCGAAGTCATGGTGCTCGACATCGATGAAGAGCGACGCCGCATCAGTTTGGGCGTGAAGCAATGCAAGGCCAATCCTTGGAAGGAATTCGCCGACAACTACAACCGCGGCGACAAGGTCAGCGGCCAAATCAAATCGATCACCGATTTCGGCATCTTCATTGGCCTCGCCGGCGGCATCGACGGCCTGGTGCATCTGTCGGATATTTCTTGGGACATGCCCGGCGAAGAGGCTGTGCGCAGTTACCAGAAGGCGCAGCAGGTCGATGCCATGGTTCTGTCGATCGATCCGGAACGCGAGCGCATCAGCCTAGGCATCAAACAGCTTGCCAAGGACCCGTTCTCGGCCTACATCGCTGAGCATCCGAAAGGCAGTGTCGTCAGAGGCGTGGTGCGCGAGGTCGATGCGAAAGGCGCGATTGTCGATCTGGGCAATGGAGTGGATGGGCAATTGCGCGCCTCCGAACTATCGCGCGATAGGGTGGAAGATGCCCGCTTGCTGCTTAAAGTAGGCGAAGAAATCGAAGCCCGATTCACCGGCGTGGACCGCAAGGGCCGCAGCATCTCGCTGTCGATCAAAGCGAAGGATATCCACGAGGAGCAGGAAGCTATGCAGAACTATCGAACCGATTCGTCCACCGGAACGAGCTTGGGAGACCTGCTGAAAGAGCAAATCTCCGGGCAGGATTGAGAAGCGGAGGCGCGGCCGCTCGAGGGCGGCCGCACTCTTTAAGTATGTCTAGTGATGCGCACGGGTCGATAATGACGAAATCGGAACTCATCGAGATCATTTCGGCGAAACAGAAGCATTTGCCGGCCAAGGACGTCGAGCTGGCGGTCAAGCAACTTCTTGAAATCATGAGCGATGCTTTGGCCACCGGCGAGCGCATCGAGATCAGGGGCTTCGGCAGCTTCTCGCTGCACTTCAGGCCGCCGCGTCAGGGACGCAATCCAAAGACCGGTGAAGCCGTCGCCTTGGCGGGCAAGCATGTGCCGCACTTCAAGCCGGGTAAAGACCTGCGCGAACGCGTCAACGACGGTGCGGATCAGCCGATCCGCGACTAGGATTTGACCGATTTACCGCTGCTGACGTGGGGCCTGGTGCTCGCGGCGCTCGTGTTGGGCATTCTTGCCGGCCATTTTGGATGGGGCAAGCGTTGGACCGGACACTTAAGCAAACTCCACCCTGACTATCTGACGGGCTTGGACTATCTGGTCAGTGAGCAGCCGGATCGGGCGCTCGATATGTTCTTGAAGCTGATGGACGCCAATGCGGAAACGATAGAGACGCATTTCGCGTTAGGCTCGCTGTATCGGCGCCGCGGTGAGGTCGAGCGCGCCATACGAATTCATCAAAATATGCTGGCGCGCAAAGAACTCGCTCCGGAACATCGCGAGCAGGCGTTGCTCGCCCTGGCGCAGGATTACTTGCGGGCGGGGGTCCTCGACCGGGCGGAGGGACTGTTTCAGCAAGTAAGCGAAGTCCCACGCCTGCGCGCCAGCGCACTCGATGCATTGCGCGGCGTGTATGAGCGCCAACACGACTGGCAGCAGGCGCTCGGTGCCTATCGGCAGTTGGCGAGCATTAAGGCCGCGCCGGCGCGCACCGTCGCAGCTCATTATTTGTGTGAATTGGCCACCCTCGCCATCGAGCGCGGCGACATGGGCAGCGCGCGCGGATTGCTCAACGAGGCGCGCGCCGAGGCTCAGCCGTTCCCGCGGGCGGCGCTGCTCGGGGCTCAGATCGCAGAGCGCGAATCGCAGCCCGATCTGGCCGTCAAACTCTTGAGGCAGGCGCTCACCGAGTCCCCAACGCTGCTGCAAGAAGAATTGCCGCGGCTGCTGAAATTGGTGGGACTTGAGGAACGCGATGCCATCTTGAGCGAGCTGGTGTCGCAAACCGAATCGCGAGATTTCGATGAGCTGAAACGCCTGGTTTTCGCGGCGATAACGGCGAACTTAGGAGCAGCTGCACCGCTTCGCGCTTCGATCGAAAAAGTTTTCTCGCAAGATGACACGCTGCAGGCCATTTGGCAGGAAGGTCCGACGCAATCAGAACGCATCGCGCGCGAGATCGGCGCCTTGTTGGCGCACGCGGAGAAATATCGCTGCAATGAATGCGGCTTTTCAGGCCGCAATTTTTATTGGCATTGCCCGGCGTGCCATTCGTGGGACAGCTTCGAAGCCTACGCCATCGTCAAGCTGCGCTAGTGTGTGAGAATTGTCCGACGGCGCAGCCGCTGGAAATCCGTTATTCTCCATAAATGACACATCGAGTAAAAGCAGTCGTGTTTCCTGTTGCGGGACGCGGCACCAGATTTCTCCCGGTAACGAAAGCGAGCCCGAAGGAAATGCTTCCTATCGTGGACAAGCCGCTGATTCAATATGCGGCTGATGAGGCACTTTCCGCCGGGGCTGATACCTTGATTTTCATCACCGGCAGCTCAAAGCGGGCAATTGAAGATCACTTTGACTCGAACCCCGAACTTGAGGCTGTACTGCAAGCGCAAGGCAAGCAGGAATTGCTCGATACCTTACGTGGAATCCTGCCAAGCTGGGCATCATGCGTCTACATTCGCCAGTCGGCGCCGTTAGGGCTGGGCCATGCCGTACTGTGCGCGCGTCCGGTGGTAGGCGATGCGCCCTTCATGGTGCATCTGGCGGATGATCTGATCGATGCCAAAGTGCCTTGCCTCAAGCAAATGGCAGATGTTTTCGACAAGCATCACGTGAGCATTCTTGGCGTACAGAATGTGCCGAAGCAGGACACGGACAAATACGGGATTGTGACCTTGGAGCAGTCGATTGCGCCGCGCGTCGGAAAGATCTCGCATATCGTCGAAAAGCCCAAGCCCGAAAAGGCCGCTTCCACGCTGGCCGTGGTGGGACGCTACTTGTTAAGCGGCGCGATCTTCGACGATCTCGCCAAAATCGGTAAGGGTGCGGGCGGAGAGATACAGCTCACGGACGGCATTGCCCGGCTCATGCAACGCGAGCCGGTGTACGCCTTCGAATTCGAGGGAAAGCGCTATGACTGCGGCAGTAAGCTCGGATACTTACAAGCCACCGTCGAGTACGGCCTGAAGCATCCGAGCTTGGGTCTGGAATTCGCGCAATATCTGCGCGAAATGGTGCCGACGCTTTAAAGGAGCGAGGTTCCTAGCGCGCACGGCCTCGCGTTTGACCGAAACTGCGAGTCCCGGTGTTCGATCGTGCTCCCGAATTCGGGGCACGGCGCGAATCGCGGCGTTCCGAATTTCCCCCATCTCTGCGCGAGCCACTGCCATGTTGCCCGTGCCCAGCGTGACGACCCTGACCTTGCGGGGGGCGGTTTTCGCGAGGAGGCGGCGAGGCCGATTCAACAATTTTGAATACCGGAGTGGGCAGCGTCGGGATACTGCGGCGTAGCACCCGTTCGATGTCACGCAGCAATCCAGACTCATCCGCAGATACTAATGAGATCGCTTCGCCATTGGCGCCGGCGCGGCCGGTGCGGCCGATGCGGTGAACATAGTCCTCAGGCACGTTCGGCAACTCGTAGTTGACCACCTGCGGCAGCTCTTTGATATCGAGGCCGCGTGCGGCGACTTCAGTAGCGACCAAACAAGTGACCTGGCCGCGCTTGAACATATCGAGCGCCTTCACTCGGGCAGCCTGGCTCTTGTTTCCATGGATCGCCGCCGCTTGAATGCCCGCGCCTTCCAACTGCTGCGTGAGACGGTTGGCACCATGCTTCGTACGGGTGAAGATCAGCACCTGCCGCCACTGTCCTTCTTGTATCAGATGCACGAGTAAGTGGCGCTTCTGTTCTTTTTGCACGCGATATGCGCGCTGCTCGACCAGTTCGATCGGCGCGTTGCGCGCGGCAACTTGCACCGACAGGGGGTTGTGCAGCAGTCGCTCGGCCAGACTGCGTATGTCGTCCGAATATGTAGCGGAAAAAAGCAGATTTTGACGCTTCTGCGGCAGCAGTTTGATGATGCGGCGAATGTCGGGGATGAATCCCATGTCGAGCATGCGGTCCGCTTCGTCCAGCACCAGCACTTGGATTTTCGAGAGGTCCGCCGCGCGCTGCTGCGCAAGATCGAGCAACCGGCCCGGCGTGGCAACCAAGATATCGCAGCCGCCGCGCAGCGCCGTAATTTGCGGATTGATGCTCACACCGCCGAACACTTGGTAGGTGCGCAGCTGCATATACTTGCCGTAGTCACGGGCGCTCTGAGCGACCTGGGCAGCGAGCTCCCGGGTGGGTGTCAGAACCAACGCACGCGGGGCGCGGCTGCTGCCATGCGCCTGATCGGCGGCGAGCAGCTGCAGAATAGGAAGCACGAAGCCGGCCGTCTTGCCCGTGCCGGTTTGCGCGCCGGCGAGCACGTCTCGGCCCGCCAGCACCGCGGGGATGGCCTGGACTTGGATGGGAGAGGGCGTGTCGTAACCTTTATCGGCAACAGCACGCATCAATTCGGGCAATAGCCCGAGATCTGAAAATGACATTATAAAACCTTGTATGAAATGTGGACTCGCACGACGGGCTTTACAGCATCCGCAGCGGTCAGCAGCGAGGAGGGTGAAAAAACGAAGTGCGTCGAGGACGGACCGCGAGCTAAAGGTGGCACTGACCGAGCACCAACCTCTTGTAAGCTGGGCAGATGGTACACGCTTTGACGCGCCGCGTCGAGATCGCTCCTACATGTCGTCCTGCAAGGATCCAAAGGTCGGGCATCTCGGCACTTCGCAGCAACACGCCGGCGCACGGCTATACTGCGGCGCCACCCTAAAAAACTACGGGAATGCGCGATGATCGAATGCAAACGCCTGGCATGCGCGGGCACTGTCTTCTTGAGCCTGCTGACAATCCTGTCCGTGCGCGCGGCGGAACGCTTCGATCTCATCGAAACAACTATCGCCGAGACGCAGCAGGCCATCCGCGAACACCGGGTCAGCTGTCATCAAATCATTGAAGAGTACTTGCACCGTATCCGGGAGTACGATCAGACCTCGCGCCTGAACGCATTGGTTTTGGTGAATCCCAACGCGCTCGCCGAAGCCGATAAGATTGACGCGGAATTCCGTGCGGCTAACAAGATCCAAGGTCTGCAGTGCGTTGCAGTAATCGTCAAAGACAATTACGACACCAAGGACATGCAGACCACGGGCGGCTCTCTTGCCATGAAGGGCTTCGTGCCATCTACGGATGCCTTTATGGTCCGGCGTCTGCGCGAAGCCGGCGCCATCCTGCTCGCAAAATCAAATATGGCCGAGTGGGCTTTCAGTCCTTACGAAACGGTCAGTTCGATCGCCGGCATTACGCGCAATCCCTATAATCTACAAGTTGTGCCGGCGGGCTCGAGCGGCGGCACGGCAGCCGCGGTCGCCGCGAACTTTGGCCTCGTGGGTTTGGGGACGGACACCGGCAATTCGATACGCGGCCCCTCTTCCCACAATGCACTGGTCGGCATTCGCCCGACGATCGGGCTGACCAGCCGCGACGGAATCATTCCATTATTTTTGAGCGCCGATGTAGGCGGCCCCATCGTGCGCACGGTCGAAGACGCAGCGACGCTGCTCGACGTGCTGGCAGGTTTTGATCCGCAAGATCCAATCACCCAAAATTCAGCGGGTCACATCCCGAGTTCATACAAGATGTTTCTCGATAAGCAGGGTTTGCGCGGTGCGCGAATCGGAGTGTTTCGGCCGTACATCGATTCGCCGACCACGGATCCTCAAATCAAGGCGCTTACCGAAAAAGCGATTCAAGACCTAAAGGCACAGGGTGCGCAAATCGTGGATCCGTTCGTCATCCCGAAATTCGAAGAGTTGACTCAGGATATTTACTGCGGGGATTTTCAATCCGATCTGAACCAGTATCTTGCCAAGCATGGGCAGGGGGCACCTTACAAGAGCCTCGCCGCGATCATCGAATCCGGTCTGTACCTACCCTATATTGAAGCCCGCCTCAAGCAAACTGCAGCAGCCAAGCCTGCCACAGCAGCCGATCACACGCTGTGTCCCGAGGTTTACCACAATGAAAAGAAGATTGCGTTTCGTGAGGCGATCCATGCAGCCATGGTCCAATACAAGGTTCAGGCCATTGTGTACCCGACTTGGAGCAACGCGCCTCGCAAGATCGGGGACGACAAAAGTCCGGCCGGAGACAACAGCCAGGTTTTGTCGCCGCAAAGCGGATTTCCGGCGGTCACGGTTCCCATGGGATACAGCTATGAGGTACTGCCTGCGGGGCTCACATTCCTCGGCGACGGTTTCAGCGAAGGTGTGTTGATAAAGTTGGCCTACGCGTACGAGCAAGCCACCAAGCACCGACATCCGCCTGCCAATTTCCCGACTCTAGACTAGATGCTGGAAAAGCTTTCCCGACATTTCACAGGACTACAAATGATTGATCCCAAAAGCTCGATTTATGCGCTGGTAGCAGCGCTGACCCTGCCGAACGCAGGATTTCCCCAGATAACTGCGCAGCAACCGGCAAGCCACCCCATCGTGCTGCATGCCGCACACTTGGTGGAAATCGATACGGGCCGGCTGATCACACCGGGAGAGGTCTTGGTTGAGGGTGAGCGCATCACTGCTGTCGGCACCGCGGTGTCGCATACTGCAGGTGCGCAAATAATAGATCTTGGCGACACGACGCTGTTGCCGGGGCTGATTGACGCGCATGTGCATCTGTTTCTGCATCCGGGTGCCGAGGACTTGCAGACTGTCGAAGAATCAGTGCCGCAACGTGTGATTGTCGCAGCCCTGGCCGCCAAGGATGACTTGATGGCGGGTTTCACCGCCGAGCGGGACATGGGCACCGAGGGCGCGGGCTCCGCCGATACGGCGGTGCGGGATGCGATCGACAAGGGCTTGATTCCCGGACCGCGCCTGCGCATTTCCGGCAACGCCATCGATATCCTGGGCGGCCATGAAGATGCCAATCATTTCAATCCGGCGCAACAGGTGCTCTCGAATGCGACTTACGCCAACAGTGCGGAAGAACTCGTCGCCGCGATCCGCCAGCAGCACAAGGAAGGATCGGATTTCGTAAAGATCTATGAAACCGGCGCCGATTCGATGCGAGACGGAGTTTTGCATACACCCTACCAATACACGGTCGCGCAACTGAAGGCCGCCATTGACGAGGCCGCACGTTTTGGCGCAAGCGTTGCGGTGCACGCCATGGGAGAGCCTGGCACGTTGTACGCCGCTCAAGCCGGCGTGGCATCAATCGATCATGCCTCGCAATTGAGCGATGAAACCATGCGAATCATGAAGGCAAAAAATATTCCAGCCGTTCCTACCTTTGCCATTTTCGAGTATTTCATGAACGCCTCGGAAGCTGGAGCGAAGCGTGAGCGCCCCATGCTGGAATACAAGATCAAAGAATTCAAAAAGCAGATTGCCGCCGGCGTCCCTTTCGCAGTCGGCTCCGATGTGGGCCCATTTCCGCACGGCACCCAAGCTCGAGAGCTTGAACTGATGGTGAAATACGGGATGAAACCTCTGGCCGTATTGCAGGCAGACCTCATCAACGGCGCAAAACTGCTTGGTTGGGGCGGTCAAATCGGCGAGCTGAAGCCGGGATTTCTGGCGGATATCGTCGCGGTTCCCGGCTCGCCGCTCGAAGACATCACCGCGGTCGAACACGTCGCCTTCGTGATGAAAGGCGGTGTAGTTTACAGGCTGCCGGGCGCCGCTCGATAGGCATATGCAAGTAAGGGCATTGCTGTTCGATGTCTTCGGCACCTTGGTCGATTGGCGATCCGGGGTCGCCCGCGAGGCAAAAGCGGTCTTGGAACCGTTGGGCTTTTCGTTGGACTGGATGGCGCTTGCAGATGCATGGCGCGGGCAGTATCAGCCTGCGATTGAAGAAGTGCGGTCCGGGCGCATTGCCTATACAAAGCTCGATGTGCTGCATCGCCAAACGCTGCAAAGGATTCTGCCGCGGTTTGGCATTGGTGGGCTTGACGACCAACACATAGATCGGCTTACCTTCGCCTGGCACCAGCTTGATGCGTGGCCCGATGTGCGCTCAGGACTTCAAAGACTGCGGCAGCGCTTTCTGATCGCTCCGGTATCGAACGGCAACATCGCGATGATGTGCGATCTTGCGCGTCGAAATGACCTTCATTGGGATGCAATTTTGGGTGCCGATGTTGCACGGGACTATAAACCCAAAGCCGCCGTTTATCTGGACGCGGCTGATGCATTGGGCTTTAGCCCTCGCGAATGCATGATGTGCGCGGCTCACGGCAGCGATCTTGAGGCGGCCGCAGAAAATGGCTTGCGTACGGCCTTTATTGCGCGGCTCTATGAGGGGCCGGACTGCGAAGCCGCACCGAGGCTGCCTGTGGATGTGGCGTGCCGCACGCTTTTGGAACTGGCAGCTCACTTCGGTATTTAATGAGGAACGAGCCCCAGCGGGGATTGATCGACTGCAACCGGCGACAGCTTCCGGCGCCGCGCGGCATGCGGCAGTACCGTCAGCCCTGAGACTTTCGTTCCAGCCGGCGCGCCGTCAAAATCCTTTCGGTGTAGCCATTGGGCTGTTCGCGTCCCTTGAAGATCAGATCGCAGGCGGCCTTGAAAGCGACATTGTTATCGGGATCATCCAAGAGGCGCCGATAGATGGGATCGCCCGCGTTTTGCTGATCTACGATACCGGCCATGCGCCTCAGCGCGGTCAGCGCTTGGGTTTCGGAGCAAATACCGTGCAGCAGCCAATTCGCAACATGTTGACTTGAAATTCTCAACGTCGCGCGGTCCTCCATCAGCGCCACGTTGTAATAGTCCGGCACTTTGGAGCACCCGATACCGGAATCGATCCAACGCACTACGTAGCCCAAAATACTTTGCGCGTTACTGTTTAATTCCTCTTCAATATCCGACTGGCTCCACTGTGGCGTGACCAGCGGGGGCGTGAGAATCTCGTCCAAGGATGCACGAGGCCGCTTCGCCAGCTGCACTTGCACCTCGAAAACATTCACTTCGTGGTAATGCAGGGCGTGCAGAGTTGCGGCGGTGGGCGAGGGCACCCAAGCGGTGTTCGCACCGGCGCGCGGATGCGCAATCTTGGTTTTTAGCATATCCGCCATCAGGTCTGGCATTGCCCACATGCCCTTGCCGATCTGCGCATGCCCGGGTAGCCCGCACGCCAGTCCGATATCAACATTTTGGCGCTCATAGGCATCGAGCCATACTGCCTTCTTAAGCTCGCTCTTTCTCGGTATGACGCCTGCTTCCATGGAGGTATGTATCTCATCGCCGGTGCGGTCGAGAAATCCGGTGTTTATAAAAGCCACTCGCTCGCGTGCGGCTCGTATGCATTCCATGAGATTGACCGTGGTGCGCCGCTCTTCATCCATGATGCCGATTTTTACAGTATTGGGCGGCAGTGCCAGCAGCTTTTCGACCGCACCGAATAGCTCGACGGCAAATGCTACTTCCTCGGCACCATGCATTTTTGGCTTGACCACATAAACCGATCCGGTGCGAGAGTTGTGCCTCGCTCTCGCACCGCGCAGGTCGTGTACGGCAATCAGCACCGTCACTGCCGCGTCAATAAAGGTCTCCGGGATCGGCGCACCATCCAGTGTGACAATGTAGCTGAACATGTGGTGGCCGACGTTGCGCACCAACATCAAACTTCGGCCGGAGAGCACCAAGGGCTCGCCCTGCGGGCTTTTGTATTTCCGGTCGGCATTCAAGCGGCGGACGCTGGAGTGAGGACCCTTTTGCAGCTGCGCTTGCAGGTCTCCCTTCATCAATCCCAGCCAATTCCGATACACGTTTATTTTGTCGTCCGCATCGACCGCGGCTACCGAATCCTCCAAATCCTGAATCGTCGTGATAGCCGACTCCAGCACCACGTCGCTGAGGCCAGCCGGGTCGGTACGGCCGATGTGGTGAGTGCGATCAATATGCAATTCCACATGCAAGCCATTGTGCACCAGCAATACAACACTCGGCGAGCTCACTTCGCCCTGGAAGCCGGCGAAAACCGCAGGATCTTTGATCTGCGTGGACATGCCGCTGTTCAGTTCCACGCGCAGTGTCTTGTCGATGAGATGGTACTTTACCGCATCGCGGTGTGAACCTTGGGCGAGCGCAAAGTGCTCGTCCAAAAAATCGCGTACGAAGGCAATCACCTTCCTACCGCGTTGCGGGTTGTACCCGTCACCGCGCCGTGCACCCGAGTCCTCGGGTATCACATCGGTTCCATACAGCGCATCGTACAAGCTACCCCAACGGGCGTTGGCAGCGTTCAGCGCATACCGAGCATTGCTGGCAGGCACCACGAGTTGCGGACCAGCGATACGGGCGATCTCGTCGTCCACATTCGCGGTGGTTACGGCAAATGGTTCGCGTTGGGCCACCAGGTATCCAATTTCGCTCAAGAACGCCCGGTGCTTGGCTCGATCGAAGCGTGGGCCGGGATTCTGCCGATGCCAGTAATCTATTTTGGATTGCAACTCATCGCGGCGATTCAGCAGGGTCGCATTTCGGGGTGCCATGCTGCGCACCAGGGCGGTGAATCCGCTCCAAAACTCTTGCGCGCCGATGGCAGTGCCGGGCAGGGCCTCGTTGTTCACAAATTCATAGAGAGCCTTGTCGATTGTGAGCTGATCCAACTGAACTGTTGCTCTCATCGCTGAGTCCTGGAAGTTGACGCCGATGCTGCGGTAAGTGCCGATGCTGCTGTAAGTGCCGGCGCTGCTGTAAGTGCCAATGCTGCGGGCATCGCCGCTGCAAATCAATGGCCAAGTCGGATTGGGCTGGCAGCCTGGCGCCAGGTCCCCTATTGTCAGCCACTGCACCCGCATGGACAGACGGGCCTTTCCTAGCGTATGTGTGAGGCGCACAGCGGGTGTGGTAAGGCTGGAGGGATATTCAGTGAGGCTGGTTTCCGCTCTCTCAACAGGCGTGATCGCGGCGCTGCTAGCGACGGCGGCACGCGCTGACAGCTGGTTAGTCGAGCACGTTACCCTGATCGACGGCATACACGCACCCCAACCGGACATGACCGTCGTCATTGATGGTGAACGAATCGGCAGCATTGGCCCCAGTTCGATATCCCATGGCTTCAAGGGTAGGCGCATAGACGCCCGGCGCATTGACGGAACGGGCAAATATCTGATTCCGGGCTTGATCGACGTGCACATACATCTTCGCGGCGGCTTCGACGCCGGTGGCAAGGTGGATGCCGAACTCGCGCCTCCAAATCGCGAGGAAGGGCTCGCGGCGCTGGCGAGCTTTTTATATGCCGGTGTCACGACGGTTTTCGATGCCGGGAATCGAGCCGAGCACATTTTGCCGCTGCGTGCGCAGGAGAGGGCAGGCGCGATTCTTTCTCCTCGAATCTTCGCTACAGGAAACCTCGTCACCTACCCGGGCAGCCACGGCGATAAGATGGCTGTGCAGGTCAGCGATTTTGAGAAAGATAAAGCATTGCTAGACCGACATATCGCGGAACAACAGCCGGACATTCTGAAATTGACTCTGGAGGAGGAGGGATGGGGCTCGCGACCCATGATTCCGCTGATGCCGACCGATCTGCTCGAGAAAATCACCCGCTACTACAATCAACATGGAATTCGCACAACCGTCCATGTTTCCAGCGAACTGCGCTCCCTCGAGGCAATCTACGCGGGCTCGGACACCCTTGCCCATCCTGTCATTCAAGGCCCAGTCAGCGACTCGTTCGTGCAGCTGATGGCGGCGAAGAAAACACCCTTCGCCAGCACCCTTACGATCGGCGAGAACTACAGCCGGCTCGCGGAACACCCGGAATATTTGGATCAACCGCTTTATGTAGCTTCACTCTCAGCGGCGGAGCGCGGTCAACTTAAGACAAAAACTCGGGCCGGGTGGCAGGCGCGCCCGTGGACAGGGTGGATGAAGATCATGACGCCTATTGCAAAAGAGAATGTCCGCAAGATCCATGTTGCCGGCGGCATAGTGGCGTGTGGTACCGATCAGAGCAGCGGACCCGCGACCCAACGCGAGTTGGAACTGCTTGCAGAAGCCGGTATTGCGCCTCTCGATGTCATACGGATTGCCACCTACAACAGCGCGCTGTTTCTCGGTAAGGCGGACCAGCTTGGATCCATCGATACCGGTAAGCTCGCGGACTTTGTCCTGTTGAGCAAGGACCCTACCTTGGACATTAACAACGCCAAGTCGATTCTTTTTGTCGTCAAGAACGGTCTGATGATCGACGAGCGCCAGCTCCCGCTCGCGGGCGGCAAGCAGAAGCGCCGCTTTGCAGAAGGTTGAATCTGGCTCAAGAGCGAAGCCCAGGGCAGCTTTAGCGCTGCAAGTCCCTCTCAAGGATGTCGGCGGTTAGCGAGCTCAGACGGCTGGCTTCTTCGCGCAAGGCTGTAATTTGCAGCTCGAGAAGATAGTAACGGTCCGAATCCGGATCGTGAGAATCTCGTTGCGACTCAAGACGCGCCGCTTCTTCGGAAAGCAGCTTTTGGCGATCGTATAACTTCTGAAGGCTGTCGTGGCGACCGGTCGGCATTGTGCAACTGTAAGCCAACGGCAGGTAAAAAGCTGTTGCAGCGATGGACAAACCGCTGGCTCGGTCGAAACTTGGAACTTGAAGCAGCCGCTGGCTATGATCATATTGCGGCATCGCATTTGCCATTCAGATAGCAGGAAGGAAAAATTGACCAATTGGACCCACCTTGGCCCTACAGTAGCGGCCGCGTTTCTTGCCTCACTAGTGGAATTTGTAGAGGCACTTACCGTGGTGCTTGCGGTAGGTGTGGTGCGAGGTTGGCGCGCCGCACTCGTTGGCAGCGGCGCGGCCACTCTTGTGTTGCTGGCCATCATCGGGCTGCTGGGGCCCCTGCTGACCCGAATACCACTGGATACCATCCAGCTTGCTGTCGGTGTGCTGTTGCTTCTATTCGGGATGCGGTGGTTGCGTAAGGCGATCCTGCGCGCCTCCGGCATTATTGCGATGCATGATGAGGTGCGTATTTTTGCCGAGCAGGAGGCGGCGTTGCGGCGAATGGAAGGCGGCCGCGGAGGGTTAGATACCGCGGGGGTCATTGCATCGTTCAAAATAACCATGCTCGAAGGGATAGAGGTGGTATTCATCGTCATTGCGCTGGGTGCCGGTGGTAAGGGCCTGCTGATCGCCGCGAGTCTTGGCGCAATGGCGGCGCTGCTTGTGGTGGTTGCCGTCGGGGCCGCTGTGCATCGCCCGCTGTCCCGGGTTCCGGAGAACACTTTGAAGTTCGTCGTTGGCGTGCTGTTGTCGGCCTTCGGTGCGTTTTGGGTGGGCGAAGGGCTCGGTCTCACATGGCCCGGGGAGGATTGGTCCATCTTAGGCCTTATTGCGGGCTTCTCGACCGGGGCACTTATCGCTGTGCGTCTGGCCCGCGCCATCCGCGCACGGCGAACCGGCATCTTATCGGGTGGCGCCGCATGAGTTGGGTAAAGACAATTTTTGGGGAACTGATCGGCCTATTTATCGATGACGGGAACTTTGCCGTTGCAATAGTGGTGTGGCTCGGGGTTGCTTGGTTCGTGCTGCCGCACCTGCCAATTCCGCATGTTTTTCAGGCTCCGTTTTTTTCTGCCGGCCTGTTGGCGATTCTGACGGAAAGCGTACTGCGAGCTGCGCGTCGTCCCTAAGCTTGTATATCGGACAACGCCTTAGCCAGTGCAGCATACAAATATGCGTCGCGGTCTTCCTTCGCTCCTCGAACGATGCCGGTCAAGGTCGTGAATCGCATCTGAGCGTAGCTGGCTCTGGCATCATCACCCCAGGCGTCCTGCCAGGCGACGATCGTCTCCTGAACGTGTCGCCACTCGACTTTTGAATGGACGCGAACGAGAACCTTGCTCAGTTCGGTCGCGCGATTCAGACACTTCCATAGGAGCGCACCGACGCTCATTTTTTCCTTGCGCAGGGCATCTGGTAAAGGCTTTGCCAATGCGGCATGGCTTATCCCCCAATATTGGTGACAGAGGCGATCCGGCGCCTCCGCGTATGGATTCTTCATGCTAGAGGTAAGCATGTCAGCCGAGAGCTGGCATAGCGCCTCTACACCGAGCTCGTGGCGGCGAACAACATCGGCGTCGCCAATCGCTTCGCACACGGCCGCCCCGTTCTTGCGCGCGGCAGCACGCCGCCTAGTCATGGGAATTTATCCGCATCGACCGCCTCATCATAAGATCGCCCTAAATGACCCGCATGACGCGATGAACGATTTCATCATGCTGGCGTGGCACACACTGTGGATGATGGTGCGTACTTTTGCCACTCAGAGTTATCCCTGCTAACCTATTAATTGATAGTACGCATTGCACGAAACTTGCACGAAATAACATTAAGCGCAATCCGTTGGTCGGCGAGTTAAATTTCTGAGTCCACTGATAGGCCAAGCGGATCGGCTGATGTTGGGAGATCGGACATGTTAATAGCTTCCAAAGCCATGCTGCTCGCGGTCGGCTTATGCTTGGCCTCTGCGGTTCTTTATCCAGCGAGCGCGGTCGCGCGCACTTTTGAACGCTGCGATGTGTATGGCCATCACTGTGTTCGTATGACATGCGATAAGGATGGCGACGTATGCTGGCGGCAGTCGAAATATCATACGACCCGCTACTATCGACGTAAGGGTCACTGGGTGTGCGATTCCGACGGGGATCGGTGTCACTACCAGTACTATGGTCACAAATGGAACCCGCATTGGGACCACGACTGAGCACGGTAACTCCCCGATACGCCGGCAAAAAAGGCGCCGCAGCGCTTTAGCCGCGCCTAATCTAGTCTCTGGCTTACTGGGGGCGGATTACGCGGCGCTGCGAGCCGCGTCCCTTATGTCGCCGGATTAATATGGAGACTTACGTTCCCAGGACCCTATGGAAGTTGGCTCCCCGGGACGGATTCGAACCGCCGACCAACGGATTAACAGTCCGTCGCTCTACCACTGAGCTACCGGGGAATCGGAAGAGGCGCGGATTGTCGGGAAGGTGCGCGCCTAAGTCAAGAAACCAGGACCGACTGACCCAGTTTCGATACGATCTGGCGCTTGCTGGTGCCACCCGCGAACAAGCAGAGGATTTTCGCCGCCATGCTGAGTGACGGCCAGCCCACAGCCTCGGCGTCGGCCGTAGGGCCTTCAGTAAGCTGCATGGGCAACGTCTGCTGATCGGGGGGTGGACACCCGGGCGTAATGCCCCTGCCCAGCGAGACCCCCCGCGACCTTTCATCTGATAGTCACAATTCCAATATAAACAAATTGTTACGACGTAATATATAGGTGAATTCTGAGAAAAAAGGGCGTGGCCTTCCAGTTGGTACTGGCTCCTCGCGCGACGTTTACGCGCGCTTCGCGACCACCGGTGAGACGACCTGTTCGATTCGATCAAGCGCGTCCTTGAGGGTATCCGTGCTGCACGCGAAGGAGATGCGCATGTGATTCGGCGCCCCGAAACCGGATCCAGGAACAACTGCGACGCCGGCGTGGATCAGCAGGTATTCGGCGAACTCGTTGTCATCTTTGAGGCCCAATGCGCGTATGGCGCCCTCGACTTGAGCGAAGGCGTAGAAAGTACCCGCGCCCGCCGGACAGGAGATTCCGGGTATGGCATTCAATCTGGCGACCACAAAGTCATGCCGATCTTTGAAGGCCTTGTTCATCTCGGCCACGCAAGATTGATCGCCGTTCAACGCAACGGTGGCTGCGCGCTGAGAAATACTGGAGGCGTTCGAGGTCGACTGTCCTTGGATGGTGGACATGGCCGCGACTATTTCCTTGGGGCCACCGCAATAGCCAATTCGCCAGCCCGTCATGGCATATGCCTTTGATACTCCGTTGATCGTAATGGTGCGATCGTAGAGATGCGGGTTGGCTTGGGCAAAACTCGTGAATGGCTCACTCGCCCAATAGATGTGCTCGTACATCTCGTCCGATGCGATGACGATCCTGGTATGGTTGGCGAGCACCGCGCCCAAGGCCTGCAGCTCCGCCTTGGTGTAGGCAGCGCCGGTGGGGTTACTGGGCGTGTTGATGATGAATAACTTGGTGCGCGGAGTGAGAGCCGCTTCGAGCTGCATCGGCGTGATTTTGTAGCCTTGCGAAGGTCCGCCGTAAACGCAAACGGGAGTTCCGTCAGCCAGCAACACCATGTCGGGGTAGGATACCCAATAAGGTGCGGGAATCACGCACTCATCACCCGGATCGAGCAGCGCGGCGCAAGCATTGAAGCAAGTTTGCTTGGCACCGGATGACACCAGGATTTGGGCGCGTTCATATGTCAGCCCATTATCCCGCTTGAACTTGGCAATGATCGCGTCCTTCAACTCGGCCGTGCCATCGACTGCGGTATAGCGTGTGATGCCCTTGCGAATCGCCTCGACGCCCGCATCGGAGATGTAATCAGGCGTGTCGAAATCAGGTTCCCCTGCCGCCAATCCAATGATGTCCTTGCCTTCGGCTTTGAGTTTGGCCGCCCGGGCGGTCATCGCGAGGGTCGCAGAAGGCTTAACCTTTTGAACGCGTTTGGAAATGGATACGGCCAATGGGAATTCCTATGTTAAATGAGGATTTGTCAGTGTACGAAAAAAGCCCAATTCACGCCAGGTAACGTGTAAATGAACGTAGCATCACAGATGGGCTCCCAAACCATGTGGGTGTGCACTGCCGCAGGGGTGCGCGCAAAGGGCTTCGTCATGAGAGACTATGCCCAATGAATTTTGAATTATTTTCCGACTACCTGCCTGCCGGGGATCAGCCACAGGCGATTGAAAAGCTCGTGGATGGCCTGGGCAGCGGGCTAGCGCACCAAACCCTGTTGGGAGTCACCGGCTCGGGCAAAACATTTACGATCGCCAATGTCATCCAGCAAGTGCAGCGCCCCACCTTGGTGCTCGCACACAACAAGACTCTGGCGGCGCAGTTGTATGGGGAGTTCAAAATATTCTTTCCGAAGAATTCGGTGGAATATTTTGTCTCGTACTACGACTACTACCAGCCAGAGGCGTACGTGCCGGCTTCGGATACCTTCATCGAGAAAGACGCCTCAATCAATGAACACATCGAGCAGATGCGGCTATCGGCGACCAAAGCGCTTTTGGAGCGCCCCGATTCCATCATCGTCGCCACCGTGTCGGCAATTTACGGACTGGGCGATCCGCAGGCATACCTCAGCATGGTGCTGCACGTGTCGCGCGGAGATATTCTCGAGCAGCGCAAGTTGTTGAGGCGTCTGGCCGACATGCAGTACACGCGCAACGAGCTCGATCTTCAGCAAGGTACGTATCGCGTGCGCGGCGATGTCATCGACATATTTCCCGCCGAATCCGAGCGCGAGGCGGTGCGCGTCGAACTATTCGATGACCGCGTAGAGACTTTGAGCTTGTTCGATCCGCTCACCGGCGAAGTGCTGCGCAGAGTGCCGCGCCTCACCATCTACCCCTCATCGCACTACGTTACGCCCAAGGAACGGGTGCACTCGGCGGTTGATCAGATCAGAGATGAACTGCGCTCACGCCTGGTCGAACTCAATGGCGCGGGAAAGCTGGTCGAGGCGCAACGGCTTCAGCAACGCACACTGTTTGACTTGGAAATGATGCATGAAGTCGGCTACTGCGCCGGCATCGAGAACTACTCGCGCTATTTGTCAGGTCGCGCTGCGGGCGAGCCGCCTCCCTGTCTTTTCGACTATTTGCCCAGGGATGCGCTGTTGGTGATCGACGAAAGCCATCAGACCATTCCGCAGCTTGGAGCGATGTACAAGGGCGACCGGTCTCGCAAGGAAACGCTGGTCGAATACGGGTTTCGGCTTCCCTCGGCGCTTGATAATCGTCCGTTGAGATTCGAGGAATTCGAGCGCTTGTCGCCTCAGACAATTTACGTGTCCGCAACCCCGGCGGTATACGAGAAGCGTGTTTCTGCACAGGTGATCGAGCAAGTCGTGCGCCCAACCGGACTGACCGACCCGGCGGTGGAAATTCGCCCCGTGCGTGCGCAGGTCGATGACTTGTTGTCGGAGATTCGCTTGCGGGCCCAGGTCAATGAGCGGGTGCTGGTCACCACCCTTACCAAGCGCATGGCGGAGGACTTGACCGAATATTTGAGCGAGCACGGAGTGCGGGTACGCTATCTTCACGCGGACATTGAAACGGTGGAGCGGTCGGAAATCATCCGCGACTTGCGCTTGGGTAAGTTCGATGTGATCGTCGGAATCAATTTGCTGCGCGAGGGCCTGGACATGCCCGAGGTTTCTTTGGTGGCGATTCTTGATGCCGACAAGGAAGGCTTTCTGCGCTCGGAAGGATCTTTGATTCAGACCATCGGCCGAGCAGCGCGCAACCTGCAGGGCAAGGCGATCTTGTATGCCGATGTGCGCACCGGATCGATCGAGCGTGCCATTGCGGAAACGGATCGGCGCCGAAATAAGCAAATTCAATTCAATACCGAGCACGGAATCACTCCCCGCAGCATCGTCAAGGCCGTGACCGATGTGATGGAAGGCGCGCGCGATGTGCAAGACGGACGCGGCGCCGGAGCGGAGGTGGCCATGTTGGCTCCGGAGCAGGCCGTGAAGCGTATCAAAAAGCTCGAAGCCGACATGACCCGGCTGGCTCGGAATCTGGAGTTCGAACAGGCCGCGCGCGTCCGCGATGAAATTCAAAAGCTACGGGCTTCGGCGTTTGGCCTGCCGACCAGCCGGGCAGGGTAGACAACATATGGCCGTGGAAAAAGGTCAGTACCCGGAGATCGATCTCGACCGCACCGACACGTTGCCCATCCTTGAGGGCGTGTTATTCGATCCCGATGTGTTCGACGATGCGGTGCCCCTGGACCGCGGCACCGCGCCTTTCCCCGCCGCTGCGGACCTAACCGCACCGCGCGCAACCTCACCGGGAGCCGCCACGTCGGGCGCGGCAGTGCGGAATGCCCCGGCAAGTGACAAAAGGCCAAGCGACTATGACCGCCCGCCCATAGATCTACCCTCGCTTGCGGAGAGCATGCGCTCAGTGGAAGAGCGCATCGAGCGGCAGCATACCGAGTACGAAACGCTGCGGCTTAGTCACGAACGCACGCAACAGGCCGAGGCAGCAGCCCGCGCTCGCGCTATAGCGCTGGAAAGGGATCTGTCGGCAGTTCGGGCGGCGCTGGAATTGGAACGAGACCGAGCGCGGGACCTGGAACGGAATCTCACTGAGAAAGCCGGCGCTCTCGAGGCGGCCCGGACCCGTGCGGAACAGGCCGTGCACGATGCTGAGCACTATCAATCAGAAGCTCGCACATTGCGCGAGTCGGTGGCTTCTCGCGATGCCACGATTGTTCAAGTGCTTCATTCGCTGGGGGAGCGCGACGCCCAGCTTTCTGCGCTGCAGGCAGAACACGCGAAAATGGTGCCTGCTTTGGAGGCCCGCGCGCAAAACAGCACACAGTTGGAAAAGGAACTCAACTCTGTGCGAGCCCAATTGAACACTGTGTCGTTGGAATTGAAGGCGAGCCAAGAAAAGGCCGGCAACCTGGGTGCGCAGTTGACGCGCAACCAATCCGAAATTAGCGTTGTTCGTTCTGATCTCGAGCAAGCAAAGTCGCAGAACGCCTCCTATCTGGAAGTGCTGCGAACCCGAGATTGGCGTAGCGGTTTCGACCGGAATCTGCTTCTCGACTTGGATGAGAAAGCGCGTGCCGCCGAGGCGCGGCGAGCAGCGCTGACTGCGGAGCGCGATGACATCCAAGGCCGGGTGGCGGACCTGGAAGCTATGATTGCACAACAGAAAGCCTCGATCGAAAAATGGCAAAGCGCAGCGATCGCGCAAGCCAGTGCCGCGGCCCACCAAGCAGGGGACTTCGAGCAGGCAGAACGGCAGCGCTCCGAATGGAACGAAAAGCTTTCCGCGGCCGAGGCTGAGGCGGCCCGCTTGACTGCCGAGTTGGCAGCTCGCGATCGAGCGCTGGCTGAAGCCCAAACGGCCTTAGCGTCCGGCTTGCAGCGCCTAGCGCTGCTTCACTCCGAGCACACGGCCAAATTGACCGAGCACGAGGCTGAGGCCACCGAGCGCGACGAGGAAATGACGGTGCTCATGGCGCACTTGAAAGAGGCGCGGCGGCCGGTCGAATCAATTGAAGGCGATGCGAGAGGCTTGCGGGAGGACCTTCGCCTCAAGAGCCTTGCCGTGGAGGAGTTGACCCAGCAAGCAGACGCGCTCAAGGCGGCGCTCGAACGGACGCGCGGTCAACTAGAGGAACGAGAGTTCATGATACGCAGGCTCGAGCGCAGCGAGAGCAATAACGCCAACGTCTTGGGGCGAATCCAAACCAGCATGGAGAGGCTTGGAGTTGCGGCGTCGGGAACGGCAGCGCCTGCGGGAGAGTGGTCGCCTCAGTTGATTCGTATCGATGGAGATAAAAGCATCAGCCATACGTTGGGGCGTCGCACACGAATCGGTCGTGCGCAGGATTGCGAACTGCATATCGATTCATCGGGGGTGAGTCGCCACCATGCCTTGATTCTTGCCGGAACGCGTGAGGCCATCATCGAAGATCTCAACAGCACCAACGGGGTGATTTTGAATGGCCGCAAGGTGACGCGGCAGGTATTGACCGACGGGGATATCGTGACGATCGGCGAGATTCAATTCCGCTACGTGGCAAAAACGGCGCCGGCGTCCGCTAAAGAGTAAATTTTAGCGTATTCGGCGGGTTTTGCTTTATCAGCGACCGCGAATCCGGTATCTTTCGCGCCCTTACGCCGCGCGCTTAGCTCAGCGGTAGAGCATCACCTTGACATGGTGGGGGTCAGTGGTTCGATCCCACTAGCGCGCACCATCCCTGTAAGTTGAGGGGTGTCGGGCCCCCTTTATAAGATGCCTCCATGCCAGCGATTACTCTTCCCGACGGTAGCCAAAAACACTTCGACCACCCGGTTTCGGTAGCGGAAGTGGCTGCCAGCATCGGCCCCGGCCTTGCGAAAGCGGCCCTTGCCGGTAAGGTCAACGGCGAATTGGTCGATATCTCAGCGTCGATCGAGCGGGACTCGACGTTGAGCATCGTGACCGACAAGGATCCGGAAGGCTTAGAAGTAATCCGGCATTCCACCGCCCATTTATTGGCGAATGCCGTGCAAGAGCTCTTTCCAGAAGCCCAGGTTACCATCGGCCCGGTGATCGAGAACGGCTTTTACTACGACTTCGCCTACAAGCGCCCGTTCTCGACCGAGGATTTGGCGGCGATCGAAAAGCGCATGGCGGAGATCTCGGCCAAGGATTTAAAAGTCCATCGCCGCGTGCTGCCCAGGGACGAGGCGATCGCGCATTTCAAGAGAATCGGCGAGCACTACAAAGCTGAAATCATCTCTGCCATTCCCCAGGGCGAATCGATCAGCCTGTATGGCCAAGGCGACTGGGAGGATCTGTGTCGCGGACCGCATGTACCGAGCACCGGCAAGCTGAAGGCCTTTAAGTTGATGAAAGTGGCCGGCGCTTATTGGCGCGGCGATTCGCGCAACGAAATGCTGCAGCGGATATATGGCACCGCATGGGCTAACGAGAAGCAGCTCAAGGAATATCTGACTCAGTTGGACGAGGCGGAAAAGCGCGATCACCGGCGCATTGGCAAGGAACTGGACCTGTTCCACTTTCAGGAAGAGGCGCCGGGCGCGGTGTTCTGGCACCCCCAAGGATGGGCGCTGTTCCAGCAACTGATCAGTTATATGCGCCAGCGCCAAACCGACGCGGGTTATCAAGAGGTCAACACGCCTCAGGTGATGGACCGAGAGCTGTGGGTCAAATCGGGCCATATCGAGACGTTCGGCGAGAATATGTACATGACGCAAACACCCGATGACCGGGTGTTTGCCTTGAAGCCCATGAATTGCCCCGGGCACATCCAGGTATTCAAACAGGGATTGCGCAGTTACCGCGAATTGCCGCTGCGTTTGGCCGAGTTTGGTGCCGTGCACCGCTACGAGCCCTCGGGCGCTCTGCACGGGCTCATGCGCGTGCGCGCTTTTACGCAAGATGATGCGCATATTTTCTGCACGCCGGACCAAATCACGGCGGAGTCCGTCAAAATCACCGATCTGATCTTGAGCATCTATCGGGACTTCGGATTCACGGATGTGCGGATCAAATTCTCAGACCGGCCGGCGAAGCGGGTTGGTTCGGATGAGATTTGGGACAAGGCCGAAATGGCCCTGCGCCACGCCTCCGCCGCTGCAGGCATCGAAACCACGCTGAACCCCGGCGAAGGCGCCTTTTACGGGCCCAAGCTTGAATTCGTTTTGAGGGACGCCATTGGGCGGGATTGGCAATGCGGGACCCTGCAGGTCGACTTCACTCTGCCGGCACGTCTAGGGGCTTCCTACATCGGCGAGGATAGTCAGAGGCACACGCCTGTCATGATCCACCGGGCCATGTTTGGCTCTCTGGAGCGGTTTATCGGCATTTTGATCGAGCATCACGCCGGGAAATTGCCCACTTGGTTGGCTCCGGTGCAGGCGGTGGTGATGGGAATTTCCAACACGCAGGACAAATATTGCCTGGAACTGGCGGAAAACCTGAAAAATCAGGGGCTTCGGGTAGAAACGGACTTGAGGTATGAGAAGGTAGGCTTTAAAATCCGCGAGCACACACTTAAGCGTGTGCCTTTCCTTCTAATCGCGGGTGAGCGGGAAGTAGAGGCACGCACCCTGGCCGTTCGCACGCGCGGTGGCAAAGATTTAGGTAGTTTGGAGCTTGCCGAGCTCACTACCTTGCTTTGCGACGAAGTCGCGAGCCGCGGCCGTCTTGTTTTGGAGGATCGTGTATCGCAACGTCGAAGCGGGTAAGGCGCAATGAGGAGATCTCCGCACCATCGGTGCGAGTGATCGCAGCGGATGGAAGCCAAGCAGGGGTGATGACGCGCGCGGAAGCGCTGCAGATGGCCACCTCGCAGACTTTGGACCTGGTAGAGGTCTCGCCGATGGCGGAACCCCCGGTAGTTCGAGTGATGGACTTTGGCAAATTCTTGTTCGAACAAAACAAGAAGGCGCACGCGGCGAAGCGTAAGCAGAAGCAGATTCAAGTTAAGGAAGTAAAGTTTCGTCCCGGGACGGAAGAGGCGGACTACCAGGTCAAACTGCGTAGCATCATTCGCTTCCTGACCGAGGGTGATAAGGCCAAGGTGACTTTGCGTTACCGCGGCCGTGAGCTCGTGCATCAGGACATCGGCAGGCGGCTATTGACGCGGATTTCTGAAGACCTCGCACCGTATTCGGTGGTGGAGCAGAACCCGCTGATGGAAGGCAAGCAGATGATCATGGTGTTCGGGCCCAAAAAGAAGTGAGCGGCAGACCTTAAAAGTCTGTCACCCCGCCTGTAGCGGCGCACTTCAAGAATCGCGAGATTCTTTTGGTGTGCTTGTGAGCAGGGCTAAAAAATTAGGAGTCAATCATGCCCAAGTTGAAAACTAAACGGGCTGCGGCAAAGCGTTTTCGCAAAACAGCGAATGGCTTCAAACGCGGTCAGTCCCACCGTCGTCATATCCTGACGAAAAAGCCGAGCAAGCGTAAGCGTCAGCTGCGCCGCGAGATGCACGTTAGCGAGTCTGACGTGAAGCGCATCAAGCAATGTTTGCCGAACGCTTAAGCTAGTCAGGAGAAAAGAAAATGGCACGAGTTAAACGCGGTGTCGTCGCCGGTCGGCGGCACAAGAAGATTCTGAAAAAAGCGAAAGGCTACTTCAACGCCCGACGCAAAGTATTTCGCACGGCCAAGCAGGCGGTCATTAAGGCCGGCCAGTACGCTTACCGGGGCCGGCGCGAAAAGAAACGTGAGTACCGAGCACTGTGGATTACGCGCATCAACGCGGCATCACGGCTCTGCGGCATGACTTACAGCACGCTCATCGACGGCTTGAACAAGGCCGGTCTCGCGATTGACCGCAAGGTCCTTGCGGATCTGGCGATGCATGACATGCCGGCCTTTACAGCGATCGCGGAAAAGGCCAAAGCCAGCCTCGCGGCCTAGCCGTGAGCAGCGCGGAATCTCTCTCAGCGCTTGTTGACCTAGCGCTCGCCGATGTAAACGCATCGACCGACCTAGGCGGGCTTGAGGAGGTGCGCGTAAGGCTGTTGGGTAAGAAGGGGCTGCTCACCGAGCAGCTCAAGGGTTTGGGGGCGCTTTCGGCCTCCGAACGCCCGGCCGCGGGCCAGCGAATCAACGATGCCAAAGCCGCTATCCATGCGGCGCTGGAAATGCATCGGCTGCGCCTCGAGCAAACAGCCATGGAGAGGCAACTTGTCAAGGGGACCATAGATGTGACCTTGCCCGGACGTGGAGCGGATGTGGGCAGCCTGCATCCGGTAACGCGCACTAGGCTTAGGATCGAGCAGATCTTTGCGAAAGCCGGCTTCGAGGTGGTATCGGGACCGGAGGTGGAAGATGACTTTCACAACTTCGAGGCGCTGAATATCCCGAAGAATCATCCCGCGCGCGCCATGCACGATACGTTTTATTTCCCCGACGGCAGGCTGCTGCGCACGCATACTTCGCCGGTGCAGATCCGCACCATGCGCTCATCGTCCATGCCATTGGCCATCATTGCGCCGGGCCGCGTGTATCGCATCGATTCAGACATGACGCACACACCGATGTTTCACCAGGTCGAAGGCATGGTGATCGGGGAGACTGTCAGCTTTGCGAATTTGAAGTCCATGCTGCACACATTTTTCGAGCAGTTCTTCGAGCGGCCGCTCGGCATGCGGCTGCGGCCTTCTTACTTTCCATTCACAGAACCATCCGCGGAAGCCGACATCGAATGCGTGTTCTGTAACGGCAAGGGTTGCCGTGTTTGCAAGCACACCGGCTGGCTGGAAATCCTGGGCTGTGGAATGATCCATCCCAACGTACTGACAGCGGCGAATATCGACCCCGAAAAGTGGCAGGGTTATGCCTTTGGCATGGGGATCGACCGCCTTGCCATGCTGCGCTATGGGGTCGATGACCTGCGCTTGTTCTTCGAGAACGACCTGCAATTCCTCAAGCAATTTCCCTAAAGCGCTGAAGATATGAAAGTCACCTATCGCTGGCTGCAGGATTTCACACCCATCACCGCCTCGCCGACGCAGTTGGCCGCGCAGCTGACCATGGCCGGTCTTGAGGTCGAATCGCTTAGCATCGTCGCGCCGCCATTCTCCGGCGTGGTGGTCGGGGAAGTGCTGGAATGCCGCCGCCATCCGGATGCCGATAAGTTATCGCTATGCCAGGTCACCACCGACGGCACGAACCGCTTGCAGATCGTATGCGGCGCAAAAAACGTCCGAGCCGGGCTCAAGGTTGCGGTGGCGATGGTGGGCGCACAGCTACCGAACGACGTGCACATCAAACGGGCCAGTCTGCGCGGCCAGGAATCGAACGGCATGTTGTGCTCGGCGCGCGAGTTAGGCCTGGGCGATGAGCACGACGGCATCATGGAACTGGAAGATTCTCTGCCGCTGAATCAAGACGTGCGTACCGCATTGGACGTTGATGATTACATGTTGGAGGTCAATGCCACGCCCAATCGCGGCGACTGCATGAGCGTGTTCGGCATCGCCCGCGATTACAGCGCGGCCCAGCAGCGGCGCTATCTTCAGTATCAGGTAGCGCCGGTTGCAGCGGCCAAAGAAGACGCTGTATTTCCGGTGGCGCTCGACTCGGCTGACTGTCCGCTGCTGGCCTCGCGCATAATTCTTGGTGTGAAGCCAAATGCACAAGCGCCGCCCTGGCTGCGCGAGCGTCTGCGGCGCGTAGGCATCAACAGCATTTCAGCCATCGTCGATATCACAAACTATGTGATGGTGGAGCTTGGGCAGCCCATGCACGCCTACGATCTCGCCAAACTCGGCAAGGGCATTCGGGTGCGATCCGCGCAGCCCAAGGAACGCATCACTTTGCTCGATGGCAAAGACTACGAACTGGATTCTGAGTATCTGGTCATTGCCGATGCAAGCGGTGCGGTGGGGCTCGCGGGGATTATGGGTGGACGTCGCACCGCCATTGCTGAATCCACGACCGATCTGCTGCTGGAGTCCGCCCATTTCGTGCCGGAAGCAATTGCCGGAAGGGCGCGGCGGTTAGGCCTTTTCACCGATGCCGGCCAACGCTTCGAGCGCGGCGTCGATCCGACGCTCACAGCAATCGCCATCGAGCGGGCAACCTCCCTGCTGCTGGCCTGTGTTGGGGGTGTCCCGGGTCCGGTGCAAATCAGCGGCGACTTTAAGGCTGCAACGCGCGAGCCGCAGTGGGTCTCATTGCGCCGCGACCGGGTGACCCGGTTGCTCGGCGCGGCTGTACCTGCACCTGAAATTGCCGGGGTCTTGAGTGCAATCAGCGATCGGGTGGAAGCCAGCGATGAAGGTTGGCGCTTGCATAAGCCGCCGCATCGCTTCGACGTCAAAATCGAGGCGGACCTGATCGAGGAAGTGGCGCGCTTACGGGGCTTCGATTGCATCCCGGAGATCGCTGCGACCGCGCTGCAGATCGCAGGTTCTGCGACCGAGCGCCAGGTGCCGCCGGATCGAGTTCTGTATGCGATGGCAGATCGAGGTTATCGCGAGACCATCAACTACGCTTTTGTCGATCCGATATTGCAGCAGCAACTTTTTCCGGATACGCCAAGTCTTAAGTTGGCGAACCCGATCTCGGCGGAGTTGGCGGCGATGCGCGTATCACTCTGGCCGGGGCTCGTCCATGCGTGCCGCGAGAACTTACGGCGTCAGCAGAGCCGGGTTCGGCTGTTCGAGATGGGCACTGAATTCCGGTTGCAAAGCGGGACGCAAACCGGGGAATTGAAAGAGATCGAAACGCTTGCCGGCATCGCCACGGGCGAGCGGTGGCTGCAGCAATGGGGCAGTCCCAGTGAACCTTTGGATTTCTACGATGTGAAGGCCGATGTCATCGCTGTGCTGGCTTTGACGGGCGATGTGTCGAGCGTGCGATTCGAACCGGAGTCAGCACCGGCATTGCGTCCCGGCCGCACGGCTCGCATTTACCGCGCGTGCGTGGCGATTGGATGGTTAGGGGAGATCCACCCGCAAGTCGCAAAGGCACTCAATCTTCCCTCTACAGTGTTTTTGTTCGAACTAGAAATGTTGCCAGCATTAATGGTCAAACCATTGAATTATATGAAGATATCCAAATTTCCCAGTGTCAGACGTGATTTGGCCATTGTGGTGGATGAAAGCGTGCCCCTCGCAGTCTTGCAGGAAAATGTTACTGTTAGTGCGTCAGGTCTATTGAGCGAGCTGCGGGTGTTCGATGTCTATCGGGGCCCCAGCATAGAAACTGGACGAAAAAGTGTCGCTTTAGGCTTGATTTTACAGGACTCTTCCCGCACTCTTACCGACGTAGATGCAGACGCCGTGGTAACCGCAGTGGCTACCCGGCTACGGGATGTATTGAGCGCCACAATAAGAGACCAATAAGCATGGCAGCCCTGACTAAGGCGGAAATGGCCGAGGCCCTATTTGATCAACTGGGCCTCAATAAGCGCGAGGCACGTGAGCTCGTAGACTTATTTTTCGAGGAAATTCGCGCCGCTCTTTCCTCAGGTGAGCAAGTGAAGCTTTCTGGTTTCGGCAATTTCGATTTGCGCGATAAGAATCGACGTCCCGGACGAAATCCTAAAACAGGTGAAGAAATTCCCATCAGCGCGCGTCGCGTTGTTACATTCCGTCCTGGTCAGAAACTGAAGGCGCGCGTCGAAGCATATGCTGGAACCAAGCAATAACAGCGAACTGCCGCCGATCCCGGGCAAGCGCTATTTCACGATCGGCGAGGTCAGCGATCTGTGCGGAGTCAAACCCCATGTGCTGCGCTATTGGGAACAAGAATTCCCGCAGTTAAAGCCGGTCAAACGCCGCGGCAATCGCCGTTATTACCAGCGGCAAGACGTGTTGATCATCCGACAGATCCGCAGCTTGTTGTATGAGCAGGGCTTTACCATCGGTGGCGCGCGCAATCGCCTCACCGGTGATGATGCACAAGTGGACCTCAACCAGAGCCAGCAGCTCATTCATCAAATGCGCTTGGAACTCGAAGAACTGATCAAGATTCTTCGCCGCTAATTTGCAGGAAAGCGATTCAAACTCTTTTTCAACCCAATTGGGCTATCATTTACGTCCGGTCGGGGCGTGGCGCAGCCTGGTAGCGCACTTGCATGGGGTGCAAGGGGTCGCAAGTTCGAATCTTGTCGCCCCGACCAATACTTACGCGCGATCCCTAAATGCTTTGTGTCCGCCTTTGTGTCCGCTTTAAGAAGCGCGCAATAAAGTCGCGATTCTTCGCCGGTCAGCACGTCGCCTTTCGCGACTGCGCGGCTTAGATGACAATAAGTTCGAATCGCGGTAATGCATTTCGGTCTGATTCAAATGGCTTCGGGCTGGTTGTGTTATCGGATGCCCGGGTTCGACCCGATGCAGCCGGTCGCGAATGGCGGCTCCCGGGTAAGCCAAACAACGGTTGGGTCATTTTGTGTATTCATTCATCTCACTCTCGGACAGGGTTTTGCCTGAAAGCGCCAGTTCGTTTGCCGCGTTGAAAATAACTAGTGAGCCCCGCATCTGCACAAGCGCCTGATCGAGCTCACTGAAGGCAACGAATAACTTTTCGCGTTCGCCGATTGATAGCCGAGCCGGGTCCTGATGTAAATGGACTAGGGCTTCCACCTCTTCGCGGCGGCGCATGATGTTTTGGTTATCGTCTACGACGAGGTGGTGAATGTAGTCGATCTTCCAATAACGGAATGACACAGGCTGGGGGACCAAGGAAAGCAGGCCGTTGTCCCGCAACGAGAGCCACGCAGCATCGGTAATGATAAAGAGATATGTGTCCGGGACGTAAGGCTGGAACTGCGCGACCGGCGATTTTGGTGGCGCACTTTCTGGATCGAGTATGACCATGTTCTGCTGGATGGCCCGGCGAGCTGCCGCAATGTGAACAAGATTGCCTTGGATGATAGAACGATTTGTTACGGCCTCATCATTGAGCGAGTCTTCTGCCGCATGAAGTTGGTGCCGATGGTGGATGGCCTCGACGGCCTGCTCGAGGCCGACGGCGATGAGCAGGCCGATGACGATCGTGGCGATGTGGATGAAGAAATCCTTCCACGTGTGAACGGATTCATGGGGAGGGTGAACATCTAGCATCGCTTCTGAGATCTCCGGGGTTGGACTCGCTTCTGCGCTTAACGGAATCTCTGCCTTGATCCTAGAGTCTGGTTCCGTTGTTAGTTCTGGTTCGGCGCGGTCGGCCATGCGCGGGCTCTTGGTTGGCGTAAATCGAATGCTCAAGTCGAGGGGAACCTAGTGTACAACACCAGCTACGAAGGGCGGCTTATGGGCATTGCTGTCATTTCACTCACCGACCGCAGTTGGCCGGTTGGAGCCGGTCCTCGACTATCACGAGGCCCTAGAAATCCATTATGTCAGTGACCACGACGGTCTTAATACTGGAATCGCCGCATCTGTCGGCGGCCAATGGATGGGTAGCTGAAGACGAGCCGCGATTGGCTTCGTGTTCATTCGGCGCGAAGATGAACGCCGATTGCTTATGCTGACGCCGAAAGATCCGCACGATGTTCGGCCGCAGTCATTTAATCCATACAAGTAACCTCGGAGCCGGTTTATCTGGGCGATCAAGTCACACTTTGTAAATATTCTTGGAATCGCCGTACACACATTATCCGTACAGTAACTCCGTAAGTAACTAATCTCATTGAGATGGACACAACCCTTTTAGGGTTGTGATCTGGTTGCGTAAGAATTCTCCAGTGATTAACTTGGCACCGTGCCCAATATATCAACACGGAGATTTGAACAATGAGTAAGCGGAAAAAAAACAGGAGCGTTGCAGAAAAACAAGGATTCGTGAAGCGTCATCTATCCGGCGAGCCCGTCGCAAAGCTTGTAAAAGAGATAAACCTAAGCCGGCCTGGCTTTTATAGTTGGAAAAACAAGTTCCGCCAGGCAATTGTGGATGACGCCATGCTTGCCAATGAGACGTCACCGAGTGTCGATGATATGCACATGAACGACCTGAAAATCGAAAATGGCTATCTTAAAGCTGAGAAACTCGCGTTGCAGAAGAAGATCTTTCAGGTCATGTTTGAAAACGATTTGCTCTAGCGGACTCCCAGAAAAATTGCCGGCCGCGGTCGTTAGAAAGCTTGTGCGGGTGAGTAAACCTCAGTCTGTTGGTTTGCCAATTAGCAGTGCTAGTAAATTCGAGCCCGGGGAGGCAAACTTGCGACGTTGGTTACCAAAGGAAGGGTTTCAACCATGCATAGAAAACTAACAACAGCGATTTTCGTTCTTGTTCCTCTGGTGATTCTGGCGGTGGTTGTCCGACCGCTCGAATGGGATCGAATGACTGTGCGAATCGGATTCGTCATTTTGGTTACGTGCGCTGTCTGCGGTAATTGGTGGCGTATAAGAAGGCGGCTAGCGCCCGACAATGTAAGAGAATCGATGATTCTAAATAGGATGGCCCTGGGCGGCTTGGCATTGCAGACGGTTGGCTTCGTAATGTACGCGGTGCGCGTGGTCTATTGAATTGTCCTCTGCCGCCATGATCAGGATGACGCAACACGCGATGGCCACTCTCTCAGGACAGCCGGTGTGGGTCATTGCCTTGTGTGCGGCGTGGTTGTGCTTGACGATGATTCTTTTGGTGAGATTGATTTGGAGGAAGTGAAATGCCGGCCGCGGTCGTTAGGAGGCTCCAAAGTGCGAGGAGCGAGACAACCCGCCGGCGGACGGTGTTTGCTGAGTGGGCGGCACGAACCGTCTAATCCGCCGTGGCCTTAGCAGAGCGCCACACTTCAAACATCGAAACCGTCAGCGCTCGAACCATTCCAAGCGCTGAGGGTAGCCGTTAGGTCGTGACGGCGTCCAACACCGCGACGAATGACAGCGGGTGCCGCACGAGCACATCGCACGTCTGAATCGCCGTGATTCGAAGCGTGCCGTACTGACTCTGGCTGTACGGATCCGCCACGATATCGATACCGCGCCAGAAGCCGACCATCAGGTCCGACCAGTTGCCGAAAACCATGGCACTCAAAGCGCTTCCCGTGCCCTTGGTGAGGTTCGAGGGCACGTTGTTGCTGACCAGGCTCTTGTGACCGGCTATGGTCCCCTCGTCCGGCCGTGCGCCGGCTGCGCCCGGTTCCCAGATGTATACCGGGTAGCCAGTTTGCTTGGCGGTCCGCATCAGTGTGCCCATCACGTTGCCATTCGTGAGCCATCCCAAGTTACCGCGCAAGCCATTGTAGGCGGCGAGCGTTTCGATGACTTGTGTAACCGCGTTCCAAGTCGGCGCTAAGCCATTAGTGCCGAGCGGTACAACGCTCACGCCGGTTGTGTTCAAAATGCCGAGCGGTTGGTTACCGGAGCCTGGGCCGCTGATAGCGGCCAAGTCGATGCCGATTCCGATGCGCAGCGCCAGGTCCGAGCGGACGATCTCATCGGCCGCCGGCGTCGATTGGATCAGCAACCGCCGCGTGATATCGACGCGCGCCGAAAGATCGTGCGGACTCAGCGTCGGTTGATCGAACTGGGGCGTGGTATCGCCGTAGTCGCCTGCCTCACCAATCCAGCGAAACGAGGCACCCGCAGTCATGCGCGGAATGGTCACATTGCCGACCAGGCCGTCCAAGCGCCGCGCGCCAAGCGCAAAAACTTGAGGCTGGTTGTTGAGCGTTTGTATGTTAGGCGGCGAGATGCCCAAACGCGTTTCAAGGCCACGCGGCTTAATGCGTGCTGTTCCGTCGGGTCTAATCTTTTTGCCCCGCGGCGGTTTTGCTTTGGCTTTGATACGACGTGGCATGCTGCGAACTCCGTTTAGAAGGTTTGGAAAAATTAGCCCAAACGAAGCGGGTGCATGC
>JALYIT010000064.1 GCA_030775645.1 Pseudomonadota bacterium | reverse complement strand
GCTTCAGCGCTGATCTTGATGGTGCCGCCATTCGCCATCGCGTCGCGGGCATTTAACGCCAGATTCAGAAGAGCCAATTCCAGCTGATTTGCATCCACCAGCACCGGCGGCAAGTCCTCTGGGAATTCGCAGCTCAGGGTAATGGCGGCTCCAACGGCGCGTTTCAGGAGTTCCTCCATGCCGCGCAGCAGCTTCGCGAAGTCGACCGCTTGCGGCTTCAATTCCTGGCGGCGCGAAAAAGCCAGCAGGCGCTGTGTGAGCGCCTTACCACGATCGGCGCCTTGCAGCGCATTTTGCAATAGCCGCCGCGCCTGCGGGTCCTCCGGTAAGCGCTTTTCCAACAGCGTGAGGCTGCCCAACACCGCCATCAGCAAATTATTGAAATCGTGCGCAACGCCGCCTGTCAGGCGGCCGATGGTGTCCATTTTCTGCGCCTCGAAAAGCTGCGCAATGGCCACCTCGCGTTCCCGTGTGCGTTCTTCGATCCGCAATTCGAGTTCCTCGTTGAACTTGCGCAGTTCAGCGGTGCGCTCCTCGACGCGCCGCTCCAAATCCGCGTTGAATTGCTCCAGTTGGCGGGTTTTTCGATACAGCTCGACGAACACCTTGACCTTCGCGCGCAGCAATTCCGGCACCACCGGTACGGGCACGTAGTCCACGCCGCCCGCCATGTAGCCGCGCAACTGATCCAGATGCGCCATCATCACGGCCGATACGAAGATGATGGCCGTGCTCTGGAAGCGAGGGTGTTCGCGGATCATGGTGGCCAGCTCAAATCCATCCAGATCCGGCATACAGACATCGATAAGGATCAGGGCCACTTCGTTTTTCAGCAAGCATTCGAAAGCTTCGCGCGCGGAGCTGGCCTTGAGCACATTTTCGCCGATCTCCGCCAGCACCACCTCGTGACTGAGCAATTTTGCTTGCTGATCGTCAACCAGCAGGATATTGACTTTGTCGGTGGCGGCCATGATCTGCGGTCCTAGCGGTGCAACCACATCCGCAGCGCCGACATCAACTGCTGGATATTGACCGGTTTTGCTAAATAATCCGAGGCCCCCGCATCCAGGCATTTTTCGCGATCACCCTTCATCGCTTTCGCCGTCAGCGCGAGTATGGGCAGGCGCCGGTAGGTGGCATCCGCACGGATCGCTTGAATGGTTTCATAACCGTCCATGCCGGGCATCATAATGTCCATGAGCACAATGGCAACATCGGTACGCGAGCGCAATATGGCAATGGCCTCGCTGCCGGTGGTCGCGGTGAGCACTTCCATCCCGCGGCGTTCCAGGACGCTGGAGAGAGCAAAAATGTTTCGTGCATCGTCGTCCACCAAGAGTACCGTGCGGCGCAACAGGTCCTCATCCGAGCTGTGCAACCGCTCCAGCATGAGCTGCTTGTTCGCCGGCAAGTCGGACACGACACGATGCAAGAACAAAGCCGTCTCATCGAGTAAACGCTCTGGAGATTCAACGCCTTTCACCACCACGCTACGCGCCATGGTATGCAGTTTCGCATCTTCGTCGGGCGAGAGTTCTCGGCCCGTGAATACCACCACCGGCACATCGCACAGTGATGAGTCGTCGCGAATCCGCTCCAACACCTCGAATCCTGACATGTCCGGCAACTTAAGATCGAGCACCACGCAATCGATGCTGTTGTCGCGCAATTGCAGCAAGGCGCTGGCGCCGGTATCCGCCGCCACGATCTCGATATCGTCGGACCCTAAAAGCTCAGTCACCCCCTGGCGCTCGGCCTCATTGTCTTCGACCAGCAACAGCCGCTTGCGCCGGGATTTCGCGTAACCCTTGATACGGGCGAAAGCATTTTCCAAGCCCTCCGTGGTCGTCGGCTTTTGCACGAATGAGAACGCGCCCCGCGCCAGACCGTGATGCCGATCTTCATCCAAAGTGACAATCTGCACGGGGATATGCCGGGTGGTGGGATCTTGCTTCAGTTGGCTCAACACGGTCCAGCCCAGCATGTCGGGGAGGAAAATGTCGAGTGAAATCGCCGTCGGATGATGCGCACGAGCCAGCGCGAGAGCGTCCGCGCCGCGATGCGCAACCAGGACTTTGAATCCTTCATCTTTCGCCAGGTCGACCATCACCCGCGAGTAGTGCGGATCATCCTCGACGATGAGCACCACGCTATCGTCCTTATCGAGATTATCCCGATCATCGAGTGTTTGCTCAGGCGGCCGTTCGGCCAAGCGTATCTGCGCCATCGACCCTTGGCTCGGGGCCGGTGTGCTTTCGGCGGCCGGAGCCGCCTTCAAAGAGGCGGCGCCGAGATAGGTGAGGGGCAGGTACAAGGTAAAGGTGCTGCCCGCGCCCGGAATGCTGCGCAATTGAATTTCCCCGCCCAGCAAGTTTGCGAGCTCGCGGCTGATGGCGAGCCCCAACCCAGTGCCGCCATACTTGCGGCTGGTACCCGCGTCTGCTTGTTGAAACGCCTCGAAGATGATGCGTTGCTTCTCCGGCGGGATACCGATGCCGGTGTCGGACACCTCGAAAGACACCACCGTGGGCGCGTGCTTGAGCACCGGGTGATCTGCATTCCAGCCGCTCACTGCCGGCGCGACGGTCAGCTTGACGCCGCCTTCGGCGGTGAATTTGAAGGCATTGGATAGCAGGTTCTTCAACACCTGCTGCAAACGCTTAGAGTCGGTGATAATGCTGCGATCCAAGTTGGAGGCGATCGCGATCTCAAAATCCAGCTTGCGATTTTCGGCCTCGTGGCGAAATGGACGGCCGATCATGTCCAACAAGTTGCTGAAATACACTTCTTCGGCGTCTACCGACACGGTGCCGGATTCGATTTTGGACAAGTCGAGAATGTCGCTGATCAAGTTCAACAGGTCGGTTCCCGCGCCATGAATGGTGCGAGCAAATTCGACCTGCTTGCCGCTCAAGTTGCCTTCCGGGTTCTCCGAAAGCTGTTGGCCGAGAATCAGAATGCTGTTGAGCGGCGTGCGCAATTCGTGCGACATGTTGGCCAGGAACTCGGACTTGTACTTGGAAGTCAGCGCCAGTTCGGTGGCCTTCTCCTCGACGGCGCGCCGCGCCTGCTCGATCTCCTGGTTCTTCGCCTCGACCTCGACGTTGCGATCCGCGAGTTGCTGTGCCTTTTGCTCCAGCTGCTCGTTGGTCTGCTGCAATTCCCGCTGCTGCGTTTGCAGTTCCGTGGCGAGCTGCTGGGACTGTTTGAGCAGTCCTTCGGTCTGCATGGTCGCTTCAATGGAATTCAATACGATGCCGAT
>JALYIT010000063.1 GCA_030775645.1 Pseudomonadota bacterium | reverse complement strand
GAGGTGATGAAATCCAAGCCGCTCGCCAGCTGCAGAAACACCAGCGTCACGATGCTCATGAAATACAGGAACACGAATGCCAGCACGGCGAACACCACGCGATTGGCAGTGACCGTACCGCCGACTTTCAGCGGCCGCACCATGTTGGGATGAACCAGCTGGTTCAGTTCCCGATGGGCCTGCTTGGCGAGGATCAGGGTGCGGATCATTTTGATGCCGCCGCCGGTCGACCCGGAGCTGGCCACGATGCAGCTCAAGAACATCATCCACATCGGCGCGAAGATGGGCCAGCGCGAATAGTCCTGGGTATGCAAGCCGCTATCCACGGCGATGGAGATCACGTTGAAGGTCGTGCTGCGCAGCGCCGAGGGATAGTCGGCATACGCGCCCTTGAAATACAGGAACAGCGAGATGCCGATGCAGCTGCCTAGCAGGACACCGAGCACTGCCTTGGCTTCGGCATCGCGGAAGTAGGCCATGACGCCGCGTTGACTCCAGGCCAGGAAGTGAGTGGCAAAATTCAACGCCGCGATAATCGAGAAAATGGTCAGCACCATTTCGATGATGAGCGAATTGAAATGACCGATGCTGGCATCGTAGGTCGAGAAGCCGCCGAGCGAGAGCGCGGAGAATCCGTGGCAGACCGCGTCGAACCAGTTCATTCCCGCGAATTTCAAGCACAGGATGCACACCAACGTCAGTCCGGTATACACCGCCCATAGCAGCTTCGCGGTTTGGCCGATGCGCGGCGTCAGCTTGCTGTCTTTCATCGGCCCCGGCATTTCGGCGCGGTAAATTTGCATGCCGCCGACACCCAACATGGGCAGAATCGCCACCGCCAACACGATGATGCCCATGCCGCCCAGCCAGCTCAAGAGGTGGCGCCACAAATTGATGGATCGGGGCAGGAACTCCAGCCCCGATAAAACCGTGGCGCCGGTAGTGGTCAAGCCGGAGGCCGCCTCGAAGTAGGCATCCGTGAAATCGATGGGCAAGTAATTCCACAGCGGAAATCCGGCCACCGCCGGCAGCGCCATCCAGGTCAGAGCCACCAGCATCAAGCCGTCGCGAGTTTTCAGCTCGCGCTTGAAGCGGCGAGTACCGAGCCACAACAGCGCCCCGAGTGCGAAGGTCGCCAGCGCTGAAATGATGAAAGACAACAGGGCCGGGTCGAGTTCCCAAACCGCCATCACCAGCGGCGCCAGCATGGTCGCCGAAAACACCATCATAACGAGGGCGAATACGTGAGCAACCGGCAGTAAAATGTCTTTCACAAAAAGGAGGCGGAGCCTTGAAACAGCTTTTCGACCGCTTCGATATGACGGCGGTCCGTCAGGAACAGAATCAAGTGGTCGTCGGCCTGAACCGTGGTGTCGTGATGCGCAATGATGACTTCCTCGCCGCGAACCACGGCGCCTAGGGTCGTGCCTTCGGGCAACGATATGTCTTCGATCCGCCGGCCGATCACCTTGGAGCTGTCGGCGTCTCCGTGCACCACCACTTCCAGCGCCTCGGCCGCGCCCCGCCGCAGCGAATGCACGCGCACGACGTCGCCGCGCCGCACATGGGCGAGCAGCGAACCGATGGTGACGGTTTGCGGCGATATGGCGACATCGATCGAGCCGCTTTCGATGAGTTCGGCATACGAGGGCTTGTTGATCAGCGCCATGACCTTATGCGCGCCCAGGCGCTTGGCGAGCATGGCCGACAAGATATTCGCCTCTTCGGAATTGGTCAGCGCCGCGAAGATATCCGCACTGTCGATGTTCTCCTCGAGCAGCAGCTCTTCATCGGCCGCGTCGCCGTGCAGCACCGTGGTGCTTTTCAATTGCTCCGAGACTCGCCGCGCCCGCTTGCTGTCCCGCTCGATGAGCTTGACCTGATTCTTGCCTTCCAATTCGATCGCGAGCCGCAGGCCGATGTTGCCGCCTCCGGCGATCACGACGCGGCGCGCCGGCGCTTCTTCGCGCCGCATCTCTTTCATCACCACGCGGATATTCTCGCGCGCAGCCAGGAAGAACACTTCATCGCCGTCTTCGATCACCGTCGTGCCCTCGGGCTTTATGCTCTTGCCCGCGCGATAGATCGCGGCCACTCGCGCATCGGCCGAAGGAATATGCTCGCGCAGCGTGCTCAATGCCTGTCCCACCAGCGGCCCGCCCTGCAACGCCCGTATGCCCACCAAGCGCACGCGGCCGTCGGCGAAGTCCAGCACCTGCAGCGCACCCGGATATCGGATCAGGCGCGCAACGTACTCCGTCACCAGCTGTTCAGGGCTGATCCAGACATCCACCGCGACGCCGTTCTCGCCGAACAGCGTGTCTCTTTCGGCATAGTCGGCCGAGCGCACCCGCGCGATTTTCTTCGGCGTACGATACAGCGTCCATGCAACCTGGCACGCCAGCATGTTGACTTCGTCGCTGTTGGTGAGCGCCACCAGAATGTCGGTGCTGGCGATGCCGGCGGCTTCCAGCACCCGCGGGCTCGAGGCGTTGCCGTTGACGGTGCGAATGTCGAGGCGGTCTTGCAGGTCGCGCAAAATCTCCTCGTTCTGGTCGACGACCGTCACGTCGTTCGCTTCCTCGCGAGAGAGGTGATACGCAGCCGTGCGGCCCACCTGCCCGGCACCTAGAATGATGATTTTCACAGCGCCGCTACTCTACACGACCACGAGATTGGCGTAGGACAGCATCAGCCACTTCGTGCCCTGCCGCTCGAAATTGACCTGAATCCGCGCATGCGGCCCGTTCCCCTCGAAATTGAGCACCACACCGTCGCCGAATTTGGAATGCCGGACGCGGCTGCCCATTTTCATCCCGGGCGGGGGCGCCTCATCCAGAGTGGTGCTGCGCCTGATGAAGACGGGCCGTGATACCTGCAACCGCGGCCGGATTTCCTCGATGAGCTCCGGGGGCAGCTCGCCTATAAACCGCGACGGCTGGCCGTACGTATCCACGCCGTAGAGCCGGCGCTGCTCCGCATAAGTGATGTAAAGATGTCGCATGGCGCGGGTCGCGCCGACGTAGCACAGCCGGCGCTCTTCCTCCAAACCAGCCAGGTCCGCCACCGAGCGCTGATGCGGAAACAGGCCGTCCTCCATGCCGGCGAGAAACACCACGGGAAATTCCAATCCCTTGGCCGAATGCAGCGTCATCATCTGCACGCAATCATCATACGGGTCGGCCTGGCCCTCGCCGGACTCGAGTACGGCATGCGCAAGAAAAGATTCGAGCGGCGAAAGCTCGGTCTCGGCTTCGGTCTCGGGGGAAAAGCCGCGCGCGGCGCTCACCAGCTCCAACAGATTTTCGATGCGTCCTTCACCGCGCTCACCCTTTTCCTTCTTGTAATGCTCGATGAGGCCGCTCATCTGGATGACGTGATCCGCTTGCTCGTGCAATTCCAAGCCCTGGACCTCGCGGCCGAGCTTGTCGATCATTTCCATGAACGATTGCAATGCCAGTGCCGCCCGTTGCGGCAGAGCGCCTTGGATGCACGCAATCGCCCCGTTCCACAAGGAGGTCGAGTTCGCCCTCGCGGTGTCGCGAACCAAGTCCATGGTTTTGGCGCCGATGCCGCGCACCGGCAGGTTGACGACGCGCTCGAACGAGTTGTCGTCCGCGCGGCTGGCGATGAGCCGCATATACGCCAGCGCGTCTTTGATTTCGGCGCGCTCGAAGAAGCGCAAGCCGCCATATACCCGGTAGGGCATGCGCGCATTGAGAAACGCTTCTTCAAAGACGCGTGATTGCGCGTTCGAGCGATACAGCACCGCGACTTCGCGCCGGGCACCGCCCCGAGCCACCCATTCGCGTATGCGATTCACCACGAAATCCGCCTCATCGCGCTCGTTGAAGGCGGCGTACAGCCGCACTCGATCGCCGTCCTCGCCGCTGGTCCACAAAGTTTTGCCCAGCCGTCCCGCATTGTTGGCGATCAATGCATTGGCCGCCTTTAATATAGTCCCCGTGGAGCGATAGTTCTGCTCAAGCTTGTAGAGCACCGCCCTGGGAAAATCGCGGCGGAATTGGTTGAGGTTTTCGACTCGGGCGCCGCGCCATCGATAGATGGATTGGTCATCATCGCCTACCACGAAGGGCATGCCGTCAGGATTGGCGAGCAGCATGAGCCACTTGTACTGTATGGCGTTGGTATCCTGGAATTCATCCACCAATACATGCTGGAAGCGGGTTCGGTAATGGTGCAGCAGCGCCGGATTGTCGCGCCACAGTTCGTAGGCGCGAAGCAACAGCTCCGCAAAATCCACGACGCCGGCCCGCTGACAGGCATCCTCATAAGCCTGGTAGATTTTGATCAGCTGCCGCCGCGTCGGATCGCCGTCGTCCTTGATGTGTTTCGGGCGATGGCCCTCGTCTTTTTGCGCGTTGATGAACCAGAGAATTTCCCGCGGAATCCAGCGCGTCTCGTCCAGGTCGAGCGCTTTCAATACTTTGCGCAGCACCCGTGCTTGGTCTTCTGAATCCAAAATTTGAAAGCTCTGGGGCAAGCCCACCTCGCGCCAATGGATGCGCAGCAGCCGGTGGGCCAATCCGTGGAAAGTCCCGAGCCACATCGCGCCGCTCGGCAAGCCGAGCAAAGTTTCGATGCGGCTGCGCATTTCCGCGGCCGCCTTGTTGGTGAAGGTGACCGCCAAGATGCTGTTCGGCGAGGCGCCCTCCACCTGGATAAGCCAGGCGACCCGATGCACCAGCACCCGGGTCTTGCCGCTGCCCGCGCCGGCGAGTACCAGCGCGCTGCCTAACGGGGAGCCGACCGCTTGGCGCTGGTCCTCGTTCAGGCCGTCAAGAAGATGTGAAACGTCCATAAGGGCGCGGATTGTACTGCACTCAGACAGGCTCCAAAGTGCGGCTTTCCTCGGCGAATTCAATCAGCGCTAGTACCAGGCAGAGCACGACGGGCCCGGCAACGACACCGATGGCCCCGAAGGCCGGAATCCCGCCCAGGACGCCTATAAATACCGCCAGCGCCGAAACTCTGGCCCTGCCCGAAATGAGGATGGGGCGCAGCAATTGGTCCACTCCCCCGAGCAGGCAGCCCCAAATGAAAATGAAGATGCCTGCACCCCAGCGCTTATCGATGAACAACCAGATAGCGGCCGGGATCCAGACGAACGCCGAGCCGCCCACCGGCAACAGCGACAGCAGCGCCGCCAGCACCCCGAACACCACAGGGGAGGGCAGGCCTGCGAAGGCGAAGCCAATCCCGATCAGCAGGCCCTGCAACAGCGCCGTGACGGTCGTGCCGAAGACGATGGCGCGCGTCACGGCGCTCAATTGGGTGAACAACCGTTCCTTGCGATCATCGGCCAGGGGAATCAAGCGCCGCGCACGCAGCAGCATGCTGTCCCCATCGCGCAGAAAAAAGAACAGCAGAAACAGCATGATTGCAAAGGCCAGCAACGAGCCTAATGCTCCCAAAAATAGCGAGCCGCCCCAGCTTGCGGCTTTCTGCATCACCTCCCGCGTGCCCGAGACCAGCCAAGATTGCAGTTGCTCGGCTGAAACGTTGGCGTGCGTCTGCAGCCAGGCATTGACCCGAGCGATCCATGGAAACTGTTGCAAATCAGAAAAAGTCTTGATATCCATATCGGCGGTCGATTTTTGAAGCCGGTGCAGCATGGCCGATATCTGCGACACAAACTCCAAAGATAGTGCGCTTAACGGCAGCAAGATGACGAAAGGCGCCAGAATCGTCAGCACGGTGGCGGCAAGAGACTTGCCCTTGAAGCGTCGGCGCCAGCGAACATTCAAAGGAAAGAGCAGAAAGGCGAGAAACGCCGCCCACGCCATCGGTAGCGCAAACGGTTCGACGATCAGGAACAACACATAACCGAGAATCGCGGCGACGGCGAGAGCAAATACTCGTGCGTAAAAACTAGGTTTGGCCGTCATCGGAACCCTCTAACATTGAGTATGCAGTCTGGGAGTTCCACATTAACAGCATCCGATCCAGTTTCACCGCCGGCGCAATCATCGGCAGCATTGCGCTCGGCCCTAACTGTATGAGTTCGCCCGCACACAGCGCGCCTGCACCCGTGATCGCGCCTTACGGCTCATGGTCCTCGCCCTTAAGCGCGCAAGCGCTTGCCGCAGGAGGCATTAATTTCGGCGATCTGCGCAGCGTCGATGGGCGGCTGTACTGGACCGAAAACGTACCGGCACAGGGCGGGGCGATTTCGCTCTTCAGCATGAAGGACGGAGCGGCCGGCATACCGGTGGCTGCACCGCTCACCGGGCCAGAGGACAACGTCCGCACGCGCGTGCACGAATACGGCGGCGCACCGTTCATCGTCGTCGGTGACACGGTCTATTTCAGCCAATTCTCGGATCAGCGGCTGTATCTGCTGAAGGAGGGCGCCAAACCGGCGCCGGTCACGCCTCCCAATTACCGCTACGCCGATTGCATCGCGACCCTTAGCGGAGCGAACAGAGGCGCGCTGATCTGCGTGCGCGAGGATCACAACGATTCAAAAAAAATTCGCAACACCCTGGTGCGGCTGCCGTTACCCGTCACAGGTGCCGGTGAGGTGCTGTTCGAGGGCACCGATTTCGTCGCCTCCCCGCGCTTGAGTGCCGACGGCAAGAAGCTCGCCTTTATTTCTTGGAATCATCCGAACATGCCTTGGGATGGCACGGAACTCAAGGTGGGCCAGCTCACCCCGCGGGGATTGATTTCCATCAAGCCGGTCGCGGGCGGCGCGGCTGAATCTGTGCTCGACCCGCAGTGGGACAGCGATGGCACGCTGTACTTTATTTCAGACCGCAGCGGCTTTTGGAACTTGTATTCGCACCGCGAGCGCGGTCACGGTGATGGCGGCGTGAAGCCGGTGTGGCCGCGGGAAGCCGAGTTTGCGAGTCCGCTCTGGTCGCTGGGTCAGTCCAACTATGTCTTGTTCGGCGACGGACGCGCGGTGGTGTGTTTCTCGGAACTGGGCTCGGAGCGCCTCGCGGTGGTCGACTTGAGGAGGGGCACGGGCCAGGTGCTGGACCTGCCATACGTGCAGTTTTCGCATCTCGCTCGCGTGGATGCACAGCACATCGCCGCAATTACCGGCGCGGCAAGGGGGCCAGCCTCCATCGTGCGCATCAATCTTAAAAACGCCAACGCCACCACGCTGCGCACCGCCGGTCAGTCGCCATTGGAACCTGAAGCCATCTCGGTTGCCGAGCCCATCGATTTTCCAAGCGCGCAAGGGCGCAGGGCGCACGCCTTCTATTATCCTCCGACCAACCCCTGCTATCGGGGAATGCCCGCAACCTTGCCGCCCTTGCTGACGCTGGTGCACGGGGGTCCCACGGGGCAGTCATCGCCGGCGCTGTATGCGGGGGTGCAATTTTGGACCAGCCGCGGCTTTGCCGTGGTGGACGTCAATTACGGCGGCAGCTCGGGCTACGGCCGTAGCTACCGTCAAGCTTTGAACGGCAATTGGGGCGTCGTCGACGTCGAGGATGTCATCGCGGCCGTGCGCTTTTTGATCGACGATAAGCGTGTCGATCCCAAACGTACCGCCATCAGCGGCGGCAGCGCCGGCGGCTACACGGTATTGGTTGCTTTGAGCTCCAGCGATGTGTTTCGTGCGGGGGCGGACTTCTTCGGCGTTTCCGACATGACGGCCCTCGCTCGAGATACGCATAAGTTCGAGAGCCACTATTTGGATTCGCTCATCGGGCCGCTGCCCCAATCGCAGGCGGTTTACGACCGCCGATCGCCATTGAATCATCTGGAAGGATTCAAGGTGCCGGTTATCGTCCTGCAGGGCGCCGATGATCCCATCGTCCCGCCCAACCAGTCAGAACGTATCGTCGCGGCGCTACGCGCTCGGCACGTGCCGGTGGCGTATGTGCTCTATCCCGGCGAAAGCCATGGCTTTCGCAAGCCCGAGACGATCGTTCATTCACTGCAGGCCGAGTTGTCCTTCTTCGGCCAAGTGTTTGGGTTCCACCCCGCCGATCAGCTGCCGCCACTGGCCATCGAAGGCTTGGGCCCGAGCTCCTGAAGCCAGGCCTCGATCATGCCGTTGACGGTTTCGGGTGCTTCCTGCTGCACCCAATGGGATACATTGGGCAAGTAGCGCAGCGTCAGATTAGTAACATACCTGTCGGTGCCGTATGTCAGCTCTTTGCCGAGGGCCGTATCGACTTCGCCCCACAGCATGAGCGTGGGCACTGCGATGCGTCGAGTGCCGCGGCGGCGATTGCGCGGAAGTGCGCGCAACAATGCTCGGTAGTAATTGAGCATCGCTGTGAGGGCGCCGGGCTGCGCCGCCGCTTCTTGGTAGACGTGCAACACCTCGTCGGGGAATCGGGACTTGTCCACTGCCATGCCGCGAAACGCGCGGCCGATGGCTTCGCATCCATTGCGCGCCAGCATCCATTCCGGAATCCAGGGCAGCTGAAAGAAAAAAATGTACCAGGATTTCGCCAATTGCCGCATCGTTCGCAATCCGCGTTCCGCAAGCTTAGGGTGCGGCACATTCATGATAATGAGCTTCGAGATCGGCACTCGGCCGAACATGGCGTAGTACCAGGCGATGAGCGCTCCCCAATCATGGCCCACCAACACGACGTCCTTTGCGCCCGAGGCCTCGATGAGCGCGGCCACATCCTCCTCGAGGTTTTCAAGCGTATAGGCCGCCACTCCCACCGGCCGTGAGGTTCCACCGTAGCCTCGCAAGTCCGGCGCCCATACGCGGTAGCCCAGGCGAGCAAAAAGCGGCAGCTGATAGCGCCAGGAAAATGAGGATTCAGGAAAACCGTGCAGACACAGCACCAACTGATTACCGGATCCGGCCACTGCAACGTTGAAATCCATGCCGTTGGCCCGCACGGTTTCGTAGTGCAGCGCTGATTGCATCGGCTCTAAGCGAACAGCAGATAGTGGTCGAGGATGAGCGCCGCGAAAAGGAGCATCAAGTAGGTGATGGAGAACCGGAAGGTGCGCATGGGCAGGTCGGAACGAAGCCCTCGATTGAGCGCGATCACGAAATAAAGGAACCGTGCATTGAGCGCTATCGCCGCTATGAGATAAATCAGGCCGCTCATGCCGGTGAGATACGGCAGCAATGTCGTCAAGATCAGCAAGATGGTGTAAAGCACGATCTGCAGGCGAGTATAGGGAATGCCGTGGGTGACCGGCAGCATCGGAATGCCCGCCTTGGCGTAATCATCGCGTCGTGCGATCGCCAGCGCCCAGAAATGCGGCGGCGTCCAGGTGAACACGATCAGGAATAACACCAAGGCATTCGGATCGATGGAATTGGTCACCGCCGCCCAGCCGAGCACGGGCGGCGCCGCGCCGGCCGCACCGCCGATGACGATGTTTTGCGGGGTCGCGCGTTTGAGCCACATCGTATACACAATGGCGTATCCGATCAGCGAGCAAAAGGTCAATGCTGCGGTGAGGGTGTTGACCCCCTTCCACAGTACTGCCATGGATACAGCACCCAGCAGGACCGCGAAAGTGACGGCCTGGCGCTCCTGCAGATGTCCCGTCGGCAAGGGTCTGCGGCGCGTGCGCTTCATTTGACCATCGATGCGCTGGTCCAGAATGTGATTGAATGCGGCGGCCGATCCCGAGGCCAACGCTATTCCCAACGATCCGAAAATCAGCGTCTGCAAGGGCACCCAGCCCGGCGATGCCAGCACCATGCCGACCACCGCGGTAAAGACAATGAGCAGGCTCACCTTCGGTTTCGTGAGCTCCAAATAATCCCGCCAGCCGCCGTTGGCAACAACGAAAAGCGGTGGATTATTCGGAACAATGGCCATGACTCAAGGGTATCACGCCCATCTCCAGCGCTTGCGGCGAAGCGGCGCCTGAGCACCGGCCGCTGGCCAAAGCAGCCGTAACAAAGTTACTGTACAAATTACAAGCAGCGCGGCCCCTGCATTGTGCAACGTCGCCAGCGGCAAGGGCATGGCAAACTGCACCATCGCCACGCCGATGCAGATCTGCAGGAGCACCGCGCCAACCAAGAAAGCGCCGGCGAGTTTCAGCCGGCGGCTGCGCGCGCGCGCCACGCTTACGGCGCCTACCAAAATCAGCAGCGATCCCACGACGGCCGCTCCAATTCGATGCGTCTCGTGGATGGCCACACGTGCCGGATTCGCGAGCACGCCGCCGGTGTAGTCGATGTCCAACCCGCGCCACAGCACGAAGGCATCCCGGAAATCCATGGGCGGCCACCAAGATTGCTGGCAGGTTGGGAAATCCGGACACGCCACCGCGGCGTAATTGCTGCTGGTCCAACCGCCAAGCGAGATCTGTAGCAGCAGCGCCGCGAGTCCGGCGAAGGCATACTTTCGCAGCGCCGCTTCAGATGGGGTGAGGTCCCGCCGTTCGGGTGTCAGCGACAACCACCACAGAACGGCCAATGTCGTCAGGCCGCCGAGCAAATGAGCGGTGACGATCAAAGGCTTCAGCAACCGTGTCACTGTCAGAGCACCCAGTGCGCCCTGCACGCAGACGAGAACCAATGCCAGGACCGGGGCCAGGACCGGCTGACCGGGCTGCTTGCGATTCCACACCGCCCAGACGCCTAAGCCGACTATGATGGACCCTAACGTCCCCGCAAAATACCGGTGGATCATCTCGTGCCAGGCTTTGGCGAAATTGTGGCCGGCTTCGGGATAAAGATGTCCATAGCATCCCGGCCAATCCGGACAGCCGAGACCTGCATCCGTGAGGCGCACCCACGCACCCAGCACCACCACCGCGGCGGCCAGCAGCGCCCCTGACAAGGCAAGCCGCCGGAACCAGAGCAGGCGCCGTTGAACGTTCATCAGCCTATGGAAGAAAGGCGCAGCAAGCGCTTCAAGTCTTCGAGCATACCCTTCGATTTCGAGCCGGGCCCATAGAACATCATGACGTTACCCAGCGGGTCGATCAGATACACACGCTGCGAATGCAATGCGGCGACGGGGGCGGGAAGCAGAGCGAGCAAAGGTTCGTCCGCGGAACTTGCGCGAATCATAATCAAGTCCGGGTGAGCCGCTTGCAGCTCCTTCAGGTCGCAGCAATCTTCATCCCCAACAAAAACCCGCTGCACCCGATTCATTTCTCGATCGAGCGCCAAGCGAACCTGGCGGGTGTCGTAGAGGCGTTTGGCGCACTCATCGTCGCACCGACCCTGCTGCCCATACAACAAGGTCCACTTTCCCTTGAGCAGTTGCGGCTGGGTGTCGCCGCCGCTCAACAGCGGCAAAACCACAGCCGGTAGCGGCCGAGGAGGTTCGATCAATTCTCCGGCGTTGACGTGGCCGCCGGGATGCCAATCCTTCCCATAATACAAGTAAAAGGACAAACCCAAGGGCGCGAAGAAGATCAGCGCGACCCCAATGAATATGCGCCGTTGCCGCCGATCTCGAATGCTGGGCGAGGTCATGACGGGACGTGGTGGCCGGGGCTCGCCTGGCCGGCGCGGCGAAAATTGGTGACGATGTAAACGACCAGCAATGCCAAAGCCAATCCAAACCATTGCACTGCATAGCCAATATGGCGCAGCGGCGGGAAACCGGGCGCCGACCAGTTGCGCACGTAGCCATCGGGCTCCTTCGTATCGAGCAACACCACTTCAGCGGCCGGCGTCCAGCTGGATTCGTTAAGCAGCTGCGCCAGATCTCCATGCTTGGGGAAATTAGCGACCACCGGGAAGGGAGGGAGCAGCGGCGCCGCCACGCCCATCTGAATGCCGGCACTCGGCAGGTTGTCCGCGCGCCCGTGGATGATGCGCATATCGGACGCCACGGCAATGGCGGGGCGCTCGGCGCGGCTGCGTCCCAAGGGCACCCAACCGCGGTTCACCAGCACCCACCCTCCGCCTTGCAGCGCAAAAGGAGTAATCACGTAATAGCCTGCGCGCTCGGCATTCACCATGTTGTCGATCAAGACCTGGCGTGTCTCATCGTAGTGACCCGAGGCCTCCACGTGCTGATATCGCAGCAGTTTGGCGGTGCGCAGATCGATGGGCTTGGAGGTGTCGCTGCCGGCAGCGAAGGAGTCGAATAGCGCGCGCTTCTCGTCCGCGCGGTGCAGTTGCCATCGCCCCAGCGAGACCAGGAATGCGATCAAGCCGATGGTGAGCAGCGTGGTGAAAATGCGCGGTGCGAAAGTGCGACTACCGATTTTGACAGGCACGACTATACTGCGAGACCCGAGGTCCGGACGCTCCGCATGGTATTCAAATATCTCATCCTAGCGATGCTCGTGCTGATCCTGATCAGCTTGGGTAAAGCGCTTTACCATTTGTCCAGCACGCGCGAAGACGACGGCAAAAAAATGGTTGCGGCGCTCGCCTGGCGCATCGGGTTGTCGGTGGCGCTGTTCGTGCTGCTAATCGTTGCCTACTACAGCGGTTGGATCGCACCTACCCATGTCGCGTCTCACAGCCAGTAGACGAAGAAAAACAGGCCAAGCCAAACCACATCGACGAAGTGCCAGTACCAGGCGACGGCTTCGAATCCAAAATGCCTCTTCGGAGTGAAGTGGCCTCGGAGCACCCGGAACCAGATCACCGTCAGCATGATGGCGCCCACCGTGACATGCATACCGTGAAACCCGGTCAGCATGAAAAACGTCGATCCGTAAATGCCGGTGCCCAAGGTCAGCCCGAGTTCCGTGTAAGCCTCGTGGTATTCGGTTGCCTGCAGGGCGACGAAACTGAATCCCAGCAAAAACGTCAGCGCCAGGAAAATTTTCAAGCGCATACGGTGCCCGGTAATCAAGGCATGGTGCGCAATGGTGACGGTGACGCTGCTCGATAGCAAAATGGCCGTGTTAACAACCGGCAGTCCGAGCGCGGGCACCGTTTCGAAGCTCCCATTGGCTCTCGGACCCAAGGCCGCAGGTCCGTTGGTCGGCCACACCCCGTCATAGTTGTTCCACAGCAGCAGCTTGCTGAAAATCTTCACCCCATCGCCCGATAGCCACGGCACCGAGAGATTGCGCGCATAGAACAACGCGCCGAAGAAAGCGGCGAAAAACATCACTTCGGAGAAAATGAACCACATCATTCCCATGCGGAACGAGCGATCAACCGCCATGTTATACATGCCCGCTTGGTTCTCGCCGATGACGGTGTGGAACCAGAATATAAACAGCAACGCCAGCATGCTGAAGCCGGGGATCAGGGCCCATGCCGGTGTCCAGCCGTTGAGGGTTGCGATGGCGCCGGACATCAGCGTGAAGAGTGTGATGGATCCGTAAATGGGCCACGGACTGCTATGCGGGATGTAGTAGTGATCGGCTTCCGAGTGCGCTTGCGCCATAGTCAACATCTCTAAACGGTTAACAACAATAGTCTAACGAGTGAATTTACTGCCGTGTTGCGGTTTGCGTCGTGTCATAGAACGTATAGGCCAACGTCAGCCGGTCCACGTTGGACGGCAGCTTGGGATCCACGATGAATCGCAGCGGCATCTCGCGGCCTTCCCCCACGCCGAACTTTTGCGGCGTGAAACAGAAACACTCGGTCTTGTGAAAATACTGGGCCGTGCCGCTGGGCGAAATGCTCGGTACGGCCTGCGCCACCGAGGCCACCGAGGTCAAATTCCTGGCGTAGAACTCGGTGTCGTAAAGCTTGCCGGGATGAACGCGCATCGAGGCGACCTTGGGTCTGAATTCATAGCTGCCCACTGATGCCGGGGAAGCGACGAACTCCACCGTCACCTCGCGGTTTGGATCGATCGATTCCTGCACCACCGCGCGGCCGTCTTTGGCCTCGGCGTTGCCGATGCCGACGGCACGGCAAAACACGTCATAGAGAGGCACCAACGCCCAGCCGAATGCGAAGCTGCCCGCGGTCATCATCAGCAGGCCTACGAGCAGCTTCCGATTGGCGCGCTTGCGATCCATCAATGGCGGCTGCGGAAGACCAGCAACGCTATGAAGCCCAAATAAAACGCGAGCGCCACGGCCGCCAGTCCCAAGGCGGCATACTTGATCTTAAGCTTGCGAGCCGGGGCAGTTGCGTTCACTTGACCTCGGGCGCGGTAGTGAAGCTGTGATAGGGCGCGGGCGAGGGCAGCGTCCATTCCAGACCGTTGGGACGCGCGCCGTCCCACACCAAGGCGCTCGCTTTCCGCCCGCCGCGTATGCATTGAATGACTACGACGGCGAACAGAATCTGCGCAAGCCCAAAGCCGAAGCCGCCGATGGAGGAAACCATGTTCCAGTCGGTGAACTGCACGGCATAGTCGGGGATGCGCCGGGGCATGCCCGCCAATCCGAGGAAATGCTGAGGGAAGAACAGCACGTTGACGAAAATCGCCGACAGCCAGAAGTGCCATTTGGCCAGGGGCATGCTGTACATGTGTCCGGTCCACTTCGGAATCCAATAGTAAACCGCCGCCATGATGGCGAAGATCGCGCCAGGAACCAGCACGTAGTGGAAGTGCGCGACCACGAAGTAGGTCTGATTGTATTGGAAATCCACCGGCACGATGGCGAGCATGACGCCCGAAAAGCCGCCGATGGTGAATAAGAACAGGAACGCCAAAGCAAACAGCATTGGCGGTTCGAAGCTCAGTGAGCCGCGCCACAGCGTTGCGGTCCAGTTGAACACCTTCACGCCCGTGGGCACGGCGATCAGCATGGTGGACATCATGTAGAACAGCTGCGCGGCGACTGGCATGCCATCCGCGAACATGTGGTGGCCCCAGACGATGAAGGACAGAAATGCAATAGAGGCGATGGCGTAAATCATCGAGGTTGCGCCGAACAACGGCTTGCGCGCAAAGGTCGGCAGGATCTCCGAGATAATGCCGAAGGCCGGCAGAATCATGATGTAAACCTCGGGATGTCCGAAAAACCAGAAGATATGCTCGAACATCACCGGATCGCCGCCACCGGCCGCATTGAAGAAGCTGGTTTTGAAGAAATGATCGGTCAGCAGCATGGTGACCGCGCCCGCGAGCACCGGCATCACTGCAATCAGCAAATACGCAGTAATCAGCCAGGACCAACAAAACAGCGGCATTTTTAGCAAATTCATGCCGGGCGCGCGCATGTTCATGATGGTCACGATGACGTTGATTGCGCCCATGATCGAGGAAGCGCCCATCATGTGAATGGCGAAAATCAGCATCGGAAAGGCATCGCCGGTCTGCAAGGATAGCGGCGGATACAGTGTCCAACCGGCGGCGGGCATGCCGCCCGGCACGAAAAACGTCGATAACAGCAAGGTGAAGGCGAACGGCAGGATCCAAAAGCTGAAATTGTTCATCCGCGGCAGCGCCATGTCCGGCGCGCCGATCTGCATCGGAATCATCCAATTGGCGAGGCCGACGAATGCCGGCATGACGGCGCCGAAAATCATGACGAGGGCATGGTTCGTGGTCATTTGATTGTAGAACACAGGATCCATGAGCTGCAGGCCCGGTTTGAACAGTTCCGCACGCATGAGCATGGCCATCGCGCCGCCGATGAAGAACATGATCATGCTGAACAGCAGGTACATCGTGCCGATGTCTTTGTGATTGGTCGCGAACAGCCAGCGCTTGATGCCGGTCGCCGGCTGATCGTGATGGTCGTGCTCTATATCGTGTGAGTGATCGGTGGGGTGCGCGGCGTTAATCGCGGAAGGATGGTCCATAGTTGGATAGCTCTTAAAAAAAGTTTGACTGTTAATTCCGTAAAGCTTGCGCGGTGGGCGGGGGAGCGGCGGCGCCCGGGAGCCCCGCCTGCTTGGCGGCCGCTCGCTGCTCTTCAACCCACTTCTTGAACTCATCAGGTGTCCGCACATCCACGACTATGGGCATGAACCCGTGGTCGCGCCCGCACAGCGCGGCGCATTGCCCGCGATAAATGCCTTCCTTGCCCGGATCGACCCTGAACCACAGCTCGTTGACGAAACCCGGAATCGCCGCGCGCTTGGCGCCGAAATCAGGCACCCACCAGGCGTGGATCACGTCCTGAGAGGTCAAAAGCAGGCGCACTTTCGTGCCGCTGGGGATCACCAACGGCTTGTCGACTTCGAGCAAGTAGTTGGGAATGGTGTTGGGATCGATGCCCGACTGCTTCTGGCGCGCAAAGTTTGAATCGCGTGCAAGGGTGGAATAGAAATCCACGCCTTCGGCGGCATCCATGTACGCATATTCCCACTTCCATTGATACCCAGTCACGCGAATGGACATTTGCGAGTTGCGGGTGTCTTCCTGCTTGAGAATGAGTTCCGCGGCCGGAATCGCCATGACCACGAGGATCAACACCGGGATGATGGTCCAGATGATTTCCACCTTGGTGCTATGAAGCATCGTGGTGTCGGCAACTGCACCTTGCGAGTGGCGGAACTTCACCAGCGTATAAATCATGGCGCCGAATACCACGACGGCGATGCCCACGCAAATCCAGAAGACCTCCATGTGAAGGCCGTACATGTCACGAGCCAGGTCAGTGACCCCCGTAGGCAAGTTGTAGCCGTTCGAGGTATTGGCGCCTGCGCCAGCCGCTACACTCAAGGCCGCTAGGCCAAGCGCCCCGGGCCAAATCCGCTTGCGCGCCCGAGCGGTGCTGTGATCTTCATTGCCTCTGGTAACTCTCATCTACACAAGTCCCCTAGTTCGCGATTTCAAGCGGCGGCGATTCATTCATGCCGCCAACTAACCTAGCCAGACGCTCCGCCAGCAAGGCGCGGTCTTCCTCGGTGAGGAAGCTGCCTATCTCACACGCACGGCCCTTACTCTCGATGGTGAGCCGGCTGGTACCCAGCCGCCTCGGCGGACTGCGAAGTCTAACCTTCGCCCAATGCCTCGCAAACTCCAGTTTCGTTTCACCGCGCTGCGAGCGGGTCACGAGACTGATTTTCGAGTCGCTGATCACCACCGTCTGGGTGTAATTTCGCCGCTTCATGCTGGCGTGCAAGGCTACTCCAAGAGCCAGCATCTCCAAAGCCCAGAACACCAAAACAGGCCAAAAACCCTGGAGGACGAAAAACAACGCAAAACTCAACGAAAACAGGCATGTAACCCCGAAGAAGAGCCGCGCACCCGCCAACGTCAGCGAACAATTGGGCGCCAGTGTGATGCGCTGTTCCATACGCTAAATCATAGCTTAAGCGAGGCGTGGCCGGCATCGGGGAGGCCTATTTATCTCGTTTGGCGCGCAATTCGCGCTTGACTTCTTCCAGCGACACAGCGCTTGCGTCTGCTGGACGGCGCCGCGCCGCTTGAACGGGCACCCACGCATGGGCGAACACGACTTCATATGTTGCGGGCAGCCGCCCGTCCTGCCGGAAATCCTCGTACGCCGCTTGCATCGCCGCGAATCTGGCTTTCGAGGTGAGTCCTTTCGCCCGGCCCGCGGTGGCGTTGTGCGCTCCCGTCGCCTTGAGGTCCGCTGCCACCTTGCGAACATCCAGATAGCTCAACGTGAATCGTTCCACATCCAGCACCGGGGCGGAAAAGCCGCTGCGCACCAGCGCATCCCCCAAGTCGTGCATATCGATGAACCGGTGCACATGGCTGTGGGAGTCCACCACTTTCCAGGCCGCGCGCAGTTCACGCAAGGTATCGGGCCCGAAGGTACTAAAGCTCAAGAGCCCGTTCGGCTTAAGCACGCGGCGGAACTCCGCGAACACCGCGTCGGGGTTGCACCATTGCAGCATCAAATTGCTGACGATCAAGTCCACGCTGCCTTGCGCCAACGGCAAAAGCTCGGCATCCGCGCACACCCGTGCGAAGGGACGCAGCCATGAGCGCTGCCGGGCCGCCACGGCCAGCATGCCGCGGGAGGAATCCAGCGCCACGACCAACGCTTTTGGATATCGGCGCTTCAGCGCACGGCTGGCATGCCCCGTACCGGCACCCGCGTCCAAGACCACGCGCGGCTCAAGCCGTGTCAGTTCGAGCCGTTGAAGCAGATTCTCTCGAACTTCCTGATGGACGACGGCTGCCGAGTCGTAGCTCAAGGCGGCTCGGTCGAAGGAGCGCCTTACCCATTGGGGTTGAAGTGAATACGCCTCGTTTTCATCGCTCATCCGCGAACGATGCCACACTCAAGGGGGTGGTTGGACCCGAGGGCGAGGAGGCCGAGGTATCGGCGATGAACTCTGCGCTTGAATCTGAGGGTGGTTCGGCCACCATTTTCAGGCGGCGAAACAGGCGCTGGTCGTCCTCGCAGTCCGGATTGCCGGTGGTGAGCAACTTCTCACCATAGAAAATCGAATTCGCGCCTGCCATGAAACACAGCGTCTGCAATTCATCGCTCATCTGCGCGCGGCCCGCCGAGAGCCGCACGTGACTCAAGGGCATGAGAATGCGCGCCACCGCGATCATCCGCACGAAATCGAACGGATCCAAACCCGCCGCATCGGCCAGCGGCGTTCCAGCCACCCTCACCAGCTGGTTGATGGGCACGCTTTGCGGATGCTCGGGCAACGTCGCAAGGGTGTGCAGCAGTGCCGCGCGGTCCTCATGCTCCTCACCCATTCCAATAATGCCGCCGCAGCACACATTGATGCCGGCGTCGCGGACTGCCTGCAGGGTGTCCAGCCGGTCCTGGTAGCTGCGAGTGGTGATGATTTTTTCGTAGTAGCGCGCCGAGGTGTCCAGATTGTGATTGTAGAAATCCAAGCCCGCTTCCTTGAGCTGGCGAGCTTGGGATGGCCTCAGCATCCCTAACGTGGCGCAGGTCTCCATCCGCAAGGCTTTTACCTCGCTGATCATCGCTGCAACCAAGCGCAAATCCTTCGGTTTGGGAGATCGATACGCAGCGCCCATGCAAAAGCGCGTGGCCCCTGCAGCCTTGGCCGCGCGAGCGTGGGCAACCACGGCCTCGATTTCCATGAGTTCGGAGCTCTCAAGACCGGTATCGAAACGCACGCTTTGCGGGCAGTAGGCGCAGTCCTCCGGACAGGCACCGGTCTTGATGCTGAGCAGCGTGCTGATCTGAACGGTGTTGGGTGCTTGAAACAGACGGTGCACGTGCTGCGCCCTGAAAACTAAGTCCATGAAAGGTAAGTCGAAAAGCTCGTTTACCTCCTCTAGAGTCCAATCACTGCGTACATCCACGGGCACCTCCATCGCGCCAGTATTCTGTGAGCGTCCACGCTAGTCAACCGCTATTGCAGATTTGGGTTTACTAACCGCGATTGAACTGGTATTCGAGCGCGAGCCCGATGAACACGGCCATGCCGACGTAATTATTGTTGAGGAAGGCACGGAAGCAGCTGTCACGATTGCGCGCCCGAATCAGCCATAGTTGGTAGATGAAGAACAGCGCCGCGGCCGTCAAGCCGGCGTGGTACCAGGCACCTGCGCGAAGAATGTTCCCAACCAGGTACAGCGTGACGAGGGTCATCATCTGCAACACCGCAATGATGTGTCGATCCGAATCACCGAACAAAATGGCCGTCGAGCGCACGCCGATCCTGACATCATCGTTGCGGTCCACCATGGCATACAGGGTGTCGTATACCGTCACCCACAGCACGTTCGCCAAGAGCAGGAGCCAAGCCACCCGCGGCACGGTTTCGATTTGCGCGGCGAACGCCATGGGTATCCCCGCACCGAAGGCCAGCCCTAAGTACATCTGCGGCACCGACAAGAACCGTTTTACGAACGGGTAGGTGACGGCGATAAAGGCGCCCACCACCGCCCACAACAGCGTCAAGCGATTCAACTGCAGCGCGAGCATCAATGCGGCGAGCGAGAGCAGCGCGAACAGCACCAGGGCTTCGGTGGCGGAAAGACGACCGGCCGCCAACGGTCTGTCCTTGGTGCGTTCCACATGCGGATCGAAGCTGCGGTCGGCGTAATCATTGATGGCGCAGCCAGCCGAACGCATGAGCACCGTGCCGGCAACGAAAATAACGAAAATAAGCGGTTGCGGCCGGCCGCGGCTGGCAATCCACAACGCCCACAACGTCGGCCACAGCAATAAGAAGATACCGATGGGGCGGTCCAAGCGCATGAGCCGTACGTAGTCATGCATAGTGCCGAGAATTTTCGGCAACTCATCGGTTGTCCAGGGATGAAAGCGAACGCGATAGGCATACCAGCGCAATCGCGCCACGATCAATTGCGCGAGTTCATCCCCGTTGCGTGGCAGAGGCACGCTTGTCGTCTACCCGCGGCCCATGGAGGGCAGAAACAATTCTTGAGTCAGCAAGGGTGCGCCGCGCAGCGCAATCCGGGCGCGCCTCGCCCAGAGCCCCGCGGGTTTTATTTCCGCATCGCGCAGCGCCCGCGCGGTCACGGGCTCTTCAGTCGGCAGCCACGCGTATTCATACGCACTGCGTTCGACGCCGGACAAATCATTCAAGGTTTCTCCGAGCGCCAAATCGCCCAGCTCCGCAAGCCAGGGATGCACCGACAACGTCGAGTCTGGAACGATGGTCTGACTAAACACCCAAACGATGCGGCCGGAACACATTTCCTCGTCGCGAAACAAGCCGGCATTGTCCGCGACGCGCAGCGCCGATTTATGCGAGGGGCTCAAAATTCCCGTCCATTGATCCACCAAGTGCAAACCAAAGCGCTCGGCGCACACGCTTTTCAACCGCACTCCAAGCGGTCCCTTGCCGATCAGCCACGGCCGCAGTTGCGCGTCCATGGATAGTTGCCCGAGACGTTCCTGGGGCTGCCATTGAATGGATTCGATCGGACGTGGAGTGCCTCTAGTCATCCGGGAATTCTACCCCACGCGGCCGTATTGCTCTGCATGTCCCACCCAACGCCGAATGAGCGGGGCCACGTGCGTCGGCCAATCGCGCAGCAAGGACTCCGCCGCGATTTGCACCCGCGGCAACAGATCGGCGTCGCGCAATAAGTCGGCAACGCGCATTTGCGCCAGCCCCGTCTGGCGCGTTCCCAGGAGCTCGCCCGGTCCGCGAAGCTCCAAGTCGCGGCGCGCGACTTCGAAGCCATCGTTGGTATCGCGCATTACCGCCAGCCGCGTCCGCGCCATCGGGGAAAGCGGCGCTCGATACAGCAACAGGCAGGAGCTGGCATGCTGGCCGCGGCCTACGCGGCCGCGCAGCTGATGCAGCTGCGCGAGTCCCAGGCGCTCCGCATTCTCGATGACCATCAGGGTCGCGTTCGGCACATCCACGCCGACTTCAATCACGGTGGTGGCCACCAACAGTTGGATCCCGCCGTCTTTGAATCGGCGCATAGCGCCCTCTTTGGCCTGCGGCGGCATGCGTCCATGCACCAAGCCGACTTTCAGTTCCGGCAAAGCTGCCGCCAACGCCGCGGCGGTTTCCTCGGCGGCTTGATAGGGCATTTCGTCGGACTCATCGATGAGGGGACAGACCCAGTAGGCTTGCCGTCCGTCAAGGCATGCCGTGCGAATCCGCTGCACCACCTCATCGCGCCGTGTGTCCGACAGCACCACCGTTTTTACCGGTGTGCGTCCGGGCGGCAGTTCGTCGATAACGGACACATCGAGATCGGCATAGGCCGTCATCGCGAGCGTGCGCGGTATGGGCGTGGCGGTCATGATCAGCTGATGCGGTTGGTGGCCGTTCAGCGCACCTTTTTCACGCAGGCTCAAGCGTTGATGCACGCCGAAGCGATGCTGCTCATCGACCACGACCAACGCCAGCGCGCAGAACTCCACGCTTTCTTGAAACAACGCATGCGTCCCGATCACGATTGGGGCAGTTCCTGCGCGGATTCCGTCGAGCACCGCGCTGCGCGCCTTGCCGGTTTGGCGGCCGCTCAGCAAAGCTACGGCTATGCCCAACGGTTCGAACCAGCGCCGAAAATTTTGCGCGTGCTGATCGGCGAGCAGTTCGGTGGGGGCCATCAAAGCGACTTGGCGCCCGGTTTGAATTGCCCGCGTGGCAGCCAATGCCGCGACCAGCGTCTTCCCGCATCCCACATCGCCCTGCACCAAGCGCAGCATGGGCTTGGGAAGTTGCAAGTCGTTTTCGACTTCTTTAAGAACCCGTTGCTGTGCCGCCGTCATGCGGTAGGGCAGCGCAGCCAGGAAGTCGAGTTTAAGCCGGCCGGGGGAGTTGAGCGGCCAGCCTGGGTCGCTTTGTATGCGTTGCCGCAGCAGCTTGAGCGATAACTGATGCGCCAGCAGTTCCTCGAACGCCAGACGGCGCTGCGCCGGATGCCGATAACTCATCAACAGATCCACCGGTGCGTCGGTGGGAGGCCTGTGCACGTAGCGCAGCGCCTCGCGCAAGCTTGGCAGGCGTGAGTCAGCGAGGATCGGCGGCGGCAGCCAGTCCTTCGGGTCCTCGGGGCCGCTCTGATCGAGCGCGAGACCGACGAGCAGCCGCAAACGCGCCTGAGTGACGCCTTCCGTGCTGGGATATATCGGCGTGAGATGGTCTTCGGGCGGCTGCGCGACATGCGGATCGACACGCCGATACTCGGGGTGCACGAACTCCAATCCTTTGGCGCCTCGGCGGGCCTCGCCGAAACATCGGATTCGCGCGCCGCGCGCCAACCCCTGCTGCTGCTGGGCGGTAAAATAAAAAAATCGCAAGGTCAGGTACCCGGACCCGTCGCCGATCTTGCAAAGCATCTGGCGGCGCCCGCGAAAGGCCACTTCGGTGAGCAGCACTTCGCCCTCGATCGACGCTCGCTGGCCGGGGAGAAGTTCGCCCAAAGGAACGACACGGGTGCGATCCTCGTAGCGCAAAGGCAATAAAAATAGAAGGTCCTGGGTGGTTTCCACCCCCAGTGAGCGCAGACGCGTGGCGAGCGAATCGCCGACGCCGCGCAGCACCGTTACCGGCTTTAGGTCGATCACAGGGCGACGATGCACTCCGCTTCGACCTGCGCCCCGCGCGGCAGCGAGGCTACGCCGACCGCGGCGCGCGCCGGATACGGCTCGCGAAAATATTCGGCCATGACTCTGTTGACGAGCGCGAAGTGCGACAGATCGATCAAGAAAACCGACACTTTCACCACGTCATCCATGCTCGCGCCGCCCGCCGCGACGATGGCTTTCAAGTTGTCGAACACCCGGCGGACCTGCGCCTCCATGTCTCCCTTCACCAGCTCCTTGGTGGCCGGATCCATGGGAATTTGGCCCGAGACCCAGATGGTATTTCCCGCTCTCGTGGCTTGCGAATAAGTGCCGATCGCTGCCGGCGCTTCCTTGGTCGAAATGATTTGTTTGCTCATGGCCTTGTGTCGAGTCGATGGTGATGGTGATGAACGAATTGCCGCGGCCTTTATGCCAAGGTCCGCGAGACGCGCTGTACATCGGGCATGCGCCTCACCGTTCGGATGACGCGGGCCAGATGCTTGCGATCGCGGACTTGAACTTGAAATTTGAGAGATGAACTGTCCACGTCGCGCTCTTCCAAAGATACTTGATCGATGTTGGTTTCGGTTCCCGCGATGCTCGAGGCCACCGCCGCCAGCACGCCGACTCGATTGTTAATTTCCAATTGGATTTCAGAACTGAAAAGTCGGCCGCGGGTCGGCTCCCATGCCACCGACAACCACTTGTCCGGTTGCTTGCGGTATTCGGCGAGGTTACCGCAATTCTGACGATGAATCATGACTCCGCGCCCCGCGCTCAAATAAGCCATGATCGGATCGTTCGGGATGGGAAAGCAGCACCGGGCGTAGGTGACCAACAACCCTTCGGTCCCGGCAATCATCAAGGGACCGCCGGCGCCGGCGACAACCGCTTCGCCATCGACGTGCGTCGGCTGCAGGCGCCGCGCCACCAACGGAGCCAAGCGCTCGCCCAAGCCGATTTTTTCGAACAGCTCATCCGCATCCCGCAGATTGAGGTCTTTGATGAGCGCATCGATTTCCGCAGCCGGGATCTTCTTCAAGTTCAGCGACAGCTCCTCAAGCGCCAGCCCGAGCAACCGGCGTCCCAATTCCAGCGCATCACCGCGCTTGAGATTCTTGAGATATTGCCGGATGGCCGCCCGCGCCTTGGCGGTCACCAGGAAGCTCGACCAGGAGGGATTCGGCTTCGCCCCCTTCGCAGTGATGATTTCCACCGTTTGGCCATTGCGCAGCGGGGTGCGCAATGGAACCAAGCGCCGGTCCACCTTGGCAGCCACGCAGCGATTGCCGACATCAGTGTGGATGGCGTAGGCGAAGTCCACCGTGGTGGCACCGCTCGGCAAGCGCAAAATCTTGCCCTTGGGCGTGAACACGTAGACCTTGTCCGGGAACAGGTCCACTTTGACGCTTTCTAGAAACTCTTCCGAGCTGCCGCCTTCCTGAATCTGCACCAAGCTCGCCAACCATTCGCGCGCGCGATCATGTTCGACGCCGCCGAAGCTGTCGCCGCCGGATTTGTACTTCCAGTGCGCCGCGATGCCGGACTCCGCGACCCGATGCATTTGCTCGGAGCGGATCTGCACTTCAATCGGTATACCGTTGGGCCCGAACAGCGTGGTGTGCAAGGACTGATAGCCATTGACGCGCGGGATGGCAATGTAGTCCTTGAAGCGCCCCGGCATGGGCTTGTACACGCTATGTACCAAGCCGAGCACGCGATAGCACACATCGGCGCTGTCCACGATGATGCGAAATCCGTGCACATCCACCATTTCGTTGATGGAGATCTTCTTGTTTTGCATCTTCTTGTAGATGCTGTACAAATGCTTCTCGCGTCCCTCCACCGAGCCGACGATGCCGGCCTTGGCCAAAGCCCCCTTGAAGGTCTCGGCTATCTTGCCGATGAATTCCTTTTGATTGCCTCGGGCGCGCTTCAATTCCCGTTCGAGAACCTTGTAGCGATACGGATAAAGCGCGCGGAACCCCAGATCCTCGAGTTCCAGCTTGACCGCATACAAACCTAAGCGCTCTGCGATCGGTGCATAGATTTCCAGCGTCTCGCGCGCCGTTCGGCGCCGCTTGACCGGCGGCATGGCCCCCAGGGTGCGCATGTTGTGCATGCGGTCGGCGAGCTTGACCATGATCACGCGGATGTCGCGCACCATGGCCAGCAGCATTTTGCGAAAACTTTCGGCCTGCGCTTCCTGCCGATTCTTGAACTGGATCTGATCGAGCTTGCTGACGCCGTCGACCAGTTCGGCGACCACCTGCCCGAATATCGACGCGATTTCAGCCTTGGCCGTCGGCGTATCTTCGATGACGTCGTGGAGAATTGCCGCCACCAGGGTGTCGGCGTCCAGGCGCAAGTCGGCGAGAATGTCCGCGACCGCAACCGGATGGGTGATGTAGGGCTCCCCCGATACGCGCTTCTGCCCCTGGTGTTTCTCAGCGCCGAAGTCGTAGGCTTCGCGCACCCGTTCAACCTGGGCGGGCGAGAGATACGCTTCGAGCTTGTCTAAGAGCTGGCTGATCCCCGTGGAGCGTCTTCCACCGGGCAAGAAACCAAGTATCGAAGACGCATAGTCCATCGCCGCTCTTTGAGTTACGCCGGCTGTCGCTAGTCCCCAAGCCCGAGTTGCGGAGCACGAAAATCCGACGGGATGTCGAGCTCGCTCACCGGCGGTGCTGCCGGTTCCTCGGGCTCTTCCAACATCTCGAGCGTGATATTTCCGGCAGCGATCTCGCGAAGCGCTACCACGGTCGGCTTGTCATTCTCCCATTCAACGGTCGCTTCTGCGCCGTTGGCCAGGCGGCGGGCGCGTTTGGCGGCCAGCAACACCAGGTTGAATAGGTTGGGTTCATTTTGAAGGCAGTCTTCGACTGTGATACGCGCCATGCTTAGGGTTCCAGTGGAGGGATGGAAATCATAGCAGAAATGACACCGGCCTCGCCAGCCGGCGGCCTCAAAGCCGCGCTCAAGATTTGGTCAGTGCCGCGGCCAAATGCACCACTTCCGGGCGCTGCGCGACAAGCGCGTTGCCGCGGTTTTCGACGATGGCTTGCAAATCCTCGATCGCGCGCGCGAAGTCATCGTTGATGACGACGTAGTCGAATTCCGTCCAATGTCCCAAATCTTCTGCCGCATCCCGCAAACGTCTCCGGATGACCTCGTCGGCGTCCGTGCTGCGACCTTTGAGCCTCGATTCCAGGGCGTCGCGCGAGGGAGGCATGATGAAAATGCTGCACGCCTCAGGGATCCTCGCCCGCACTTGCCGGGCGCCCTGCCAATCAATTTCCAACAGCAACTCCTCGCCATTCGCCAGAGCCTCTTGTACGGCCCGCACCCCGGTGCCGTAACAGTTGTCGAAGACTCTGGCGTGTTCGAGAAACTCGTGATTCGCGATCATTTCTTGGAATCGCTGCGGGCTCACGAAGTGATAATCGCGTCCCGCGATTTCGTTGAGGCGGGGCTTGCGCGTCGTGTAGGAAACTGAAAACTGGATCCGCGGCTCGCGCTGCATCAGGGCCTTGACCAAGCTGGTCTTGCCCGCTCCCGAGGGTGCCGCAACTACGTAAAGGCGTCCTGGTGGCATGGATTACTGTGCCGCCTCATTCAATGTTTTGCACTTGCTCGCGCATTTGCTCGATCAGCACTTTCATATCGACGCCCGCCCGCGTGGTCTCGATGTCCTGAGACTTCGAGGACAGCGTATTGGCCTCGCGATTCAATTCCTGCATCAAGAAGTCCAGCCGCCGCCCAGCGGGCTCCTGGCCCTCGAAAGTCTTGCGCACTTCGGTCACATGGCCGCGCAGCCGATCGATCTCCTCGTCCACGTCGAGACGCTGCGCCAAAATGGCAAGCTCTTGTTCGATCCGCCCTTGATCGACGTCGGCCACGAGCTGTGCGATTCGGTCGAGCAGCCTTGAGCGCATGCGAGCGCGAATTTCCGGTAGCCGGTCGGTAACTCTCTGCGACAACTCGATCAGTCCGGCACAGCGCTGCTCCAACGCGTCGCGCAGCCGTCCGCCCTCGCTGTCGCGGGAACGGCCAAGGTCGGACAAGGCATCGGCGAGCAGGGCTTGCGCGGCGCTAATCATGGGAGCGCTGTCGCGTGTTGCGTCGCGGATGACGCCGGGCCAGCGCAGCAAATCCATGACATCGATACGTGCTGCAACGCCGGTTTGCGCCGCAATTTGCTGGGCGCGAGAGGTAAGGCTCGCGAGCAGTTCGCCGTCGACCTCGAGCGACGTCGAGGTTGCCGTGGGCCTGAAATGCAGTGCGCACTCGACCTTGCCGCGCTTTACGGCAGCGGCAACGGCAATACGAAAATCCGACTCGGCGGCGCGAAATTCCTCGGGCAGGCGGCAGCCCAGCTCGAGAAATCGGTGATTGACGGTCTTTAGCTCCCATGCCAGCAGGCCCCAGGGGAACTGGCGCTCGCGTCGGGCAAAGCCGGTCATGCTACGAATCATAGGGGTCGTCGCTAAAATCGGCCATAATCGTGGGTAGCTTGAGTTTAACAGATCGAGGAGCAGTCATTGCAGATCGAAACCGCGGACGTGAGCCTCATCGGGCACCGCGAAGAAAATCAGGACCGGGTTGCAATCGCGGCGGCGGATAACGCCGTTCTGCTCGTGGTGATCGACGGTATGGGCGGCCACGCGGATGGCGCGCGTGCGGCGGAAACCGCGCTCTCGACGCTGCTCGAAGCTTTCTGGCAAACGCCCCATCCGATTTTCGATCCGCTCGGCTTCTTGCATTTATCGCTGGGGCGAGCACACGAGGAGGTCGTGAAGCTCGGCGCCACCTTGAGCGCCGAAGCGCGCCCGCGTGCCACCTGCGCGGTGTGCCTCGTTCAAGACTCGGCGAGTTACTGGGCCCACGTGGGCGATAGCCGCATCTACCAGCTGCGCCAAACGCAAGTGCTGCAGCGAACCCGCGATCACAGCCATGTCGAGGTGTTGTTGCGCGAGGGGTTGATCACCGAGGCCGAAGTGCACGGACACCCGATGCGCAATTATGTCGAGTGCTGTCTCGGCGGAGATGCTGCGTTGCCTGAAATGACCATCTCCACGCGCCGCAAGCTGAAAGCCGGCGATGTGCTGCTGCTGTGCACCGATGGATTGTGGGCGAATCTCAAGGACCAGGATTTGGTGCGCTTCGCACAAAGCCAAGGCAAGCCCCTGCGCGAAACCCTGAACGATTTGGGAAACCAAGCGGTGCAGGCTTCCGCCCCCTACAGCGATAACACCAGCGCCGCCGCACTTCGTTGGAAGACGGCATGAGTGTGCGCCCCAGCGGCAGAGCCGCGAATGAGCTGCGTGAATTGAAATTCGAGCGTGGCTTTACCAAGCACGCGGAGGGCTCTGTGCTGGTGAGCTTTGGCGCGACGCGAGTGCTGTGCACGGCCAGCATCGAAGAAAGCGTGCCGGGATTTCTGCGCGGGGCCTCCCAAGGCTGGGTCACCGCCGAATACGGCATGTTGCCGCGAGCCACCCACACGCGCTCGGGACGCGAGGCCGCGCGCGGCAAGCAATCAGGCCGCACGCAAGAAATTCAGCGTCTAATCGGCCGCTCGCTGCGCGCGGTGGTCGATCTCAAGGGTCTCGGCGAGCGAACCGTCACCGTCGATTGCGATGTGCTGCAGGCCGATGGCGGCACGCGCACCGCCGCGATCACCGGGGGCTTCGTGGCGTTGGCGGACGCCGTCGACACGTTGCTCAAGAGGCGCGCGATTAGTGCCAATCCTATACATGGGCAAGTCGCAGCCGTCTCAGTAGGAATCTACCGCGGCACGCCGGTCCTTGATCTTGACTACGCCGAGGATTCGAATGCCGAGACGGACATGAATGTCGTGATGAACAGCGGCGGCGCGTTCGTCGAGGTCCAGGGAACGGCAGAAGGTCATGCGTTCCGCCGCCACGAACTCGACCAATTGTTGGACCTTGCGACGCAAGGTATCGCGCAATTGCATGCCGCACAGCTCACCGCCCGCGCAGCCTAGAGAATCGCCCGCGTCAAGGGAACTCATCGTTGCCACCGCGAACTCAGGCAAGCTGCGCGAGTTCCGTACCCTGCTTGCGGGATTACCGTTCGAACTGACCAGTCTTGCCGAGCGGGGCCTGCCTTCGCCGGATGAGACCGGCTTGAGTTTCGTGGCGAATGCCTTGCTCAAAGCGCGTCACGCGGCGCGTTTGAGCGGGAGCGCGGCAGTGGCGGATGATTCGGGGATCGAAGTGGATGTCCTTGGGGGAGCGCCCGGCATACTTTCGGCGCGTTACGCGGGAGTTAGTGGCGACGACGCGGCGAATAACGCGAAGTTGATGCACGCGCTTGACGGCTTGCCGCCCGATCGCCGCCGCGCGCGTTACCGATGCGCGCTCGTTTTCCTCGAGGCCGAGCACGCCGTGCCGCTGGTGACTGAAGGCTCGTGGGAGGGAGTCCTGCTCGAGGCGCCGCGAGGCTCGGGCGGATTTGGCTACGATCCTTATTTTTGGCTGCCGGAATTGGGAAAAACCGCGGCCGAACTTTCGCCCGAGGAGAAGAATCGCCTGAGCCACCGCGGCAAGGCGATGCAAGCGCTGCGCGAGTTGCTGCGGGGGCGCTTCGGGCAGCGGCTCGCATCAGAAGGTGAGCGATGACCGACGCTTCGCTTGCGCTGTATGTGCACATGCCTTGGTGCGTGCGCAAGTGCCCGTATTGCGATTTCAATTCGCACCAATTGAAATCGGCGCATCCCGATGCCTCCTACATCGATGCGCTCATTCGAGATTTTGAGATCGAGATGCCGCGCCTGGCAGGCCGCAGAATCGACACCGTGTTCTTCGGCGGCGGCACCCCCAGCTTGTTTCAACCGGAGGATTTCGCGCGCTTGCTGAAAGCGTTCAGGGCGAGAATTGCCTTCGCGCCGGTTGTGGAAATCACGTTGGAGGCGAACCCCGGCACCATCGAGCGCGGGCGGTTCGTGGGTTATGCAGAGGCCGGCATCAACCGCGTGTCGTTGGGTGCTCAGAGCTTCGATGCGCGTGCGCTCAAGGCGCTGGGCCGCATTCACTCGGCCGACGATACTCATCGAGCCGTGGAGGAGCTGCGCACGGCGCGGCTCGATAACTTCAACTTGGATCTGATGTACGCGTTGCCGCAGCAAACGCCCGAGGAAGCATTCGAAGATGTACGCATCGCCTGCTCGCTCGGTCCTTCCCACATCTCGTACTACCAGCTCACGCTCGAGCCTGGCACGGTATTTCATTCGCGGCCGCCGACGCTGCCTGATGATGATGAGGCGTGGCAGATTCAGACCGCCGGCCAGGCCGTGCTGGCAGCAGCGGGGTACGCTCAATATGAGATCTCCGCCTACGCCGCGCAGGGCGCTCGATGCAGGCACAACCTCAACTATTGGCAGTTCGGCGACTACGTCGGCATCGGTGCCGGCGCACATGGCAAGTTGAGTTCAGGTGCGCCCCTGTCGATTGTTCGCACCACCAAACCGAAACAGCCTAGCGAGTATCAGCTAAGGCTGAGGCAGCAACCGCCCGTCGGCGAGTCGGCGCAGGTGGCCGCATCGGACGTCCCGTTCGAATTCATGCTGAATGCGTTGCGTCTCAACGACGGATTCACCGCAGAGCAATATCGGCAGAGGACGGGCCTCGATCTTCGCGAGCTCGAAGAGAAGCTCAACAGCGCGCGGCAACGCGGTCTTCTGGAGCAATATTCCGCCCACGAGGGCGAATCTGACCCTCAGTGGCGGCCTACCTCCTTAGGAAGGCGCTTCCTGAACGATCTGCAGGCGAGTTTCCTGGCGTAGGCTTATACACATCGGCCAGCCGTCCCCACACAAAGTGAGACCTACAGCACATTGCATGTGCAATAGGTAACATGCGTCTCGTAACCGATTGACTGATAAGGCTAAAACACACTGCCTATTTTTTGATCAAATCAATAATAATGCGAATTTGCGGCGAAGGAGTCGCTTCAAGGTACAGCCGTCCACAGACTTATCCACAGTAATTGTGGACAAAGATGGGAACTTCCCCCACCCCTTGTCCCCCGGCGGTAGTGCGCATATGATGCGCGGCCCCCTTTTTTGGCATTGATATTTAAGATCTTGCCTGCAATTCAAGGGTCCAAGGCGTGGCGATTCCGCACGATGTGGCGTTATCGATTCTGCCGTAACAGTAATACGAGGTCCCAATGAAAGCCGGCATTCACCCCGAATACAAACAAATCACGGTCACCTGTACCTGCGGCAACAAGTTCGAAACCCGTTCGACCATCGGACAGGATTTGCAGGTCGAAGTTTGTTCCAACTGCCATCCGTTCTACACCGGCAAGCAGAAGATTGTGGACACCGGCGGCCGCGTCGATAAGTTCCGCAAGAAATACGCTACGGCTCCGGCGAAACCCGCGGCTGAAGCCAAGCCTGCTGCGGAAGCAAAGCCGGCGGCGTCGGCGAAGGCCGCGGCAACAAAAAGCGCCGCGAAGGCCTGACAGTTTGCCCAGAGCGTCTTAAAAGATAAAAAATCCGCGCGGCAATCTCGCTGCGCGTCCTGCTGGTTCTTGTAGTTCTTGCATCGTTACCCGATGCTTACCTGAGACTCGCCGCGAGGTGCTCAGCATAGCGACGTGCGCGCTTGATTCCGTTTTAAGGCCGTGCAAGGCTGCATGGCTGGAACACATGACCTAGCGTCGGATAAGCGAATGAGCAAGAAATACGAACTCAAAAATCTTACCTCCGGAAAGACCAGCGAGCATAAAGCCATCTCCGGGACGATCGGTCCGGATGTGATCGACATCTCCAATTTGACCAAGGAACAAGGTGTTTTCACCTTCGATCCGGGGTTCATGGCCACGGCCAGCACGGAAAGCAAAATCACTTTCATCGACGGCGATGCCGGCGTGCTCCTGTATCGCGGCTATCCGGTGGAACAGCTCGCCGAGAAGTCGAATTTCCTCGAAGTCGCGACGCTGCTCATCAACGGCACGCTGCCGACCAGACCCGAGCTCGATGCCTTCACCGATTCGATTACGCGTCACACCATGGTGAACGAGCAATTACTGGGATTTTTCCGCGACTTTCATCACGATGCGCATCCTATGGCCATGGTGTCCGCGGTGGTCGCATCGATGGCCGCTTTTTATCATGACACCATGGATATCGGCGATCCGCGGCACCGCGAGATATTCGCGCACCGGATTATCGCGAAGTTGCCGACGATTGCTGCCGCGGCGTACAAGCATACGCTCGGACAGCCTTTCATCTATCCGCGCAACGATCTGCGCTATTGCAGCAACATGATGAACATGTTCTTTGCCGTTCCCTGCGAGCCCTATGCCATCGATCCGGTCGCGGCGGAGGCTTTGGATCTGCTCTTCATTTTGCACGCGGACCACGAGCAGAATGCGAGCACGTCCACCGTCCGCCTGGCGGGCAGCACCGGTACGAATCCGTATGCGGCGATTTCCGCCGGCGTTTCCGCCTTGTGGGGGCCGGCGCACGGCGGTGCCAATGAAGCCGTGCTCGACATGCTCGACAGCATCGGCTCGGTCGCCAACATCGATAAATTCCTCAGTAGAGTAAAGGACAAGAACGACAGCGTGCGGCTCATGGGATTCGGCCACCGTGTCTACAAGAACTTCGATCCGCGCGCCAAGATCATTCGCGACATGTGCTATAAAGTTTTGCAGAAAATAGGCAAGAGCAACAATCCATTGTTCGAGCTGTCGTTGCGCTTGGAGGAAATCGCTCTCAAGGACGATTACTTCGTGTCGCGGAAACTCTATCCGAACGTCGATTTTTATTCCGGCATCATTTACAGCGCGCTCTGCATTCCTCGCTCCATGTTCACCGTGATGTTCGCCATCGCCCGCACCGCCGGTTGGGTCGCTCACTGGCAAGAAATGGTATCGGATCCGCATATGAAAATCGGCCGTCCACGCCAGCTCTACACCGGTCCCACCAAGCGAGACTATCAGCTGATCGAAAAGCGCTGATCGATGCGGGCATCCATCAAGGTCTCCATGTGCGTGCCGGCTTTAGTGCTCCTCGCCGCCGCCCATGCGGCGAGCGACACTCCAGCACCTGCCGCTGTGGCCTTGACCGCGGAGAAAAATCTTTGCCTGACGCGCGCGGAGCCTGTTGCGGTCGGCAGTGCACAATGGAACGGGTGGGGTCGAGATCTCAACAACACCCGTTACCAACCCGAGCCGGCGATTCGCGTCATCGATGTGCCGAAACTGGCATTGAAATGGGCGTTTGGATATCAAAGCGCTGCTGAGTACGGCCAGCCCACGATGGTGGACGGCAGATTATTTCTCACCAGCTCCTCGGGTCGCATCTACGCGCTCGATGCAAAAACCGGCTGCACCTACTGGACTTACGATGGGCCCGCCGCAAGCCGCACGGCCATTGCCATCGGCGAGTTAGGCCTGCCTAAGCGCGCCGCGATTCCCAAGAAACTGAAGCGAACGCTCGCACACCTGGACGTGATCAAGGCGCCGAGTGCCGCATTCTTCGGTGACGACAGCGGCGCGGTGTACGCGCTCGATGCCCAAAAAGGCACGCTCTTGTGGCGAGTTCAAGTCGACACCCATCCCTCGGCGCGTATCCTCGGTGCGCCCACGCTGTACAACGACCGGCTGTATGTCGCCGTGGGATCGAATGAAGAGAAGAACTCCTCGAATGCCAATTACGGCTGCTGCACATTTCGCGGCAGTGTGGCCGCGATCGATATCGCAACCGGGCGCGTGCTGTGGAAAAGCTTCACCGTGCTCGAAGTTCCGCAAGCCACGCATCCCAACAGCGCCGGCGTCCAACAGTTCGGGCCGGCCGGTGCGGCTATCGCTTCACCACCCGCCATCGATGCGAAACGCGGTGTGCTGTATGTGGGTACCGGCGGTTCCGCCAGCGGCGCCGAGCAATCACTCACCGATGCCGTTGCTGCTTTCGACTTGAGCGATGGCAAGCTGCGCTGGGTAAAACAGCTCACGGTGCAAGGTCAAGTTGCCTTGAGCGGCTTCAGCAGCCCTCCGGTGCTGCGCACCTTGCCGAGCGGCAATGATATTTTGCTGGCCGGGCAAAACTCAGGCGTGGTGTATGGACTTGATCCCGATCATGGCGGTGCAATTCTGTGGCAAACCCGCATCGGGGCGCGGCCAGCCGTGAGCGGCGTTGCGCCTGGCGCAGGCGCCGGACCGCCGGCCGCCTCGAGCGTCGGGCCCCCTGACGTCGCGGGCGCCGACAGCGGCGGCATTGCGTGGGGAATGGCGATAGATCACCGCAGTCTCTATGTGGCACTGTCGGGAAAACTGGCACAGCCCGGCAATTCAACCGGAAGCTTGTGGGCCCTCGATCCTAAAACCGGCATTCCTCGCTGGCACACGCCGGCACCTGCGCCCGCATGTTCTTGGAGCGAAGGATCTTGTTCCCATGGCCAATCGCAGGCGGTCACCGTCATACCGGGCAGTGTATTTTCGGGATCGCTGGATGGGCATTTACGCGTCTACTCCACCATCGATGGCAAGATTCTCTGGGACTTCGATACGGCAAAGGCATTTCCCACGCAAAACGGCGTTCATGCGAGTGGCGGGCCTCTGGATCAGGGCGGTGCGACCATCGTGAACGGCAGCGTTTACATCAATTCAGGCAATATGTTGCTGGCGTTTTCAGTCGACGGAAAATAGGACGCATAAATATTCATGGAACGTTGCAAGCGAAGAGCTCTTTCAGCGATGGGTGCGTGGTTGAGCGGCGCCATATTGATCGGTGCTGCACCGGGCGCCGGTGCGCTGGCTGCGTCGCGCGCCGCCAGCTCCCTGCAGGCGCCAGCGCTGGAGAATTCGGTCGTCAAAATCTTCTCGACAATGCGCTTTCCGGATCCCTTCAAACCCTGGACCAAGCAAGCACCCAGCGAGGCAACCGCCTCGGGCGTGGTGATCGAGGGCAAGCGCATTTTGACGAATGCGCACGCCGTGCTTTATGCCAGCCAAGTGCAGATCCAGGCCAATGCAGCCGGGGATAAAGTGTCGGCAACTGTGCTCGCCGTCGCGCCCGGTATCGACCTTGCGGTGTTGCAGCTCGATGATCCGAGCTTTTTCGACGGCCATCCGCCGGTGGCGCGTGCCAGCAAGCTGCCGAAAGTCAAGGACCCGGTGCTGGCTTATGGGTTTCCGACCGGCGGAACCTCGCTCTCCATTACCAAGGGCATTGTGTCGCGCATCGAATTCGCGTCCTACAATTATCCGGTTTCCGGGTTGCGCATCCAGATCGATGCGGCCATCAATCCCGGCAACAGCGGCGGCCCGGCCATCGCAGGCGATAAGATGATCGGCCTGGCCTTCAGCCGGCTCGGAGGCGACAGCCAGAACATCGGATACATCATCCCCAACGAAGAAGTGGACCTATTCCTCAAGGACATTTCGGATGGCCATTACGATGGCAAGCCCGCCATGTACGACGACTTGCAAACGCTGGAGAATCCGGCACTGCGCGAGTTCCTGAAGCTCGACAAGGGCGTCGAGGGCATGGTGGTGCACCGGCCCGACAAAGCGGATGCCGCCTATCCCTTGAAAGAATGGGACGTGATCACGCGGATCGGCGATACGCACATCGATAATCAAGGCATGGTCAAAATCGACGAGGATTTACGCGTCAGTTTCTCGTACATGATTCAGCGATTGGCCAAGGACGGCAAGCTGCCGCTGACCGTGGTCCGGAGCGGCAAGAGCCTCAAGATTGAACTGCCGGTTTTCGCGCAACGGCCGACGCTGGCCCCCGACCTGCATGGCGGGTACCCTTCGTACTTCGTCTATGGCCCGATGGTGTTTTCGCGCGCCACGCGACAATTTTTGTCCTTGTTCGAAAACAACGCGAATTTGCTGCGAATCTTGGGCTACGTGAAGAGCCCGCTGATCACTCGCGCGTTCGATGCGCCCACTGACGATCTCGAAGAGCTGGTGATCATCTCTTCGCCCTTCTTTCCGCATAAATTGGCTAACGGTTACGGCAATCCCACCGGCGCGGTGGTGTATTCGATCAACGGCAAGCCCATCAAGAGCCTTACGCACCTGGTGACGGTATTGCGCGACTTGAAGGACCCGTTCGTTACCATCGAATTCGGCAGCAAGGGCGGAGAAGCCTTGGTGTTCTCCCGCACGGCCGCGATGGGCGCGACGGATGAGATCTTGACCGACAACGGCGTGCGCGCGCAGGGCTCGCCGGACATGATGGAGGCGTGGCAGCCGAAAACAGCCGCGGCCAGGAACCGCTAACCCGTCTCGATAAGCTCGGTAACTTCGCGCGTATCCGCGCGCTTCATCGGCCGGCCGTCAACGGGCGAGTACGGCGACTGGCGGATGCCGTCGATGGGGAAAACCGTCGCATCGACCGTGCGGCCGTTGGCCTCGAATCGCAGTGCCGGGTAATTGACGCTGCGCTCCGCATCCATTTTGACGCGCCGCTCGTAGAATTCATGTGGTACGCCGACCTCGAACAGGTGGATGGCGACTGATTCTGACCGATCGGCGAACAAGTGCAAATTGATATCGCTATAGTTCGTTGCAGTGCCGGTGAGCACCGAACCGACCAATCGAGGCTGGAACTGCGACAAAATCCGCATGGTTTCGAGCGCGATGCGCCGCTGTTCCTTCAGGGTATGGTCGTGGGTCTCCCGCCCGAATAGGCGCTGATGCGCGCGCAGCGCATCCTCGATCTCGACATTCTTCGGCAGCACCGCCACGTCGTTTACGCCCAGCCGATCCGCAGCCTTGCGCTTGGCTTGCAAGAAATCTTCAATGCCATGTTCGGCCATGATCCTCGCGGCCTCTTGCGCGAGAGCGCGGCGCAGATCTTCGGCACGCTGCGAATATCTCTTAGGCATCGCAGGCTCCTAGAAAAGTGGTTTCTCGCTCTCGGGGTTATTCGTGTTCTGGGCATCGTACAGTTCAGTCTTGGGCAAGTTGCCCTCGATGAATTTTTCCATGATGCCGTTGGGGTCGTCGGCGCTCGCGAGCAGGCCGCTCTTGGGCGAAATGCGCACGCTCACGATGCCGTCGGGTACCGGTACGCCATGCATGGGTGAACCCTCGAGAGCGGTGTGCATGAAGTAAGTCCAGGCTGGTATTGCCGTGCGCCCGCCTTGCTCGCCTTCGCCCAAGGAGCGATCGGAATCGAAGCCAACCCATACGCTCGTGACCACATCGCCATTGAAGCCGTTGAACCACGTGTCATGCGCCTCGTTGCTGGTTCCAGTCTTACCGGCGATATCGTCGCGGTTGAGCGTGCGCGCGCGCTGCCCGGTGCCACGGCGGATAACGTCCCGCATCATGTCCGCCAGCAGGTAAGCAATCTGCGGCCGAATGATTTGGGGCGCGAGATTCTTGACCGAAATCAAGGTCTTACCATCATGCGGGGCCTCGTCCAGGGCGCTGCCGCGCGCCGCGCCCGCCGCCATGCTCCGAGGCGTGGGTCCATCGGTGGCACGCCCGCATTGGGGGCAGGCAATGGCGGGATCGGCCTTTTGCAATACTTTGCCCCCCGCATCTTCGATCCGATCGATGTAGTAGGAAGTGACCTTAAACCCGCCATTGGCAAAGGTCGAGTAGCCAATCGCCACTTGCAGGGGGCTTAATTCGGCCGTGCCCAGCGCGAGAGTGAGATCATCCGGGAGCTGCGACTTGTCGAAACCGAAGCGAGTCACGTAATTTCGGGTGTATTCACCGCCGATCGCGCGCATCAGGCGCACCGATACCAGGTTTTTGGAAAACGCCAGCGCCTCGCGCAGCCGGACTGGGCCTGCGAACTTGCTTTCGAATTCCTTGGGCCGCCATGCTTGTTCCTTGCCTTCGTCATCGATGACCACCGGTGCATCCACCACCACGCTGGCAGGCGTGTATCCCTTGTCGAAGGCCGCCGCATAGATGAAGGGCTTGAACCCCGATCCCGGCTGCCGGCGCGCTTGCACCACTCGGTTGTACTTGCTCTGGAAGAAATCGAAGCCGCCAACCAGCGCGGTGATAGCCCCGTCCCGGGGGTCAACCGATACCAGTGCGCTTTGCGCCTCGGGTATTTGGACGAACAGCGCGGATTCCCGCGTTCGGCCGACGGTGTAAATGACATCGCCGCGAGCCAGGATTTCCGAAGCCTCGGTCGGTGGGCGATCGACCTTCTCGTCCGGCAGTTCACGTCGGGCCCAAGACAGTTTTTCCCACGGCAGGCTCACCGTGCCTAAGTCCTTGACGTATATTTTGGCAGTTTTACCTTCGACCTTTTCGACGATTGCCGGTCTCAGGCCGCCGATGACAGGGAACTCGTCGAGCTGCGCATCAAATTGCGCAGGCGTAGAGATTTTGGACATGTCGACCGTGGCGGTCGCACCCCTAAATCCATGGCGCCTGTCGTATTCCAATAGGCCGGTGCGAAGGGCGACGGTACCGGCCGCCTGCTGGCGCGAATCGAGGGTGGTGTACACCTTATAGCCGGCGGTGTAGACGGCATCGCCATACTTATTCTGCATGTCGTTGCGCACCATTTCCGCGAGGTAGGGAGCGTCCACCTCGATAGAAGCGCCGTGCAACCGCGATTCCATCGGACTTGTCTTGGCCTGATCGTATTCAGCCTGAGTGATATAGCCCAGTTCCAGCATTCGGCCCAGTACGTGCGCGCGTCGAATCTTGGCCGCTTCCGCGCTGGCTACCGGATTCACCATCGAAGGCGCGGTGGGGATGCCGGCCAAGGTGGCCGTCTCGGCCAGGCTCAGCTGATCGATGGTCTTGCCGAAGTACACCTCGGCAGCCGCGCCCACGCCGTATGAGCGCTGTCCCAGGAAAATCTTGTTCACATACAAGGAGAATATTTCCTCCTTGGTAAATTCAGCTTCCATCAGAAGGGAAATATAGATCTCGCTCATCTTGCGTTTCATGTCGCGGCGCGGTGTCAAGAACATATCCCGCGACACCTGCATGGTGATGGTGCTGGCGCCCTGCCGTATGCCGCCGGCTTTGAGGTTGGCCACGGCGGCGCGCAAAATTCCCTGCCAGTCCACCCCGTGATGCCTGAAGAACCGATCGTCCTCGGTCGCCAGGAATGCCTGGACCAATTTCTTGGGCAGTTGTTCGTAGCGGACCGGGATACGGCGTTGCTCGCCGATCGACTGGATCAGCTTGCCGTCGCGGGAATAAATGCGCAGCGGCACTTGCAGCTGGACCTCCCTGAGGCTTCCCACATCCGGCAAGGCTGGCCGCAAGTAAACATAAGCACATACGTTTGCGAACGCAATAAGCGCTATTACGCCAACTAGAACCGCACAAATTCTTGAGATGAGAACTAGGTAACGTCGGGCCACAGAAAACCGTTCTAACTTATTGCGCCGGTGGACATGAGCTTCATATTACCGCCGGTTACGTGAGCGTACTCATCGAAAGATGGGACGCAAGGCCACCGGTCCGGAAAAGGGCGTCCCTCGGAAGGACACGGTGCATGACAGATGAGATTAACCGAACTCACGGCCTGACGCAGGCTGAGGTCTTGACGGATGAGTAAATGCCGCCTCGCATGCCACCAAACCGCCGCCCGGAGTCCAATTTTGCCGGCTTCGAATGCCAGCCCGGCGAGTAGCGTGAGTCGCTTCACGTTCTATTTAACAGTTGCTTGCTAAGTTCGCTGGTCATGGCTAATCTCGTGCCGGATTCGACCTACAAGGTATTGAGCAAAAAGGGAAAAAATCTGTGTGGTCGTTAGGAAAAAGATATCGTCCGCTTCTGGGACTTGACATAACCACTTCGTCGGTGAAGCTCATCGAGCTTACGATGTCGGGTGGCCAGTATCGCGTTGAGTCGTATGCTGCCGAGCCGACGCCGCATAACGCCATTAACGAGAAAGCCATCGTCGATGCGGAAGCAGTCGGCGAGGCGATTCGGCGTGCGGTGAAGCGCTCCGGCGCCAAGAGCCGCCTCGCGGCCATTGCCATCAGCGGCGACGCTGCGATCACCAAAGTGATCCAGATGCCCAAGAATCTCGGTGAAAACGACTTGGAAGGCCAGGTCGAAATGCAGGCCGACCAGTACATTCCCTTCCCCATGGAAGAGGTTAGCTACGACTACCAGGTGGTGGGCCCGTCTGAAAAAGACCCGGACATGCTCGATGTGCTGCTGGTCGCGACGCGTACCGAAAACGTGGAGCAGCGCCAGGCTGCAGTTCAGGCCTCCGGTTTGACCGCCCACCTCGTCGATGTCGAGGCCTTTGCGCTGGAAAATGCCTGCGCATTGATGCGTCACCAGATGCCCGATGGCGGTCTCGATCGCACCGTCGCCGTGGTCGACTTCGGCGCGAGCAGCACCACTTTCAGCGTACTGCGCGATATGCGGGTGATCTACACCCGTGACTTCGCTTTCGGCGGCCAGCAGCTGACCGAGGAAATCATGCGGACTTACGGATTGAGCATGGAAGAAGCCGGCCGCGCCAAGAAAGAAGGCGGTCTGCCCAGCAACTACCAGCCCGAGGTGTTGGATCCTTTTATCGACGACATGACTCAGCAAGTCAGCCGTTCCTTGCAATTTTATTTGGCTTCGGGCAGCGGGCGCGCACAGCCGGATCAAATCTTGATCTGCGGCGGTTGCGCGAATATTCCGGGCGTTGCCGATGTCATCTCGAGCCGGGTCGGCGTGCCGGCGGAGAAAGGCGACCCGCTCGGCAACATGAAAGTGTCGTCCAAGGCAAAAGCCCAAGCAGTGGCGCGCGACGCCACCGCATTACTCACAGCCTGCGGCCTAGCGCTGCGCAGCTTCGACTAAAGAGTAGCCATGCCGCGTATTAATCTACTTCCCTGGCGCGAACAAGAACGAAAGGTTCGACGGCGCGAATTCCTGGTCGCCCTCGGCGGCGCAGCCCTTGCCGGCATCATCTTTGTCGGCTGCGGCAAACTGCTGTACGGCAGCTGGATCGACGCGCAGAACGCCAAGAACAACCTTCTGAAAAAGGAGATCGTCAAGCTCGATGCGCAGATCGCCGATATTCAAGATCTCGAGAAACGCAAACAGCGCCTGGTGGCGCGCATGGAAATCATCGAGAAATTGCAGCGCAAGCGGCCCGAGATCGTGCACCTGTTCGACGAGCTCGTGAAAACGGTCCCGGAAGGCATTTACCTGACACAGATCAAAGAGAACGGAAAGAAGCTCGAAATGAAGGGTGTCGCCCAGTCGAGCACGCGCGTCTCGACGTTCATGCGCAATATCGATTCCTCCTCGTGGATGGATAACCCGCAGCTGCAAGTGGTGGAGACCTCCAAGGATTCTCCGACCGGCGGCTCCAGCTTCACCCTCAGCAGCGATGTGATCGGGGTCGATGTGGAAAACGGCGGCGAAACAACGGTTAAGAAGGTTGCGGCGAAATGAACTTTTACGATCAACTCCGTACTATCGATCCGCGCGACGTAGGCCGCTGGCCCGTGGCGGTGCGCGGATTCTTCGTAGTGCTAGGCTTTGCGGTGGTCGCCGCGCTCGGCTGGTATCTCGTGGTTTGGAACGACGATCGGCCCCTGCTGCAAAAAGCGGAAGCAGATGAATTGGACCTGCGCGCACAATTTGAAAGCAAGCAGCAGCGCGCCGCGAATCTTGATGCGTATCGGGCTCAAATCGGTGAAATGGAGCGCAGCTTCGGTGCGATGTTGCGCCAATTGCCCGGCAAAACCGAGGTGCCCAATCTTTTGGTCGATATTTCGCAAACCGGTCTCGCTGCCGGCCTGCAGGAAAAACTGTTCCAGCCGGGAAGCGAGAAGAGCAATGGTTTTTACGCAGAACTGCCGATCAAAATCAAACTCGTGGGCAGCTACCACGACTTCGGCAGATTCGTGAGCGGCATCGCTGCGTTGCCTCGCATCGTGACTTTAAATGACATCCAAATTTCACCGGTGGATGCGAAGGGCGGCTACGACAACCTGACCATGGACGTGACCGCAAAAACTTACCGCTACATCGAAGATCAAGGGGCTGCGAAGGCGGCGCCGAAAAAAGGTGCGGCGGCACCGGCGGCACCGGCGGCGGCAGCGGCGGCGGCGGGAGGCAAGACGTGAGACAGACATCGGGTATTGGCCTGATAGGCATCCTGCTTGCGGCATTGGTCGCGGCCGGCTGTTCGAGGGGTCAATCGGATTTACAGAACTGGATCGAGGCAACTAAGAAGAAGCCGGGCGGCCGTATTCAGCCCTTGCCCGAAGTGAAGCCCTACGAGACTTACGTGTACTCAGCGGCCAACCTGCGCTCGCCCTTCCAGCCACTGGGCCCGAATGCGGGCAATGGCCAAGCTAGCGCGCAACGCAACTCGCGGCGCAACCGCGAATTCTTGGAGGGCTTTTCGTTGGACACCTTGAAAATGGTGGGCACCTTCAAGGTGGGCGGCAATTTTTACGGGCTCGTGCAATCCAAAGACGGCCTGGTGCATAAGGTTCAACCGGGCAACTACCTCGGTCAGAACGACGGCAAAGTGACGGAAATAACCGGCGGCAGGATTAGCCTGGTCGAAATCATTCCGGATGGTCTCGGCGGCTACATAGAGCGACCGGCTTCGTTGGCATTGGCCAATTGAAGCCACAGGGAGATGAAAGCATGATTAGAATTCAATTGCGGATGGCTACGATGGGCGCGATGGCATTCGTCGCATTGGCGGCGGCCAGTTTCACGGCAAGGGCCGCGGATCCCGTTCAGCTGACGTCCGTCGACGTTCAAACCTTGTCGGGTCAACAGGTGCAGCTCAAGCTGCACATGAGCGGCCCGGCTCCCGAGCCGCTGCCTTTCACCATCGACAAGCCGGCGCGCATCGCGTTCGACTTGCCTAACACAACGCTGGCTCTCGCCTCGCGTCGTTTCGACGTGCACTCCGGCGGCGTTGACACGGTGCTTGCGGCCGAGGCCAATGGCCGCGCGCGCTTGGTCGTGAACGTCGACAGTTTGATGCCGTACACCACGAAAGTGGATGGCAACATGATTGTGGTCACGTTGGGCCAGCAGCCCGGCGCCGATGTCGGCAAGCCCATCCAGCCGCGCGCGGCAGCGAACTCATCGGGTGCGCCCGCGGAGCGCGCCATCCGCACCATCGATTTTCGCCGTGGTTCCGACGGCACGGGCCGCGTGATCGTACAGCTCACCGATCCCCGTACCCCGGTCAACGTGCGTCAGGAAGGCCAGCAGATCGTAGTCGACTTTGCCGGCACCGTCATGCCCAAGAACTTGATGCGCCGCTATGATGTCATGGATTTCGCGACGCCCGTGCAAACCGTCGATGCGGTCCGCGTCGATGGCAGCTCGCGCTTGGTGATCAGCTCGCAAGGAGAATTCGAGCAGCTGGCATATCAATCCGACACTCAATACACCGTTGAAATCAAGGCTTCCTCGAAGCGTACGGCGGGTGCGGAAGAGAAGAAGGAATACACCGGCGAACGTTTAACCTTGAATTTCCAGGATATCGACGTGCGTTCGGTATTGCAATTGCTCGCTGACACCAGCGGCCAGAATATTGTGGTCAGCGATTCCGTTTCCGGCAATCTGACATTGCGCTTGCAGAATGTGCCCTGGGACCAGGCGCTCGACATCGTGCTGCGCACCAAGGGCTTGGACAAGCGCCGCCAGGACAACGTCATCATTATCGGGCCGACCGAGGAACTGGCGTCGCGTGAGAAGGCCGAACTCGCTGCCCATAAAGAAGTGCAGGAACTCTCTCCCACCCACACCGAATTCATGCAGGTCAATTATGCCAAGGTGTCGGACCTGGCGAAGTTGATCAAGACCACCAATGCCAAGGAATCCATGCTGTCACCGCGCGGCAGCCTGGCGATCGACGAACGCACCAACACGCTGCTGGTGCAGGACACCACCGATAAGCTGGCCGACATCCGCCGGCTCGTGCAGGCCTTGGACGTGCCCGTCAAGCAGGTCTTGATCGAAGCGCGCATCGTCATCGTCACCGATAAGTTTGAGCGCGACCTCGGCGCCCGGTTTGGCATCAGCACGGCTCAACAGAATGGCCCTGGTGGTCTCTTGGCCGTCACCGGCAACGGCTTGGGCGCGAACCAGATCATCAACGGCGGCAAAGGGAGCTTGCCGTCGACCACCCTCAACAACCGCTACCAGGTCAACACGCCTGCCGCGAATACCAATGGCAGCATCGGCATTTCGCTGTTGAACGGCAGTTATCTCATCGACCTGGAACTTGCGGCGGCGCAAAACGAAGGCAAGAGCGAGACCATCTCTTCGCCTCGCGTGATTACAGCCAATCAGAAGCAAGCCACGATCAGGCAGGGTGTGGAAATTCCCTACCAGCAATCGGCGTCGAGCGGCGCCACGACCACTCAATTCAAGGAAGCGGTGCTCAAGCTCCAGGTCACACCGCTGATCACGCCTGACAATCGCGTGATCCTCGACCTCGACGTGTCCGACGACTCGGTCGGTCAGCAGGTAACGAGCGCCACCGGCGGCAGTGTGCCCTCGATCGATACGCGCCAGATCCTCACCCAAGTGCTGGTCAATGACGGCCAGACCGTTGTGCTCGGCGGTATCCTCGACACTAAGAAGTCGAGAGACGCAAACAAGGTGCCTTTCCTGGGCGATATCCCTGTGCTCGGTTACTTTTTCCGCAGCACCAAGGATGTCAACGACAAGACCGAATTGTTGATTTTCATCACGCCGAAGATTTTGCGCGAGGGATCGAACCTCTACTAGCGGGTCGGAAAAGCTGACAAACCCCCAACGACGGGCGCCGTTAAGGCGCCCCGTTTTTTTTCCGAGCGGCGATGTTGCGCCCTTATTTCGCAACAAACATCAGACAAACCATGCGGTCCGCTATGATCTGCAACGATCATGCTCACCAAGCGCAACATTTTCCTTATCGGACCGATGGGGTCGGGCAAGACAGCGGTCGGACGGCAGCTTGCACGCCTGTTTCGCTACACCTTTCATGACAGTGATGCGGATATCGAGGCAAAAACCGGCGTGGATATCCCGTTCATTTTCGAGAAAGAAGGTGAATTGGGCTTTCGGCTGCGCGAGAAGGAATCGATCGACCGCTTGACGCAGCTGGACTGCATTGTGCTAGCCACTGGCGGCGGCGCCGTCATCGACCCGGCAAACCGCCGAGCACTCGCCGAACGCGGCGTGGTGGTCTACCTGGCGACCTCGGTCAATCAACAAATTGAGCGCACCCGCCATGGCCGGCATCGGCCTTTGTTGCAAGACACGGATCCGGCGCAGACGCTCAAGGACCTGATGACAGGCCGAGCTATCTTGTATGCCGAAATCGCGGATCTCACGGTGACCACCGATGGCCGGCGGGTACAGCTGGTAGCAGAAGAAATACACCAAGAATTGCGGCGGGCGCAGAAACCGTAACTTCGTATAATCACCCCGTGCACACCATTCAAGTTGATTTAGGAGCCGCGAGTTACCCCATATCCATAGGTTCGGGACTGCTGACGGATCGCGCTTTGCTAGAGAGCCTGATCCCCGGTCGTGACGTGTTGGTGGTGACCAATACCACCGTCGGCAAGCTTTACCTCGCAAAATTGACGGGAAGCCTAGGACAAAAACATATTGCCGAATGCATCTTGCCCGACGGCGAGCAGCACAAGACGTTGCAAACAGCCGGTTGGGTATTCGACGCCTTGGTGGGCAATAAAATGAATCGCGACGCGACCGTGCTCGCCTTGGGAGGCGGCGTGGTCGGCGACATCGCCGGTTTCGTCGCCGCCACGTACCAGCGTGGCATCGGCTATGTGCAATTGCCCACCACGCTGCTCGCCCAGGTCGACTCATCGGTGGGCGGCAAGACCGGGGTAAATCACTCCGCAGGCAAAAACCTCATCGGGGCCTTTTATCAGCCGCGCGCCGTGATTGCCGACACGGATGCGCTCGCTACGTTGCCGGACCGGGAGTTGAAATCCGGTCTTGCCGAAGTTATTAAGCATGGCTGTGTCTGGGACCCCATGCTGTTCGGCTGGCTCGAACGCGAAATGCCGAAGTTACTCGCCCGAGATGCCGAAGCCCTCGCCTACGCAATCAGCAGGTCTTGCGAAATCAAGGCCACAGTGGTCGAGCGGGATGAGCGCGAAAATGACCTGCGCGCGATTTTGAATTTCGGCCATACATTCGGTCACGCCATCGAGGCGGCGACTGCTTACGAGAAATACCTGCACGGCGAAGCAGTTGCCATAGGCATGCTCATCGCCGCGGATCTGTCTCATCGCATGGGTTTGATCAATGCGCCTGTCAAAGCGCGTTTGCGCGAGATTCTGGTGCGCGCCGGTCTGCCGACCGAGGCGCCGCGCATCGGCGCCTCAAAAGCCCAACAATTGATGCAAATGGACAAGAAGGTCATGTCCGGCTCGATACGGCTGGTGCTGCTCGAAAAGCTCGGCCGCGCCATCGTGACCGATCGCTATCCGAGGGCTGCTCTGGAGGCTACCTTGGTGGAGCACTTCGGATGAGCGGGCTCGCGCCTTACGCCGCTCACGCCGAGCATTCCCGGGGACGCCGCCATCCGGAGCCGCCGCCGGAATACCGCTCCGAATATCAGCGTGACCGCGACCGCATCGTGCACTCCACCGCGTTTCGGCGCCTGGTCTACAAGACGCAGGTTTTCGTCAACCACGAAGGAGATCTATACAGGACCCGGCTTACCCACTCGTTGGAAGTGGCGCAAATAGCCCGTACCGCCGCGCGTGCTTTGAAGCTGAACGAAGAATTATCCGAAGCGATTTGCCTCGCCCACGACCTTGGGCACACCCCGTTCGGGCACGCGGGTCAGGACGCATTGAACGATTGCATGAGTGATTTCGGGGGCTTCGAACACAATCTGCAATCGCTTCGCGTGGTTGATGAACTCGAGGAGCACTACGCAGAATTCGACGGCTTGAATTTAACCTTCGAATGCCGCGAAGGAATTTTGAAGCACTGCTCGTACAACAACGCGGTTCTGCTGGGAGATGTGGGCGAACGGTTCATCCACCGCCAACAACCCGGTCTGGAAGCGCAACTGGCCAATTTCGCCGATGAAATTGCCTATAACAACCACGACGTGGAGGATGGCATTCGCGCTGGCCTGATCAGCCTTGCGGACCTGCTCGCAGTGCCGCTGTTTCGCGGCTATCACGATGAAGTGCAAGCGAAATACCCTGCTCTGGCGGGCCGCCGCCTCGTCTACGAGGTTTTGCGCCGGATGATCAATCACCTCGTCAGCGACCTGATCGATTCCTCCTCGGCCCGGCTTGGCGTGTCGGGTGTCCGCTCCATCGCCGAGGTGCGATCGCAGCCGGCGGCCTTAATCGGTTTCAGCCCTGCCACGCGCGAATTGAATCATGCGCTCAAGACCTTCCTACGCGAGCATTTGTACAAGCACTACAAGGTAAGGCGCATGACGTCCAAGGCCCGTAACGTGGTGCGCGAGCTGTTCGATGCCTTCTTCAATGATCCTGGGCTCATGCCCGATGAGCACGAGGCCCGGACGCGGTTGGAATTGGTGCAGGGTCCTGCCGGCCGCGCCCGCGCAGTGGCCGATTACATTGCCGGCATGACTGATCGATATGCCATTCTGGAACACCGCCGGCTGTTCGATCCGGGCGAGCGAACTTGAATGCGAGTGATTTTGAACGAAAGGGAAATGAGCAACGATGAGTGAACCGCTGAAGAACGACTTATTGCTGCGCGCGCTGCTGCGCGAGCCAACGCCGCGCAGGCCGATTTGGCTCATGCGCCAGGCGGGCCGCTATCTTCCGGAATATCGCGCCACGCGAACGCGCGCCGGCGGCTTTCTGGAGATGTGCACGAATCCGGAGATTGCCTGCGAGATAACGCTGCAACCAGTGGACCGATTCCCGCTCGATGCAGCCATTCTGTTTTCCGACATCCTGACGATCCCTCACGCCATGAATTTGGGATTGGAGTTCGAAGCAGGCGAGGGCCCCAAATTCGAGCGCCCGGTGCGAACCCCGGCCGACATCGACAGGCTGGGTGTTCCCGATCCGGGACGGGAACTGAAGTATGTTACCGACGCGGTGGCGCGAGTGCGCCGCGAGCTGGCCGGTCGCATACCTCTGATCGGATTCGCCGGCAGCCCTTGGACCGTCGCCACCTATATGGTGGAGGGAGGCGGCAGCAAAACCTTCGGCCTCATTAAACGCATGATGTACGAGTCACCGCGGGAGCTGCATCGCTTGCTGGAGCTGCTTGCCAAAGCGACCATCCTTTACTTGAATGCGCAAATTGCCGCGGGCGCGCAGGCCGTGATGCTATTCGATACGTGGGGCGGAGTCTTGACGCCGGCGCAGTACGAAGAATTCTCCTTGCGTCACATGGCAAATGTGGTTGATGCGCTGACCAAAAAATCCGAAGGCCGGCGCGTTCCCAATATCGTATTTACCAAGGGCGGCGGCGCCTGGTTGGCGAAAATCGCCGCCATCGGTTGCGATGCCGTCGGCGTGGATTGGACCACCGACTTGAGCGATGCCCGCAAAGCCGTCGATGGACGCGTGGCGTTGCAAGGCAATCTCGACCCGTCGGCTCTGTTCGCGCCGCCTGAAACCCTTCGCGGCGAGACAGTGCGGGTGCTCGAGAGCTACGGCGGCGGCCCCGGGCACGTGTTCAACTTGGGACACGGGATCACTCCGGAGGTGGATCCAGCGCGCGTGGCGCTGCTGGTCGAGACTGTACAAAACTACAAGATACCGGGCTGATAGATGCCGGCGGGATGTCAATAAATCTACTTGCTACCGGTGGCCGGCGCGCTGCGCAGCTCGTCTCGCAGCGCGCGGCGCAAGATCTTGCCGACGTTGGTCTTGGGCAGCTCGGTGCGGAAGTACACGTGCTTTGGGACCTTGTAGCCGGTCAGCTCCTTGCGGCTGAATGCGATCAACGCTTCCGCGGTCAGATTCGGATCCTTCTTCACCACGAACAGCGCCACTGACTCGCCTGAATTGTCGTCGGGTTGGGCCACGGCGGCGACCTCGAGTACGCCGGGATGCGCCGCGAGAACGCTCTCGATTTCGTTCGGATACACATTGAATCCGGACACCAATATCATGTCTTTCTTCCGGTCCTCGATATAGACGAAGCCCTTTTCATCCATGCGGCCGATGTCGCCGGTGCGCAGCCAATCGCCGAACATGACCTTCTCGGTTTCGTCGGGGCGGTTCCAATAACCGCGCATCACCTGCGGTCCAAAAACGCAGATTTCACCGACGCCGTTTACGGGCAACTCCATGCCGTCATCATCCCGGATCGAAACATCCGTTGATGACACGGGTAGCCCAACGGACCCATTGAACGGCATTCCGATGGGATTGGCCGTCACCATGGGCGAAGTTTCGGTCAAGCCCCAGCCTTGAGCCACGTTATTGCCCGTGACCTCCTTCCACCGCGCCGCCACAACCGGCTGCAGCGCCATACCGCCGGCGAAAGTGGCGCGCAAGGCGCTGAAGTCCACGCTCTCAAATCCTGGGGTGTGCAGCAACGCATTGAGCAGCGTATTCACACCGCTGATGAAATTGAACTTGTACTTTTTCAGTTCCGCAACGAATCCGGGAAAATCGCGCGGGTTCGTGATCAACACATTGCGGGCGCCCAAGGGCAGGAAAGCCAGGCAGTTACTGGTGAGCGCGAAGATGTGATACAGCGGCAGCGCCGTAATGACTATACGGCCGCCGCCCGACTCTAGTGCCGGTCTTATCCAAACCAAAGACTGCAGCATATTCGCCACCATGTTGCGATGGGTCAGAACGGCGGCCTTGGCGACGCCGGTGGTACCACCGGTGTATTGCAGAAAGGCGATGTCTTCTGGACCTAAGGTGGTGGGCGACAATTGAAGTCCCAGACCCATTCCCAAGACATTTTTGAACGACACTGATCCCGGCATCTTCCACGGCGGAACCTGCTTTCGCACATGCCGCAAAACAAAGTTCACGATCATGCCTTTGGGAGTCGACAGTAAATCGCCGATTCCCGTGACCACCACGTGTTTCAGAGAGGTACGCGGCAAGACTTGCTGCAGTACGTGCGCGAAGTTCTCCAGGATCAAGATGGCTTTCGCGCCGGAATCCTTCAGCTGGTGCTCGAGTTCGCGCGCCGTATACAACGGATTGGTATTGACCACCACCATGCCGGCGCGCAGCACGCCGAAAAGCGCGACCGGGTATTGCAATATATTCGGCATCATCAATGCCACGCGATCGCCGGCAACGAGGCCGGCTTTATGCTGCAGCCAGGCAGCGAACGCGCGGCTCAATTCATCCAATTGCGCGTAGCTGAGGGTTGCGCCCATGTTGGTGAACGCCGGCTGTTGCCGATAGTCGGTGAAAGCCTCTTCGATCGCCTCTTTCAGCGATGGATACGCCTCAGGATCTATGTCCGCTGGAACGCCAGGCGGATAATGAAGGAGCCAATTTCGATCCAAGCGGGTATGCCTCTTAAATTGTACCGCGTGTATAGCACCCGATCAGGACGCCAGCAACGTTGTCTCGCCTCGCAGGTACACTTAAGCACGCATGAATTCCCACCAACGAATATGGATATGCAACGTTGTGCGCGCAGCGCAAACTTGACAGCCACAAAGGAAAGTTAATGAACCTGCGACCACTCTTGAGTTTCGGTCTGTGCATTTCGCTGTCTGGCTGCGTCCTCGGCAGCGGCCCGTGCCTGTGGCTGCAAGTCAGGCACGATTTTACCGGGCGAGTGCACTTTCGCGAATTCCCGCAGAGGGACGGTGTAGACACCGTGCCGATCTTGATATTGGACAAGTCTCAATACATCTATTCGCCGGCCTTGAGTTTTCACTGCCTGCCGGCAAATGATTCGCAGCTTGTGGGGCTGACTGAGTTTCCCGACAGCATCGGCGAGAATACGCATGTCATTGTAGACGGTAAGATTCTGCAAGGCGTGGCCCAGGGCCAGTACACACGCTTTGTCATCCAAGTGAACAGCATATTGCCCCTCGATCGCCCGCACTGAAGGGCAATCGCATTCTGTAAAAATAGGATTACAATCTTAAAGAGCCAAATCAACCTGGGAGTTTTCGATGAAAAAGACAACGATTGCTAGCCTTGTCGCAGCACCTTTACTGGTATTCGCCCTGGCGATGCCCAGTCTTGCGGCGGACCCCGCTGCGCCGATGACCTGCAAGGACGGTACCACCAGCACTTCCACCGGCAAGGGCACTTGCAGCGGCCATGGCGGCATGCAAAAGGCAACAATGGCCAAACCAGCCACTGCTGCGGCGGCTGAGCCAGCCCCAGCCTCAACGCCTGCAAAACCCGCTCCTTCGACCTCGATGGCCAGGTCATCGACCGCGACCAAGTCCGCGCCTGAAGCCGCCGAGGCCAATACCGATGCGACCGGTGCCACCGCGAAGTGCAAAGACGGCACGTATTCGAAGTCGACGCGCCACAGCGGTACCTGCTCTAAACACGGCGGCGTGGGCCAGTGGTTGAACACGAAGCCGTCACTGAACTAGGGGCGCAGCGTTAAGCGCGCTATTTCTGTAACAGGGGCTTGAGCGCCGGCCAGACATTCTCGAGAAGAATGGGCTGGCCGGCGGCATTGGGGTGGATATCATCGCCTTGCAGAAGATTCGGGGTAAGGGCAATATCGGTCAGTAGGAACGGCACGACGGGTAATTTTCTCGTGCGGGCCAAATCGCTGAAAACCAATGCGAATTGGTCGGTGTATTCAGGGCCATAATTGGGCGGCATCCGCATCCCCAACAACAATACCTTGCAGCCGGCGGCGGTCGCCTGCTCGACCATTTGCCCCATATTGGCGCGCATTTGCGCGATGGGCAGCGCACGCAATCCATCGTTGCCGCCGAGCTCCAGAATCACGATTTTCGGGTGGTGAAGCGCCAGCGCCCGCGGCAGTCGAGCGAGGCCGCCGGCAGTGGTCTCGCCGCTGACGCTGGCATTGGTGACTTGGTAACCGTACCCTTGAGTCTTGAGCCTGGTCTTGAGCAACTCCACCCAGCCTTGTTCTGCGTGCGCCAATCCGTAGCCGGCGCTGATGCTGTCGCCGAATACGAGAATCACTGGGTCTTCGGCGTGCGCCGAAGCGGAGGCAATAACTAGGATGAATAGGGCAAAAAGCCGTTTCACGAGCACTCCTGATGCAAGGTCAATCCAAAATCGACGCCAACCCCATCGTACTTGAAGCCAAAAATGTTTCGAAGACTGTCGCAAGTCCAGACGGGGCTCTGACCATTCTCGCCGATGTCAGCTTGAGTGTGCGAACCGGCGAGACACTGGCCATCGTCGGCGCATCGGGCGCGGGTAAGTCCACCCTGTTAGCCTTGCTTGCGGGACTGGATTCACCCAGCACCGGACGTGTGCTGATCGCCGGGGTTGACCTGACGGAACTTGACGAAGATGGTCGCGCGGCGATTCGCGGCAAACACGTAGGGTTTGTATTCCAGTCTTTTCATCTAATCCCCTCGCTCACCGCGATCGAAAATGTAATGTTGCCGCTGGAACTGGGCGGCAGGCGCGACGCGCGTCAAGTGGCCGCGCGGGCGCTTTCAGATGTGGGGTTGACGCCTAGAATGGCGCACTATCCGAAGCAACTATCCGGCGGTGAGCAGCAGCGTGTTGCCATTGCCCGCGCTTTCGTGACGCGTCCGGCGGTGCTTTTCGCCGACGAGCCGACCGGCAATCTCGATACGGCCACCGGGCAACGCATCACCGATCTGTTGTTCGAGCTCAACCGTGTAACAGGCAGCACTTTGGTGTTGGTCACCCATGACCGAACACTCGCGAGCCGGTGCAGCCGAGTGCTGGAACTCGATGCCGGCCAAACGGTGAATTGATGCAAGCGCTGCGATTCGCATTGCGCAACCTTTGGCGCGATTTAAAATCCGGCGAGCTTTCCGTGCTGGCGCTGGCATTGGTGGTGGCGGTGCTGTCCTTGACCGCCGTGGGATTTTTCACCAGCCGCATTTCGCAAGGCGTGCACGCGCAAGCGGCTGAGGTATTGGCGGCAGATTTGCGCCTGGAAGGTCCGGCGCCGATTTCGCAGCGCTATTTCGATGAAGCGCGCAAGCGCGGACTGCGCACTGCGCAGTTGATCTCTTTTCCCACCGCCATATTCAGCGGGGATCTAAGCCAACTGGCGGCTCTGAATGCGGTCACCGCGCAGTATCCCTTGCGCGGTCGTTTGCGTGTGGCCGATGTTCCGTTTGGAGTGCCGCGAACCACCGATCGAGTGCCGGGCCGCGGGGAGGTATGGATCGATGCCCGCATCATCGCACAACTCAAGCTGGAACTCGGGACGAGCTTGAAAATCGGTGCTGCGGACTTCAAGATAACCGAGGTTCTCGATTACCGCCCCGATCAAGGCACCGGTTTCGTAAACCTCGCGCCCGCCGCTTTGCTCAACTACGACGATATCCCGGCAACTCAACTGGTTCAGCCTGGCAGTCGCGCCATGTACGCGGCGCTGTTTGCCGGCGCCCCCGCGCAGATCAACGATTTTCGCGACTATTTGCAGAACACCAAGGCCTCCGGTGAACGGCTGAAGGATGTCGAGGATTCGAGCCGTCAACTCAATGCCGCAATCGACCGTGCCAGCCGCTTCCTCAACCTCGCGAGCCTCGCCTCCGTGTTGCTCGCGGCCGTGGCTGTTGCCATGGGTGCCCGGCGCTATGCCGCGCGCCACATCGATGCGGTCGCGCTGATGAAATGTATGGGTGCATCGCAAAGTTTCGTGCTTGGCATCTCCATCATCGAACTGACGCTGCTGGCCTTATCCGCCGTCATCCTCGGCACGGCCTTCGGCTATTTGGCGCAATCGGGACTGGTGTGGCTCCTGAAGAGCCTCATCCCGAGCGAGTTGCCGGCGGCATCTTTGGCACCCCTGCCGATCGCATCTGTCACCGTGATCGCCATGCTGATTGGCTTCGCCTTGCCGCCGCTTTTGCAGCTGAAGAGCACGCCACCGGCCCGGGTACTGCGCAAAACAGTGACTGCTCCGCCGCTGCGCTACGGAGTGAGTTACTTGCTGGCGCTCGCCGCGTTGATGGCGATACTCTGGAGCATGGTGCGGGACACAGAACTGGTGTTCAGCGTTTTGGCCGGAGTGCTGGGGGTAGGCCTGGTGCTGACGCTGGCCGGCTTCGCCTTGGTGCGATTGACCAGCCGGTTAAGGGGCGGTGTGGGTGTGGCCTGGCGTTATGGCCTGGCCAATGTGTCTCGCCGCGGCACCGGTAGTGTGGTGCAAATCGTGGCATTCGGGTTGGGACTCATGGTGCTGCTGTTGCTCGCAGTAGTGCGCGGCGATTTGCTCGCGGATTGGCGGCGCAGTCTGCCGAGCGATGTGCCGAACAATTTTCTGGTCAACATTCGTCCCGAGCAACGCCAGGCCCTGCAGGAGTTTCTGACGGCTCACGGTTTCGGCGCGCCGCAGATGTATCCGATGGTGCGCGCGCGCATAACCGCCATCAATGCGCAGCCGCCGCAGTCGTTCAAGGTGAGCGGCGATGCCGCCCGCAACTACGTCGAGCGCGAGCAGAACCTGACGTGGTCGGCCGAAATGATGCAAGACAATCAATTGGTCGCCGGCCGCTGGTGGACGGCAGCCGATGCCGGCAAGCCCATGGTTTCCGTATCCTCCGAATATGCCGACGCGCTGCATTTGACAGTCGGCGACAAGCTGAGCTTCGACGTTGCCGGTGAACCGTTGACCGCCGAAGTGTCCAGCATTCGAAAAATCCGCTGGGATAGTTTCCGGCCTAACTTCTTTTTGGTGTTTCCGCCGGGGCTGCTGGATGGCGCCGCTGGGACCTACATGACCAGTTTGTATCTCAACTCCGCGCAGCGCCCGTACTTGGCCGACCTGGTGCGGCAATTTCCGACCATATCGGTGTTCGACGTGGATGCGATCCTGAAACAAATTCGCGCCATCATGGATCGAGCATCGCTTGCCGTGCAGTACGTGTTTCTGTTTACGCTGGCCGCAGGAATCGTCGTGCTGCTCGCGGCGGTGCAGTCCACCCGCGATGAACGCCGCTACGAAAGCGCGATGCTGCGTACCTTGGGCGCGAGCCGGAGCACCGTGCTGCAAGGGGTCGCCGCGGAATTCTCGGCACTCGGCTTTTTGTCCGGCACCCTGGCGGCCTTCGGCGCCACGGGTATTGGATGGTTCCTGGCGCGACGTCTGTTTTTTCTCGATTTCACCTTAGACCCACTCGTGTTTGTCACCGGCTTGGTATGCGGAACGGTGTTGGTCGGATTGAGCGGCACGCTGGCAACACGCAGTGTCGTGAACACGCCGCCCATCGTATCCTTGCGCGACGAGTGATGGGGGCGCCTAGCCCGGGGCGTGTAGCCGGGGGCGCGTAGCCGGTCCCTCGTCACTGCACTTCGAGCGTCAGCCAGCCTATCGGCAACGGAACGCCGCGCGGCGGCAGCGCTTCAATCCGAATGCTATAAAGGCCGGCGGAAAGGCCGGTAGAGTTCAAGGTTACGCGCAATTCCCCATTCGAATCCTTGAGCACGTTGTTGAGCACAAGCGCGCGCCCTTGATCTTGCTTGTCGACGACGATGCGAAATTGCGTCAGCTTCTGGGTGTAGCCAAGATCGATGTGCACATCCATGAGCAGCGGTGCATTTCTGCTGAGCTTGATCTGCGCGCGGTTTATGCCGGGTGCGTGGTCGGGGGTCACCGCAATGGCCCGTTCGGCTGCGGGTTGCACCAAGGGGCCTTGGCTTATTATGCGTTTGGTATCGTCGAGCTTTCCTTGCAGAACCGAATATTTTCCGACTAAGACCGAGCAGGCTATGAGGCTGATAAGGGCGGTGGACCCGAGGCCGATGAGCACGTAGATACTTTTCCACCAGGGCGGCTTCGGTTCGCGCAGATCCTGCGAGCGGCCGCTGGCCTCGAGCAATTTAAGGCTGGCATGCGCACGCTCCGATAGCTTGAGTTCATCCAGATAATCAGGATGTGCGCGGCACCACGCTTCGAGGTCTTGAGCACCTTTAAACGGCAGCTTGTTTTCCAGGTACCGCTCCAAGAGGTTGTGTTCTTCGATGAACTCACGATCGAAGCGCGGTAGAACGGGCGCGGATTTTCCTTGAGCGATGGTGCGGGCATTCATGGCAGATCCTTCCTGGATTACCATTTTGCCGCGTCGCGTCCGCACAATATGTGAAATGATCGGCACTAAGATCTCACCGCCGGCGCCAGGTGAGACCTGCATCACAATCAAAGCGTCGATTTCAAGCTTTTTTTTCCATGACGCCGTCCATGACGGCGCACACGGCGCCGATCGCTGCCTCGCGCGTCGTGGACTTGCGCCATACCGCGCCCACCGTGCGCGAGGGCTTTGGGTTGCTGAATTGCCGAATGGTCAAACCGCGCTGCGAGCCGAAGGGCGACTCCACGGCGAGTTCCGGCAACAAGGTGATACCTAAGCCGGCGACCACCATTTGGCGCAACGTTTCGAGGCTCGTGGCGCGGAAATCCTCGACCTCGCGCACATCGACGCGGCTGCAGACTTCCAGCGCCTGGTCGCGCAGACAGTGGCCGTCCTCTAGCAGAAGCAGCGTCTGACCTTTCAGATCCTGAACCTTAAAATTGTTTTTCGCCGCCAGCGGATGATGGTTGGGGAGGGCGACAGTAAAGGCTTCCTCGTACAAGGGACGCGATTCCAGGCCGTCCTGGAGGACCGGCAGGGCCAAGATACCGAGGTCGATCTCTCCGTCGCGCAGGCGCTTGAGCAGAGACTCTGTCTGGTATTCATAGAGCATGAGCCCCAGCCGCGGTACGGCCTTGCGGATCTTCTGCAGCACGCGCGGCAACAAATAAGGTCCGATGGTTGGTATCAGACCGATTTTCAACTTGCCGGCGAACGGATCGGCATTGCTGCGAGCCAAAGCGATGATCTCATCGCCCTCACTGAGCATACGCCTAGCACGGACCACTATTTGCTTGCCGACTTCAGTCAGCTGGACATTCTTCGGCTGACGCTCCACCAATTTGACACCGAGGAATTGCTCAAGTTTTTTGAGCTGTGCGGACAGAGTCGGCTGGCTAACGAAGGTGCGCTCGGCCGCTTTGCCGAAGTGCCCTGTGTCAGCCAAAGCCACTAAATATTTCAAATCTTTGAGATTCACCGATTTTTGTCCATAGATATGATCTATCAATACCATTATTACAATCAATATGACTAATATCTCCGCTGATATATCATGACCTCCAGTTTAAAAAACGCATCAGGAGCTATCCATGTCTTTGATCAATACCGAAGTCAAGCCGTTCAAGGCCACGGCCTACCACAACGGTAAGTTCGTACCCATCACCAACGAAACCCTCAAGGGAAAGTGGTCCATATTCGTGTTCTACCCGGCGGATTTCACCTTCGTGTGCCCGACCGAGCTTGGAGATTTGGCCGACAACTACGAGGAATTCAAGAAACTGGGCGTGGAAATTTACGGCTTGTCCACCGATACGCACTTTGCTCACAAGGCATGGCACGACACTTCTGACACCATCATGAAGGTGCAGTATCCCCTGGTCGGCGATCCGACGGGAACTCTGGCACGCAATTTCGAAGTCATGATCGAGGAGGACGGACTCGCGTACCGCGGAACTTTCGTGATCAACCCGGAAGGCAAGATCAAGGTGATGGAAGTGCATGATAATGGCATCGGCCGAGACGCGAAGGAGTTGCTGCGCAAGGTAAAAGCAGCGCAATACGTTGCCTCGCATCCGGGCGAAGTGTGTCCGGCGAAGTGGACACCTGGCGACAAGACGCTCAAACCCTCGCTCGACTTGGTCGGCAAGATCTAAGGCGTTCTCCGGTGCAACGCGCGAAAGCGCGGTGCGCCGGAGCACCAATACTCAAGGCAGCGGAACGATCATGCTGGACGCCAACCTCAAATCTCAACTACAGGGTTACCTGGAGCGCATCTCGCACCCCGTGGAGATCGTGGCGTCGCTTGATGGCGGCGCGAGCTCGCAGGAAATGCTTGAACTGCTCCAGGACATCGAGTCGGTTTCGAGTCTCGTGAAATTGGAGCCGGCGCGCGACGAGTCCCAGATCAAGCCCTCGTTTGCGCTGCGCCGTCCCAGTGCCCCCGCCCAGGTACGCTTTGCCGGTGTGCCGATGGGTCATGAATTCACATCGCTGGTGCTTGCGCTGCTGCAGACTGGAGGCTATCCGCCGAAGATCGATGAGCAGCTGGCCGATCAAATTCGCGCGCTCGATGGCGATTTCAATTTCGAGACCTTCGTGTCGCTCACTTGCCAAAGCTGTCCGGACGTGGTGCAGGCGTTGAATGCAATGGCGGCGCTCAATCCGAAAATCCGCCATACCATGATTGACGGTGCGGTGTTCCAGGAAGAAGTCGCACGGCGCGAAGTGATGGCGGTACCTGCGGTTTTTCTCAATGGCCAACCTTTCGGTCAAGGCCGCATGGAACTTGAGGAGATCGTCCACAAACTCGATTCCGGTGCCGCTGCACTTCAGGCTGACAAGCTCAATGCGAAGGCGCCCTACGATGTTCTTGTCGTCGGCGGCGGTCCCGCCGGCGCGGCGGCAGCGATTTATGCCGCGCGCAAGGGAATCCGCACCGGCATTGCCGCCGAACGCCTGGGGGGACAACTTCTGGACACGGTGGGCATCGAAAATTTTATTTCGGTCACGGAAACCCAGGGCCATAAATTGGCCTCAGGATTCGAGCAGCACATCGGCACGTACGATGTCGATGTGATGAGCTTGCAGCGAGCGAACGCCTTGGTGCCGGGCGATCTCATCGAAGTGAAATTGGAGGGCGGGGCCTCGCTCAAAGCACGCTCCGTGGTCATTGCAACCGGAGCGCGCTGGCGCGAGATCAACGTGCCGGGCGAGCGCGAGTATCGCAATCGCGGCGTAGCGTATTGCCCGCACTGCGATGGACCGCTATTCAAAGGCAAGCAGGTTGCGGTCATCGGCGGTGGCAATTCCGGTGTCGAAGCCGCCATCGACCTTGCGGGATTGGTAAGTCATGTCACGCTCATCGAGTTCGATCCGCAATTGCGTGCCGATGCGGTCCTGACCCGCAAGCTATTGAGCCTGCCGAACGTGACCGTGATTACCAGCGCGCAGACCACCGAGGTGCTCGGCGACGGCCAGCGGGTCATCGGGCTCAAGTATAAGGACCGCAGCAGCGGCGAGATCCGCGAACTGAAACTCGCCGGCGTCTTCGTGCAAATCGGCCTGATTCCAAACACTGATTGGCTGAAAGGTACCGTCAAGCTATCGCCACGCGGCGAAGTGGAGGTCGACGCTCGTGGCCAGACTTCCGTCCCCGGCGTGTTCGCAGCCGGCGATTGCACCGTCGTACCCTACAAACAAATTGTGATTGCGGTAGGCGAAGGAGCCAAGGCCTCCCTCAGCGCCTTCGACCATCTCATTCGCTCGCCCTTGTCAGCGGCCGCCTAGCCTATGGCGGAAACGGGGCATCCGCGCAGGCTTTCTGCGGGCGTCGTGGTGGTCCATTCAGCCGCACCCGCCGTGCGGTATCTGTTACTTCGCGCTTATCGAAATTGGGATTTCCCTAAAGGCTTGGTCGAGCCGGGAGAGCTGCCATTGGACGCTGCGCTTCGCGAAGTGCGCGAGGAGACCACGTTGCAGGACCTCCATTTCGATTGGGGCACCGACTTCATGGATACGGGCCCGTACAACAAAGGTAAGATTTCGCGCTATTACATCGCGCGCAGCGCCGCCACCCAAGTGCATCTGCCCATCAACCCGGAACTCGGATTTCCGGAACATCAGGAGGCGCGATGGGTGAATTTCTCCAAGGCCCTGTCGATGGTATCCGCGCGGCTTTTGCCGGTGATGCATTGGGCCGGCGCCATTGTCGGCGATGCAAGCGCCCGCGGCGGCGCGGGAGATGAGATCAAAGAGTAACGGAACCTCGGCCGATTTCGAGCACTTCGCCGCCCACGAACACTCGGCCTTCGGCGTTCACCTCGAGAAACAGCGTGGACGGGCGGCCGACCAACTCGCCTTGGGAAATTTCGATCTTGAGCGGCAGCGAGCGCTTCATGCTCACACACCACGCTCCGAAATTGGCGGTTGCCGAGCCGGTGGCGGGATCCTCCAAGAGCGCCCCTGCGCTCGGAAAGAAGAACCGCGCCAGCGCGCGAGCGCGCCCGGCCGCCTCGCCGCTCAGGCAAAAAACATACGCCATGCTAAGGCCGTCTTCGCTGCGGATTTTTGCCATCGCCGAAGGCACGGGAACCGCACGGCGCACCGCCTCGGTCGAGGTCAGCGGCACGACCAACTGCTCCTTGCCGGCTTTGACCCATAAGGGTCTGTCGCCCAAGTCACTCACCTCGAGCCCAAGTGCCTCGGCCAACACATCGGGGGATACGTCGATTTCGCGCGAGGAGGCGGGCAGCGCAGACAAGGTCCAGCGGTCCCCCTCGGAACTCACCGGGATGAGTCCGGCTTGCATTTCCAGTACCAGTGAGTTCCCGCCTGTCTTAAGCGCCCGGCAAACATGTGCGCTGCCCAGCGTAGGATGGCCGGCGAAGGCCATTTCGTAGCTCGGCGTGAAAATGCGGACTCGCGCATCCGCGCGCGAGGATGGCAGCAGAAATGTGGTTTCCGACAGGTTGAATTGACGGGCGAGCGCCTGCATCTGCTCGCTGCTGAAGTGCGCGCCGTTCTCGAACACGCATAGCGGATTGCCGGTGAAGGGAGCGCGCCCTTCAGTGAACACATTGACGATTCGGAACGGGTGAGTTGCCATTGGCGCCATTATCTCACCTGCCCGCCCTACCAGCGGTAGGGACGCACGACCACCACGGGTGACTGAACCACAACCCCAACGCCCGGGCCGTAGTAGCGACCGTAGTATCCGGGGTAGTACCCGTACGGGGCCACGACGCAACCACTCGTCGCCAAAATGCTCATAGGAATCAGAAACTTAAATAGTCTGCTCACGACATCCTCCTAAGGGAACTTTTTGCTCTGACATATTCAACGTGGAAGCTGCGATTTCGATGACAAGATGAATCAAGCTGAAGGCCGACGCCTTACCCTAAATTTAAATTTGATCAACTGCCCATGTTAAGGCTCCTAGGCCAGGGTGTGGAAGACCTTCTGAACGTCGTCGTCCTGTTCAAGCTTGTCGATCAGTTCCAACACTTCCTTGGCTTGATCCTCGGGCAATTCGGTTGGCACGGAGCAGATGTACTCGTGCTCAGCGGACAGCGGTGTAATGCCGCGCCGCTCCAAGGCTTCCTGCAACTTGCCGAAATCATTGAAGGCACCGCGGATCACCAGTTGCGGCTCGCCTTTGTCGCCTGTGCTATCGCCCATTTCTTCCAAGCCGTAGTCGATCAGATCGAGCTCCAGCTCATCCTGATCCTTGACCTTGGACGGATCCAGGCGAAAAACGCCCATTTTCTTGAACAGAAAGCTGACGCTGCCGGTGGTACCGAGATTCCCCGCGCCCTTCATGAAGATATTGCGCAGACTCGCCACCGTGCGGGTGGGATTGTCGGTCGCAGTTTCGACCAGCAGCGCAACGCCGTGGGGGGCGTAGCCTTCGTACAAAATTTCAGAATAGTTGGCGGCATCTTTGCCCAAGGCCCGCCGGATCGCCGCGTCGGTCTTGTCCTTCGGCATGTTGACCGCCCGCGCGTTCTGCAATACGCGGCGCAGCGTGGGGTTCGATGCGGGATCAGCGCCGCCGGCATGAACCGCGATGGCAATGTCCTTCGCAACCCGCGTGAACTGCTTGGCCATGCGGTTCCATCTGGCAAACATGGCGTGTTTTCTGACTTCGAATATGCGTCCCATAGGGATATGGTAGCAATACGCGGTCAAACCGCTAGACTTGCGCAACCCTTTGCAAGGCAGTTCCTATGAGCGCAGTTCCGGCAGACTCGATTGAAAGTCCCGCGAGTTTCCGAGACCTTAAGCTGTCGGAGCCGGTGTTAAGTGCACTTGCCGATGTGGGCTATGAGTCGCCTTCACCCATCCAAGCCCAGACCATTCCCGTGCTCTTATCGGGCAAGGACATGTTGGGCCAGGCGCAAACCGGCACTGGCAAGACCGCCGCCTTCGCGCTACCGGCTCTCACCAGAATCGATCTGACGCGGCACGAGCCGCAGGTTTTGGTGCTGGTTCCCACGCGCGAATTGGCCCTGCAGGTGTCCGAGGCGTTCCTCCGCTACGCCGCCCACTTGAAAGGATTTCATGTTTTGCCCATCTACGGCGGCCAAAGCTACCAGCCTCAGCTCAATGCCCTACGGCGCGGCGTGCATGTGGTGGTGGGCACACCGGGACGGGTCATCGATCACATGAACCGCGGCACCTTGAAGCTCACGGGGCTGACCCTGCTGGTGCTCGATGAAGCTGACGAGATGCTGCGCATGGGCTTTATCGATGCAGTCGAAAGCATCCTGGAACAAACACCGCCGCAGCGCCAGGTCGCGCTTTTCTCCGCGACGATTCCCGCGCCGATTCGGCGCATCGCGGCCAAACATTTGCGTGCGCCGGTCGAAGTCACCATCAAGAGCAAGACCAGCACCGCGACCAATATCCGGCAGCGATATTGGATGGTCAGCGGCATGCACAAGCTCGATGCACTGACGCGTATTCTCGAGGCTGAACCATTCGACGGCATGCTGGTTTTTACCCGCACAAAGCAGGCCACGGTGGAGCTGGCCGAAAAACTCGAAGCCCGCGGCTTCGCGGCTGCGCCGCTCAACGGCGACATTGCGCAGCCGCTGCGCGAGCGTACGGTGGCGCGGCTCAAAGCGGGTCAGATCGACATCGTGGTTGCCACCGATGTGGCCGCCCGCGGACTCGATGTGGAACGCATCGGGCACGTCGTGAATTATGATGTTCCTTACGATACCGAATCCTACGTTCATCGTATCGGCCGCACAGGCAGGGCGGGGCGCAAGGGCGAGGCCATTCTGTTCATCGCCCCGCGGGAGCGGAATATGCTGCGCGCCATCGAGCGAGCCACGCGTCAGGTCATTGAACCGATGAATCTGCCGAGCGTCGATGCCGTCAACACGCTGCGAATTGCCAAGTTCAAGCAGCGCGTTACCGATACCATCGCAAAGGGCGATGCCAATATTTACCGGCCTGTCTTGGAGCAGCTTGAGGCTGAGTCCGGCGCACCGCTCATCGACATCGCCGCGGCTCTTGCGAGTCTCTCTCAAGGGAATACGCCGCTGCTGCTGGCAGCAAAGCCGGAGCGGGAGCCGGAAGTGCATGCGCATCGCGAAGAGCGCGAGCGGCCTTCTGAGCGGGTGCGCCCGTCGGAGCGCGAGCGGCCTTCTGAGCGCGTGCGCCTGTCGGAGCGCGAGCGGCCTTCTGAGCGCGTGCGCCCGTCAGAGCGCGAGCGGCCTTCTGAGCGAATGCGCCCGTCGGAGCCTGGAGAACCGGTGTTTGATCGGCCGCGCCGATCGGGCACGGGACAAATGGAAACTTTCCGCATCGAAGTGGGCTCGGTTCATGGGATCAAGCCCGGCAACATCGTTGGCGCCATTGCAAACGAGTCCGGCATCGAGGGCGTGCACATCGGGCGCGTGGATATTCGCGAGGACCATAGCTACGTAGACTTGCCCGAAGGCATGCCCAAGAACATATTTAAAGAACTGCAGAAAGTGCGAGTGGCGGGTCGAGAGCTGCGCATCAGCCGCGTCAGTGAAAAGCCTCCGAAGCCGCCCCGCGCTACGATAGGCCGTCATCTTGGGCTAAGCCCCCGAGCGGGAAAGACTGCAAAGCCTAAAATAATGTCCCGGCGCCGCGCGAAAGATTAATCGTTCGTCAATTAGAGGAGTGAATCATGGGCAAGGGTATGGAGCGAAAGAAAGAAGACAAGAAGAAGCCGACGAAGACATTGGAAGAGAAGCGGGCCGCCAAGCGAGAGAAAAAGGCCAACCGAGGTTAAGAAAGGCAGCCTGAGTCAGACGACCCGCCCGCGCCGGCCTCCGTTGAGGAAGTCCCGGATATTGGCGGCCATTTCATCGATGCAGCGCTGGCGCGCTTCGCGCGCCGCCCAGGCGATGTGAGGCGTCACCAATAAATTCGGGATATGGCTGTTGAGGAGCGGGTCGTCCTTCGCAGGCGGCTCTTGCGCAAGGACATCGATCCCCGCACCCCCGAGCTCGCCTGCCTTGAGTGCAGCCGCGAGGGCCTCGCCGTCCACCAGTGCGCCGCGCGCGGTATTGATCAACACTGCATCGGGCTTCATGAGTTTAAGCTCCCGCGCGCCGATGAGGCCGCGAGTCGAGTCGCTCAGCGGACAGTGCAAGGAAATAATGTCGGCCTGCGCGAGCAGTTCATCGAGATCCACCCGGGCCGCCGCAGGCGGTGCGCCGCGACGGTTGGCAATAAGCACTTGCATGCCGAATGCTTCGGCGATGCGAGCGCTTGCGCGTCCCAGTTCGCCCCAGCCGACCACGCCGAAGATCCGGCCCTGCAGTTCGCGGATGGGAAAGGACCATGCGGCGCCGGCTTCGTCCTTTGCCCAGGAGCCGCTTTTCGATAGGCGCGAAAAATCATCGACATGCTGGGTGAGACTCAATATCAACCCCCACACGTGCTGCGCGACCGAGGCGCTGCAATAGGCGCGCACATTGCAAACCGCGATGCCACGTTCGCGCGCGGCAACCAAGTCGACATTATTAGTTCCGGTGGCGGCTAGCGCGACCAATTTCAAATTCGTCGCGCCTAGCAGCAACTCGCGATTCAGTTCGAGCTTGTTGACCAGCGCCACATCGGCACCCTGCAGGCGCTCTGACGTCTTCGATTCGTCCGATCCGTACAGGATGAGATCTCCAGCCGCTTCGTTCAAGCGAGACTTGTCCAGATCGCCGTTTGAAACGGTGTCGTAGTCCAAGAAAACGGTTTTCAGCGGCAGCTCCTTCGTGAAGCGCTAGAATATGCGACCGCCATGAAATTTACCGCTGTAAAAGTCCTCATCGCCGCCAACGTTGTGGTGTTCCTGCTGCAAGGCGTGTCAAACGGCTTGATCGAGCAATATTTTGCGTTATGGCCGATGCGGCCCGTCGAAGGCAACGTGTATTTTCACTTCTGGCAAATAATTACTTACGCCTTTCTGCATGATACGCACAATATCTCGCATATTTTGTTCAACATGCTCGGGCTGTGGATGTTCGGCGCGGAAATCGAGCGCTATGTCGGGCCGCGGCGATTGCTGGTCTGCTACTTCGCCTCGGTGATCACCGCCGCACTTACGCAATTACTGATCCCGAGCCTGTTCGGGACGCCTGCAGGCATTACGCTAGGTGCTTCGGGCGGCGTGTTCGGCTTGCTGCTCGCATACGCGGTCATGTTTCCGACCCGCAAGGTGGTGCCGCTGATTCCGCCCATTCCCATGCCGGCATGGCTGTTCGCGACCATTTACGCGTGCATCGAGCTTTTTCTGGGCGTCACAGGATCGATGTCCGGCATCGCGCACTTCGCCCACTTGGGCGGAATGGTCGGCAGCGCATTGGTGCTCATGCAATGGCGCGCAAGCTCTCGCAAAACTCGATAGTCTTGGAGCATGAAACTTAAAGCTTTGGCGAACTTCTTATGCCTCGCGGCTTTGGCAACGGCCGCGCTTCCCGCACATGCCGAATGGATAACCCGCGTTACCGACGGCATCATGGGCACCCGCATCACGGTGGAGCTGTGGTCGGAGGACAAATCTAGTGCCGAGGCAGCCATCGATGCCGTGCTCGATGAAATGCGCCAGGTCGATGAGTCGATGAGCACCTACAAGCCCACCAGCGAAGTGTCCCAGGTCAATGCCAAGGCAGCCGACGGGGCCATGCCCATTTCAAAGGAACTATTCAATCTTCTGCTCAAGGCGAAAGAGTATTCGGTAATTACCGACGGCGCCTTCGACATCACCTATGCCAGCGTCGGCTACCTGTACAATTTTCCCAAGCATGTTCGCCCCAACGAGACGCAGATAGCCAAGGCGTTGCCGGCAGTTGACTACCGGCACGTCATCCTCGATCCGAAAAGCCAGACCGTGCGGTTCACCCAGAAAGGCGTGCGCATCGATTTGGGCGGCATTGCAAAGGGCTATGCGGTGGACCGCGGCATCGATGCGTTGAAAGCACACGGCATTACGCGCGCGTACGTTTCAGCCGGCGGCGACAGCCGCATCATCGGCGACCGCTTCGGTAAGCCCTGGTTGGTGGGTATCCGCGATCCGCGCAAAGGAGAGGGTGAGGTGATTGCGAGCGTTCCTCTAGTGGATGCGGCGATCTCCACTTCCGGTGATTACGAGCGATTTTTCGATGAAGGCGGCGTGCGTTACCATCACATCATCGATCCGCGCACCGGCCATTCCGCCAGCAAAGTGCGCAGCGCAACCATCATCGGGCCATACGCGACCCGCACCGATGGCCTGTCCAAAACCGCCTTCGTGCTCGGGCCTGAAAAGGCAATGGAAATTTATAATCGCATCGACGACATCGACGCCATCATCATCAAGCTCGATGGCACGGTGATTTACTCCAAGGGCATGCAGCGTGGCAAAGCGACGCCGCCTCCGCCCCCGCAATAAAGGCGGCGCGCCTAGCCGGCCGCGCCTAGCCGGCCGCGCCTAGCGGAACGCGACGATTTTGGCTTCATCGCAGGCGTCGAGATAATCGCTGACTAGCGCAGTTGGAATGGGCCCGAATTCCGCAGACACCGCATTTCGAATTTCCGCCACGGACTTCTTACCGTCGATGAAATTGACGATCTCATATGCATAGAGCGCGCCGCGGTCCTGGACATTGAGCAGACGGCTCGAATCGGCGTTCAGCAACCGAATCTTGTGCACTCGATCCCTGCCTAGTCGATCGATCAGCACATCGTCATTCTGAAAAGTCAGAGGGCCGAACTCGCCGATACGACGCGGAATGCGCGAGCCCGCCCGCTGCGCGGGCGCAGGAGCGGCTGTGAGACCGCTTTTCGCAGCGAGGCGATCGAGCCAGCCGTTCAGGGCTGCCGCTTGCGCCTTGACTGCGCCGACGGACGCCGCCAGCTCTGGCGGATGGCTTTGCGTAAAGACGGCAAAGCTTTGCAAGGCGGCCTCATCTCTCTTGAGCAGTTGAGTCATGAGGTTGCGGGCCTCGAACAACGCCTGGCCGGGCGGCAAGGTCGTGTCGCCGAGGAGGCTCTGCGCTCGCTCGAAGCCACGCGCCAGTCTACTTTCAGCGCGCACCGTGAGGAAAGGCAGCACGTCCGCCGACTGCGCGGCACTTAACGTGGCGAAGCTATAACCCGACGCAGCACCCAGGAGGGCGACTCGGCGCAGCTTGGTGGGGTCGATTTGTTGCAGGGTGTCGTGATCCGTATGTATGTAAATATCCGGCCAGTCCCGTAGATAAAGCGATGGTACGGCGATGGTCGATGAATCGTAGTCATCGTGATCGCTGCCCGCGGCGTACGGCGTCTCGTCGACGAAGAATGCATTGCGCGTGCCGACGGCGCCGTCGCGAGTCTCGATCACGGCCTCCTCTTCGTGACTGCCGTCCTCGGTGTACACGGCTGCCGAATCACGAATGCTTTCGGCAAACAGATCGCCGATGTCAGTGATGAACGTGGGCAAAGACCAGGGCGTCTCGGTGACATGCAGCACAGATTTGTTTTTGAAGGGATCCCCTCCGACCATGTCCATGTGAACATCGGCCCGCATGGATCGCATGATGTCGGGGTGCCGGCTCAAGAAGGCCATGGTGCCTTCGACCTCCGGACCCCAGATGAAGCGCAGGCTGCGCTCAGGGCGCTTCAAACTGCCGCTGCCGATCAGGCGATTCAGTACGCGTGCCGATTCGAGAATGGTCACGCAACCGCTGGCGTTATCATTCGCACCGGGCCGTTGGTGGTCGAGGTGGCAGCTATAGACTATCTCGCCGGCCCCGCTGTTGGTACCGCGGATTGTGCCGGTCACCACCGTCCAGTGGCCGGGCCCCAGCTCAGCTTGTACGTGAGCGCCGAGCACAACGGCAGGGCCCTTGAGCATTTGCGCGCGTAGATCGGCGGCCGCAGCGCGCGAGACCATGAAGGCAAACCCGCCCGGCACTGAAGCGTCCAAATGTCCCCAGCGCACGAGGGTGGCGTCGAGTCCGGACCAGGCCGTGGTCTGATTGGGCATGTCGCTGACGATGCCGGCGGCGCCGTATTTCAGCACCGCCAGGCGCTGCACGCTGGCCAGCACGCCATCGGCGAGGACGATTTTGCCGCGCACATCCTTGCCGGCGTAATCGCTCTCCGCCGTTCCCGCGCCTACGTCCACAAGCGGCGCTTCCACGTCCGCGCTGTGGCTGTAGTCCGCAAGCCTGATGGGATCGGTGGCCCAGTCGCCGAGCAAGGTGTGCACGGGTTCGATCTGCCAAAGCCGGGCACTGTCGACGCTCCAGCTCACATGCGAGCGCATCAGTCCGTAGTGAATTTTCCCGTCGATGGGGAATTGCTCGGCGTGCACATCCTCGAGGCCGTATTCCTTGGCCCGCTCGACAATGAACTGCGCGGCCGCTTCGAACTCGGGTGTTGCGGGAATGCGGTGCAAGCGCGTCAAGGCGCGCAGGTTTTCATATGGGGCAGAGCCGCTGGCTTCGTGACGCAAGGCCGACCATTGCGACTGCGACAGGAACGGCATTTGCGCCCACGAGGGAATAGATTGAAGCGCCGTCAGAGCTACGATGGCCGCCTTGATGAGAAGAATTCGAGTCACGAGTTACCCCTTTGTTATGCCATTAGGATACGCGAGTGCGGCGCTATACTGCCCCATCATTCCGTCACTTTGAGAGAGCGCGAATTGGAAGCCGTGGCGATTTTCGTCGACGTTCAGAACATTTACTACACGACGCGCCAGCGCTACTCGCGGCATTTCGATTACAACAAGTTTTGGGCACAAGCGACGCACAACAGAAAGGTTGTGAAGGCGGTGGCATTTGCCATTGACCGCGACGATGAGAAGCAGAAGCAGTTTCAAGCCATCCTCCGTGCCATTGGTTTTGAAGTGAGGCTGAAGCCGTTCATCCGGAGGATGGACGGATCCACGAAAGGGGACTGGGACGTCGGCATCACTTTGGAAGTGCTTGAGTACGCCCCCCGGACCGATGTGGTGGTGCTGGCCACCGGCGATGGCGATTTCGACCTGCTGGTGCACAAGATTCGAGAACGCGATGCCGTGTCGGTCGAGGTCTACGGTGTGGCCGAGCTGTCGGCGGGAACCTTGATTCGCGCTGCGAATCGCTTCATCCCCATCGGGGATCCCTTACTCTTGGGAATAAAATAGCGGTGCTGTGGGTCTTAGCATAATGGATGACAAACGCGCTCGATTCGAGGCGCAAGTTTTGCCTCATCTCGACGCCGCATATCGCTTTGCGCGGTGGCTATGCCATGCACCGGGCGATGCGGACGACGTCGTGCAGGACGCGATCTTGCGGGCTTTTCGGGGCTTCGATGCCCTGCGGGGCTCCGACGCGAGGGCATGGCTTTTGACCATCGTGCGCAATTGTCATTTGACGGCAGCCAAGCAACAACAGCGGCGTGCCTTTGTGCCGCTTCCGGACGAAAACGACGCGGCCGACGGGCACGCGATGGTTGCGACGACGCCTAATCCTGAGAGCGATTCGATTCTATCGGATCAGAAGCAAGTGCTCGAGCGGCTGATGGCTTCGTTGCCGGAAGAGCACCGGACGGTGTTGATATTGCGGGAAATTGAGGAAATGGACTATGCGCAAATTGCGGCGGTCACTCAAGTGCCGATTGGCACGGTCATGTCCCGGTTGGCGCGATCGCGGGCCGCGCTGAAGAGTAAATGGCTGCAAGAAGTCGAAGGAGAACCGCGTGCAGTGCGCTGAGTCGTTGAGGGTACAGGCTTATTTTGACGGCGAGGTCGATGCGGTTTCCGCCGCCGAGATCGAGCGGCACGTCGAACATTGCGCTGAATGCCGTGCGCTGCTGCAGGACTTGGAACAAGTGCGTACCAGGCTGCGGCGGGACGTGAGCTACGAAGGCGCGCCGCCACAGCTGCGCTCGCAAATCATGCGCACACTCGATCTCGAAGCGGCCGGGGTTAGCGACATCGCTGCGCCGCCGCAGACATCGCAGCCGATTGCGCGCAACTCACCCTTGCGCCGCGGACGCAGCTTTTGGAGCGCCATCGCCGGCAGCATCGGTGGCGCCGCGCTGGCTGCGGCCGTCGCCGTATTTTTAGTTATACCCCGCATGGACAGCTCCATAAGCCGCGAAATCGTGAGCGCTCATGTGCGATCGCTGATGCCTTCGCATTTGATTGACGTGGCGTCCACCGACAAACATACGGTCAAGCCATGGTTTGCAGGACATGCGGATGTCTCCCCCGTGGTAGCCGATTTTGAATCGCACGGGTTTAGGTTGATCGGCGGGCGGGCCGATTACCTCGATCATCAACGCGCCGCCGTGGTGGTCTACCAGCATGGTCCCCATGTCATCAATCTATTCAGCTGGATTGGCACCGATCGCTTGCCCGGCAATTCCACGCGCAGCGGTTATCACCTCGCCTTCTGGAGCCAAGGCGACATCCAGTACTGCGCCGTGTCCGATACCAGCTGGGATGAACTGTTCGGACTGGTGCGGCTGCTGCGCGAACAAGCTTAAGGGCGTCCCGGGGCTGTAAGGACGTTAGAATCCGCTGAAGAGCCGGGCGGCACAAAAATTGCGATGCCATGTCCGGTCTTTTTATATAGACCTAAGGATCCCCCCACACCCACGCCCACTGCGGAACTGCGGGAATAGGAGTCGGATCCCACCCCGGATCCCACGGCACCGGTTTGCCGATCCGAAAAGCCCTCCAGGATGACGCCGTTGGCCCCCAGCTTGGCCGCTTGTTCTTTGAGACCCGCGATCACTTTATCGACGGTTTTCTGGCCGCCGGTGGTGAAGGCGCTGTTCTTTGATGCGTTGAGGATGGCAACTTCTTGGAAAGTCGCCGGCGGATGCGAATAAATTCTCACCTCGGCCGGTGAAATGGGCGCACGCGCAGTGCCGGTCACCACGACTGAATCCGAAGCGCAGGCCCCTAACCCTAAGGCTGCGAGGCCGGTCAGGGCCATTAACTGCGCGCGCGCGGCACTGGCTAAATTTTCTCTGCCCATGGGTGCTCCCTAAGTTTTGTTACTTGAACGTTACCCCTCTCACGACGCCAATGCCATCGACTCGATGCGGAATAAACCGAGGCGCCGCGAAGTCTCTTCCTTAGAACCGCAATTATAGGAGTACTCCCATGCCGGATGATCCATCGAAACTATCGCGCCGTAATGCATTGAAATGCATGGCGTATGGAGGGGCCGGGACGCTATTCGTGCTATCGGGCGGTGTCTTCACGCCATTAAGTTTGGCGAAGGCGGCCGATGACAAAGCCGGCACTCGCCAGCTAGGTAGGCCCTTGTTCGTCCAAATCAGCGACACCCATATCGGTTTCAACAAAGATGCCAATCCCGACGTCAACGCAACACTGGCCCAGACCATCGATCTGGTCAACGGGATGCCGGAGCAGCCTGCACTCATCATTCACACCGGCGACATCACGCATTTGTCGAAAGCGGCGGAATTCGATACAGCGCAGCAAATGCTCTCGAAACTGCGCACCACCGAAATGCACACGGTGCCCGGTGAGCATGACACCGCCGATCCCGCCGTCACCGAGTACTTCAACCGGTTCGGTAAGGCGTCCGGCAACAGAGGCTATTACAGCTTCGATCACGCCGGCGTGCACTTTATCGGGCTGATCAATGTATTGCAGTTCAAGCCGGGCGGTCTCGGTATCTTAGGCTCAGATCAGCTTGCCTGGGCGACGGCTGATCTTAAGGGCCGCTCCGCAAGCACCCCGATCGTGGTATTCGCGCATATGCCTCTATGGACCATCTACGGACCCTGGGGTTGGGGCACCGGCGATGCCGAGCAACTGATGAGCGAATTGCGACGCTTCGGTTCGGTCACCGTCTTGAACGGGCACATTCATCAGATCGTTCAGAAAACCGAAGGCAACATGACTTTCCATACGGCCCGCTCAACAGCCTTTCCGCAGCCGGCCGCAGGTGAAGGCCCCGGACCCGGACCGCTCAAGGTGCCTGCCGATCAATTGGGCAAAATGCTGGGCATCACCACCGTGTCGGTGCTAAAGCATCCCTCGTCACTCGGGTTAAAAGACGCGACGCTGGCCTGAATACGAAAATTCTCCCTAATCGAGGACCGAAACATGATTGATTGGAGATCGGTGCCGCCGTGGACCGCTACTTGGGGCATGGCGGCCGTTGCACTGCTGTGGACGGGAGCTCGGGCTGCGGACTCGACGCAGATCCAAGTGAAGGATTTCGCGTTCATGCCCACCACCTTGACCGTGAGCACGGGCGCGCAGGTCACTTGGGTGAACAAGGACGATGAGCCCCACACTGTGGTGAGCGATACAGGTATGTTTCGTTCCGGAGCGATGGACACCAACGACAGCTTTACGTTCAAGTTCGGCAAGCCAGGCACTTATCGCTTTACTTGTTCAATCCATCCGCGCATGGTCGGCACCATCGTCGTCGAGTAAACCGCTTCTCAATGCGGCGAAGTCTTAGTCGCGAAAGTTACTAAACTGCAGGGGCACTCCGACCTCGCTGTTGCGCAACAACGCGATGGCGTCTTGCAAATCATCGCGCTTCTTGCCGACGATTCTCACCTTGTCGCCTTGAATCTGCGCCTGCACTTTCAGTTTTGAATCCTTGATCAGACGCGATACTTTCCGTCCGGCGTCGGCATCGATGCCGTGCTTCAATATCACCAGCTGCTTGGCTCTGGCCAGATTCACCTCCGGATCCTTCACCTCCAGGCAGCCGACGTCGATGCCTCGCTTGGCGATGCGCAGCTTTAAAATGTCGAGCATTTGCTTCAACTGAAAATCCGCCGGGGCGGTCATGGTTACCGTGGTTTCCTCGAGTTCGTAGGTGGCGTCGGTGCCCTTGAAATCGAACCGTTGGGTCAGTTCCCGCACCGCTTGGTCGACTGCGTTGGTCAGCTCATGCGTATCGATTTCCGACACCACGTCGAAGGAGGGCATCTCTTAAAACTCCGCCAGCAATTGATCCAGGGTGCTTTTCACCTCGGTTACGAATTCAACGTAGTGCTGGCCGGTGGCGGGACCCGTGAAGCCGGTGTGAATCTTGCGCACATGGCCTTTACGGTCGATGAAAATCGTCGTCGGAAACGCGACGAAACTCTGCAGCATCGGCAGCTTCTTGGCGGCTTCGTCCTTGTCTGAAATACCGGCGATCAGGGTCGTGTATTCAACGCCGTAGTGCTGGCGGAAGCGTTGGGTAGCCTCCGCGGCGTGGGGAAAATCGCCAAAATGCTCGAACATCAGGGATACGACTTCCAGTCCCCTGCCGCGATACTCCCGATAGAGGGGCGCCAGAAAAGCCGCTTCATCGTGGCAATTCGGGCACCAGCTCCCGGCGAGAGCCACGATCAGCACTTTGCCGCGAAACTGCGCATCCGCGGATGAAACGGTGTTGCCGGCGAGATCGGGAAACGCGAAATCGAACTGATTGGTGCCCGGACGCAGCGCCGTGATCTGGTACGCATTCGGAAGCCGCGCGGCGGAGTCGCGCTTCGCGGTCCATTTCTCGTGGGATCTAAGACCGGACCAAAAATCACCCGCGAGCGTGCCGTCGGGGGCGAGCTTCGCCTTGTACAAGAACACATGGGCACCGTCGAAGGTCGACAGGTAGAGTTCGTCCCCCCGTACCTGCCCGGCAAGGAACCGATGATCGCCGCTCGGCGTCAGAAATGTGCCGCTCACAACGTCGCGCGACTGTTTGAACTCACCGACCGCGACCTCCGTGCCGCCGCTGTCGTCGGTGAAGTTCACTGCCCATCTGCCGGACAGATCCGCGCTGTTGTTGGTCGGTTTCGCGAAGAAGCGATACTGCTCGCCCAACCTTGCATGCAGCGGCACATGTTGATTCTTGCCGCCGAGTTTCACCAAGAACACCTCGCCCTTCAGCTCATTGCCGCTGGCATCGGCCTGCAGAACATTTTCGTACCCCGGCATGCTAATTTCCAAATGAGAGCCGGAGATTTTCACCTCGTGCAACGGCAACTGTTCTTCGCCGTTCAAGAGATAGCCCGCTACCTGCGACCCTTCGCGCACGAGCTGTAAACCGAACGGCAAGTCGCCGCCCGGCGTTTGCAGAACGGCGCGGTACGTGCCCATTTTGACGCCGGCCTGAGCGCCGGCGACCGCAGCCGAGGGGGTGCCGGCACTTTGCGCGACGCTCGCCTGCCGGACGCTTAAGCCCAAAACGACGAAAAATATTCCTGCTGTTAAATGCAATTTCTTTTTCATGATGAATCGCGGGCCCTCAATCGCAAAGTCTTAACGATACCCGCGCGCCTGTAAAGTGAACAGCTTGGCGTATTGCCCGTCGGCCGCCATTAAGGACTCGTGACTGCCGTGCTCGACGATGCGGCCTTCCTCGAGCACCAATATTTGATCGGTCATGCGCACCGTGGAAAATCGGTGTGATATGACGATGGCAATGCGGTTGCGGGTCAGCTCGCGGAAATGCTCGAACACCTCGGCTTCCGCGCTAGCATCGATCGCCGCGGTGGGCTCGTCCAGAACCAAGATATCGGCTTCACTGCGCATGAAAGCGCGGGCGAGCGCTATTTTCTGCCACTGGCCTCCCGACAGCTCCCGGCCGTCTTTAAACCACTTGCCGAGTTGGGTGTGATAGGCGGCAGGAAGCTGCTCGACGAATTCCGAGGCAAGGCCTTTGGCGGCCGCGCTTTGCCAGCGCGCCTCGTCATCGAAGGCCCGCGCATCCCCCGCGCCGATATTTTCGCCCACGATCAGCTGATAACGTGCGAAGTCCTGAAAAATGACGCCGATGCGCTGGCGCAGCGTGTTCTCATCCCATTCCTTAAGGTCAAGCCCATCGAGCATGATTCGGCCGCGCGTGGGCTCGTACAGCCTCGTCAGCAATTTGATCAAGGTAGTTTTGCCTGAGCCGTTTTGTCCCACCAGGGCTAGGCTCTCGCCCGGACGCACGTGCAAGTCGATGCCCGACAGCGCAGGCAGGGTCGCACCGGGGTAGACGAATTCTACGTCCTCGAAGCGAATGCCATCTTGGGGATTCGGCCCAACGAGTTTGTGACCGGCGGCGCTGCCGCGGCCCACCGGCTGCTCCAAGTATTCAAATAAATTGGAGAGATACAAATTATCCTCGTACAGACCGCCGACGGCCGAGAGCGCGGCGGTCACCGCCGATTGCCCCTGACGAAACAACATCAAGTACATAGTCATTTGTCCCACCGTCATGGCGCCGAGCACTGTTTCCGCGGCAATCCACACATAGCCGCCATACAACGCCGCGATGCCGAGCAATCCCATGCCAAATCCCCAGGCATCGCGCCGCAGAGTCAGGTCCCGATCTTCGCGATACAGCCGCGTAAAAATCTCGCGGTAGCGGTCGAGAAATCGCTGCCCTAAGCCAAAAAGTTTGACTTCCTTGGCGTAATCTTCTCGCGCGAGCACCGATTCCAGATAGATCTGCATGCGCGACTCGGGCGCCCGCCAGCGGAAAAGCCTGAACGCTTCGCCCGAGAATTTGGCCTCCGCGAGGAATGCCGGCAAACCTGCCAACAGCAAGAGAACTACCGCCCACGGAGAAAACCTAAAGAGCAAGCCGCCGAAGGAAATCAGCGAGACTGCATTTTGGGCCAAGGCAAACGTTCGCATTACGAGGCTTAAGGGCCGGCTGGAAGCTTCGCGGCGCGCTCGGGTCAATTTATCGTAGAACTCGGAATCCTCGAACTGCGTCAAATCCAGCGTCAATGCCTTTTCCAAAATCATCACATTGACGCGTTGGCCCAGTTGCGCGCGAAGCAGAGACTGCGCCAGGGAAATTCCCCGCTGCGCCATCGAGATCGCGGCGACCAGCAATGCCTCGATCGCCACATAACGCACCACATCGGTGAGAAACGTGGTGCCGGTGCGCCGATGCAAATCCGCGGCGTGAATGACGGCATCGACGATCTGTGCGCCGACGTAGGCAACGCCCGCGGGCAGCACGCCCGCGATGAGCGTGAGCACGGCCAGGCCGATGCTCAATGCCTTGTTCGTGCTCCACACCAACTTAAGCGCCCGGCTGCTATAGGCAAACACGCCGGCAAGATTGAGACGCCAACCGCCGCTGCGATTGTCTGAACTCCGAATGGATTGAGCGCTGATAAGGGTCCCCGCGGTTATAATGTCATTTGCAACAGTCTGCTATGGCGGAGTAGTCGTGAAATTCAAGCCCTTGCTCGATCGATGGAAAAAGGCGGCGGAACCTGCGAGGACGGCCAAAGAGTATGCCGTACGTTTGCCTCTGGATGATGCCGCGAGGCTTGAGGCGCTCGCGACGCTCTTTCCCGGGCAATCCATCGAGGAATTTGTGACTGATCTGCTTGGGGCCGCGCTGGATGAAATTGCGGCCGCCATGCCGTACGAAAGGGGACCTAAGGTGATTTCCCGCGATGATCATGGCGATCCGGTCTATGAAGACATCGGCCTGACTCCCCGATTTGTGGAATTGACCCGCAAATACAAGAAAAACCTGGAAACCGCTGGAAAAAGATAGCATCGATGCACCCGGCAGTTGACGCTGCTCATCCCCTGCGGCGATACTTACCGTATGTCGACCGCTCACATCCTTCGCAGCACCTGGTGGTGGCGTCTTAATTGAGGAGTGGGCTGGTCGTTTAGCTTTTTGATCTTTTTCGTTAATCCAGAACCCATCTCCGCTGACAAGTGGTGGTGGGTTTTTTTATTGCCCATGGAATGTGCGATGAAACCGCCTTTTGATATTGCAGCCGATCTTGACACGCCTGTTTCGGCGTACTTGAAGCTTGCGCCTTTTCGGCCGCGATTTCTGCTCGAGAGCGTCGAAGGCGGTGAGCGCCTGGCACGCTATTCGTTCATCGGCTTCGGCGACTGCCTCGAGGTGAAAATCGACGCCGCAGGCGCCAGTATTGGAGGTGAAATCGGGCCGCGGCCGCAAAACCGCCACGAGTTCCTGGATGTCTTGCGCGCGGGCTTGGCGCGGGCCCCGAAGCCCAGCCCGGAAATCGCCGGCGTTCCGCTCCTCGGCGGCTTGGTGGGATACACCGCCTACGACGCCGTGCGCTATTTCGAGCGGCTGCCGAGCCGCAGTCTAGATCAGACGGTGACGCCTCATGCGCACTACGTCGCACCGCAATCCCTGTTGGTGTTCGATCATCTGACTCGCGGCGTCGCCTTGCTGCACGATGGCAGCGAGCACGAGCGGCAAAGCCTGCGCCGCGAGGTCATTCGGGCGCTGCGCGGCGCCGTGCCGGTGAACCTCACGCCGGGAAAATTCTCGCTGGCCACCCCGTCGTTGTCCGAAGATGCGCACGCGTTGCGCGTGCGCCGGGCGCAAGAATATATCGCGGCGGGCGATGTCTATCAGCTGGTGCTGGCATCGCGGTTCGAAGGACGCCATGCGCTTGAGCCGTTCGAGGCTTACCGGGCATTGCGTCTTTTGAATCCGTCGCCTTATATGTTCTTCGCCGAACTCGGCGACATCACCGTGGTGGGTTCGTCTCCGGAAGCCCTGGTGAAGTGTCACGGCGGCCACGCGCAACTACGGCCCATCGCGGGATCTCGGCCGCGGGGCGCCGATGAGGTACGCGACGCGGCGCTGGAGTTCGAACTGCTCGCCGATCCGAAAGAAAACGCCGAGCACGTGATGCTGGTGGACCTCGCCCGCAACGACTTGGGGAGGGTGGCAGTGGCCGGCTCTGTGTCAGTGGATCCCTATCGAGTGATTGAACGCTACAGCCACATCATGCACATCGTCAGCGGCGTAAAGGGGCGCTTGAGCCCCGGCCAGGACGCATTCGACTTGTTCGCGGCCACCTTCCCCGCTGGGACGCTGGTGGGCGCTCCGAAAGTGCGCGCCATGGAGTTGATCGATGAGCTCGAGCCGGCGGGGCGTCAGCTCTATGGCGGCACAGTGGGGTATTTCGGCCAGCGCGGCGACATGGACCAGGCTATTACGATCCGTACGCTGGTGTTTCGCGGCGATACCTACAGCTATCAGGCAGGGGGCGGTATCGTCGCAGACAGTTCTCCTAAGCTTGAGTACGAAGAGTTAATGGCGAAGAGCGCCGTGTTGCGGCGCGCGCTGGAACTTGCGGCCGAGGGGCTTTAGATGCAGGCCAGAATATTGCTCATCGACAACTACGATTCGTTCACGTACAACTTGGTGCAAGCATTTAGAGGGTTCGGCGCCCAAGTCGAGGTGCATCGCAACGATGCCATCAGCGTGCAGCAAGCGCTGTCGCAGAATCACACGCATCTGGTCATTTCCCCCGGCCCCGGCACGCCGCATGCAGCAGGGGTTTCCATGAAAATGATAGAAGCCTTTGCCGGACGCATTCCGATTTTCGGCGTGTGTCTCGGCCACCAATCCTTGGTCGAGGTTTTCGGCGGCAAGGTGGTACGTGCTGCGCGGTTGATGCACGGCAAGGTCTCTGCCGTACGGCATGACGGCAAGGGGTTGTATGCCGGCATGCGCCAGGATTTCGAGGCCGGGCGGTATCACTCACTGATCGCCGAAGCCGACAGCATCCCGTCCACACTCGAAATCACCTCGCGCACCGCGGAAGGCGAGATTATGGGCGTGCGCCATCGGACTTTGCCGATCGAAGGTGTCCAATTCCATCCGGAAAGCGTGCTGACGCCGGACGGCCCGATACTCATGAACAATTTCCTCAAGAACTAATCCGCGTTGCATGGACGATCCACGCCACACGTTGGAGCAGCTGCTTGAAGATCGCGACTTGAGCGAGGTGCAGGCAGCCTCGCTGCTGCGCGCGCTGACGGCTTCCGACCTCGCGCCTGCCATGGCGGGTGCCTTGCTGACGGCGCTGCGCATAAAAGGCATCACAGCCGACGAGGTGCGCGGCTTCGCCGGTGCCATGCGAGCCCTCGCACTGAAGCCGGCAATACCCCAGGGGCTCGATGCCATCGACATCGTGGGCACGGGCGGCGACGGCTCCGGCAGCATGAACCTTTCCACCGGGGCGGCGCTCCTCGCCGCTGCTTGCGGACTGCCAGTCGTAAAGCATGGCAATCGCTCGATCTCGAGCCGCAGCGGCAGTGCCGACCTGATCGAAGCGCTGGGATTCAAGATGCCGCTGGATGAAAATCGCGCCGCCGAGTGTTTCGTCGCCACCGGATTCACCTTTCTGTTCGCGCCGTATTTCCACCCCGCCATGAAGGCGGTCGCGTCCATTCGCAGTGCGCTCGGCATACGCACGGTGTTCAATTTGCTGGGGCCCCTGACCAATCCAGCCGCGCCGCGCTTCTTGCTGGTGGGCGCCTACGATGCGCCCACGGCAGAACTCATGGCCGGAACTCTCGCGGGTATGCCGATCGAGCGCGGCTGGGTGTTGCATGGCGCGGGCGGATGGGACGAGGCCACCCCGATGGGCTCGTTTGTCGCATTCGACGTGCATGGAACGGAAATCACCCGGCGAGAGATCAATCCCGAAGAGTTCGGCATCCCGCGCTGCGCCGCGCGCGATCTGAAAGGCGGAGATGCCAGAACAAACTTGAAAGCCCTGATCGACGTTTTCGAAGGAAAGGATCAGGGTCCGCATCGAGACACCCTGGTCTTGCAGTGTGGACTTGCGCTCAACATCGCCGGGCGCTCGCAATCCATCGCTGCAGGTATCGCGCTGGCCCGAGCAGTGCTCGACACCGGCAAAGCTCAAGCGTGGCTGCAGAAGCTAAAAGCCTTTGCGATGCACTCCGCCGATTGGCGGTCGTCATCATGAGCGGCTTTCTCGATGAGATGGCACGAGCCAGCGCGGCACGTGTCTGCCAGGCGATGGCTCGCGAACCGATTGCGGAACTTCGCAAGCGCGCCGAGGCGGCGCCGCGAAACCCGCCGCTGCGCTTGTCGGAACAGGGATTCGATGTCATCGCAGAACTGAAGTTGCGCTCGCCGGCGGCCGGACGTTTGGGGGAGCCACGGGAGGATTGGCTCGGCCGCGTGGTGCAATATGGACTGGCCGGCGCGGCCGCCGTGTCGGTACTGACCGAGCCAACGCGTTTCGACGGATCGCTTGAGCATTTGCGCCAGGCAGCGCGCGTGCTCGCGCCTTTCGCCGTACCGGTTATGCGCAAGGATTTTCTCGTCGATCCTTACCAGGTGTTGGAGGCGCGGGCTGCAGGCGCGGGCGGTGTGCTGGTAATAGTGAGAATGCTCTCGGCGTCGCAAATGTCGCAGTTGCTGGATGCGGCGGCAGAGTACGACATGTTCGTGCTGCTCGAGGCATTCGACGCCGCGGATTTGTCAGCCGCGCAAGTTCTCACTACAGCGCGCAACGGGGACAACATTCTCATTGGCGTCAATTGCCGCGACCTTCAGACCCTTGAAATCGTGCCGCAGCGATTCGCCGCACTTGCATCGCACCTGTCGACCAAGTGGCCCGCCGTGGCGGAGAGCGGCGTCACCTGCGCCGCCGAGGCAATGCAAATGAGACGCTTGGGGTTTCGCCTGGCATTGATCGGCACGGCGCTGATGAGCTGTCATGACCCAACGCAATTGCTGCGCGAAATTTTGACAACGGCGCGGACAGTGCAAAGTTAAATGGCTACACTTCCAGCCATGTGGATCAAAATATGCGGGATAACCGGTGCCGACGCGGTCAGCGCCGCAGCGGATGCGAACGTCGATGCGATCGGTTTCGTATTTGCGCCGAGCCCGCGTCAGGTCACGCCGGGGCAGGCCGCACAACTGGCTGCGCTGGCGCCGAAGGGTATATTGCGAATCGCCGTGGCGCAGCATCCCTTGCAAATGAAAGTCGACGAGATTTGCAGGATTCTCAAACCGGATTACTTCCAAACCGACGTGGAGGATTTGCGCGAGCTGAAAATTCCGGCGCATATCAAGGTGCTGCCGGTGGTGAGATTCGGCCGAAAAACGCCGAATCCGTTGCCTGGACGCATGCTGTTCGAAGGTCCTTCCAGCGGCATCGGCGAGCTTGCCGATTGGGGCCGCGCGGCGGAACTCGCGCGACAGACCGAGGTCATTCTCGCCGGCGGCTTGTCGGCCCAAAATGTCGCCGAGGCCATTCAGGCCGTACGGCCTTTTGGCGTGGACGTCAGCAGCGGCGTGGAGTCGGAGCCGGGCGTCAAGGATCCGGCAAAGATTCGTGAGTTCGTGCTTGCGGCGCGCGCTGCTGCGGCGCGTTTGGAGAGCGACTGATGGCTCTGCCCGATATCAAGGGCCGCTACGGTGCGTTCGGCGGGCGTTATGTGCCTGAGACTTTGGTGCCGGCGCTCGACCGGCTGCAAGCCGGCATTGAGCGATACTTGCACCAAGCTGATTTTCAAGCCGAATTCATCCATGAGCTGCAGACCTGGGTGGGCCGACCCACCGCCTTGTCGCATGCGCCTACGTTGAGCAAGCGCTGGGGCGCGGATGTTTACCTTAAGCGCGAGGATCTTGCGCACACGGGTGCGCACAAAATCAACAACGCGGTGGGCCAGACCCTGCTTGCCAAGCGCTTGGGTGCCAAGCGCATCATTGCCGAAACCGGCGCTGGTCAGCACGGCGTGGCAAGCGCCGCGGCTGCAGCGCGGCTCGGCATGCCATGCGTGGTGTACATGGGTGCGGTCGATGTCGAGCGGCAAGCGCCCAATGTCGATCGCATGAAATTGCTGGGCGCCACGGTGGTGCCGGTGACCGGCGGAGACAAGACTTTGCGCGCGGCCATCGACGAGGCATTGCGCGATTGGGTCTCCGATCCGGACGGTACATATTATTCGTTAGGATCGGCGGTGGGCCCCCATCCCTATCCTTATCTTGTGCGCGAACTGCAATCCGTGATTGGCCGCGAGGCGCGCGAGCAAATGATGGCCTCAGCAGGGCGCTTGCCCGATGTCGCGGTGGCCTGCGTCGGGGGCGGCTCGAACGCCATCGGATTATTTCATCCTTTTTTGGCCGATTCGGCCGTGAAATTGCTGGGCGTAGAGGCCGGCGGCCGCGGCGCGGGCTTGGGCGATAATGCGGCATCGCTCACGTTCGGCACCCCCGGGGTGTTGCAGGGCAGTTACACGCTGATCCTGCAAGATGCTTTCGGCCAGGTGCGCGAAACCCACTCGGTGTCCGCCGGGCTCGATTATTCCGGTGTCGGACCCGAACACGCGTACCTCATGAAGACCGGGCGAGTCGTTTATGAGTCGGCAACGGATACGGAGACCCTGGACGCTCTCGCCGAGTGCGCCAGGTACGAGGGCATTCTGCCGGCTATTGAGAGTGCGCATGCATTCTTTGGGGCCCGGCGTTTCGCACAGAAAAATCCGGGGGCGCTCATTCTGATCGGCTGCTCAGGGAGAGGCGACAAAGACATGCCGATTTTACAGCACACGCTCCTCAAAGAGATGCGCTGATGTCCGCGGTCTCGCCCAGCGAGCGTATCTCCCAAGCCATTGAAGCGACCGTGGCGAAAGGCCGCCCTGCTCTGGTGGGCTATGTGACGGCGGGCTTCCCAAACCGCCGTCAATTTAAGGATAACTTGAAGATAGTCGCCGGCATTTGCGACGTTGTGGAGATCGGGGTCCCCTTTACCGATCCCATGGCCGATGGCACCACCATCCAGCGCGCCAGCTTCGCAGCGCTCGCCGACGGCGTAACGCTGCCGTGGATTCTCGAAGAGCTTCAGTCCATCGAACCGCGCCACGCGGCTCCCATTCTGTTGATGAGTTACTTAAATCCGCTGTTGGCATTTGGCATCGAGAAGCTGCCTCGCGCCGCGGCTCAAGCCGGCGTCGCCGGTTTTATCGTGCCCGACTTGCCATTGGAGGAGAGCGGCGATTGGAATCGCGCGCTCGACGCACAAGGATTGGCGCTGGTGCAAATGGTTACGCCGGTGACGCCCCCGGAGCGGCTGGCCATGCTATGCCGCCACTCCCGGGGATTTGTGTATGCCGTGACCATGACGGGGACCACCGGGAAATCCGCTGATGGCAGATTTGCCGATGTACCCACCGACGTGCTCGATTACATGGACCGGGTGAAAAATTTGTCAAGCGTGCCGGTGTGCGCGGGTTTCGGCATACGTTCCGCTCGACAAGTGGCTCGCCTGGCGCCGCATGTGGACGGTGTGGTGGTGGGCTCCGCATTGGTCGAAGTGATGGAGAGGGGCGAGGATGTGGGCGCGTTTTTGAAATCATTGCGATAAGAGGCTGCGTAGCGACATGAAACGTGTGTTTCGTGCAGCATCGCTATTGCAGGTCGCGCATGCACGCAATGTGCTGACCGCGGCGGGCATCGAAAGCGAATTGCGCAATCAATACCTGGCCGGCGCGTTGGGCGATCTTCCCATGCTGGAAACTTGGCCGCAGCTGATGGTAGAGGACACGTTCGAGACTGCGGCGCTGCGCGCACTCGCCAGGGCGGCCACCGCGCCGACGGGCCCTCCTTGGACCTGTGTTCAGTGCGGCGAGCAGCTCGAGCCGCAGTTCACCAGCTGTTGGCGCTGCGGTGCCGCATTTCCGAGTGCATAGGCTGTGCCATCGCTCACACTGCCACAGCCGATCCTCCTGCTCAAGTTCAACTAAGCTATAAAACTCCTTTTTCTTCAACAGCCTAGCGCCGCGTGTAAGACAAACACCGACACGATCAAGCGCGAATTCCGAGCTGAGGATCAGCCCCCAGCCCTTTCGACACCCGGCTGCACAGGTTACAAATTGCGTGGTGTTGCGTGTAACGATTACACAAGCGCGTCCGAGGAGATTTTAAGATGAATAGTGTCGGCTATGAATTTTCTAAACGTCCGGTAGCGCCTCCCATGGCCGCCGACGCCGGCTCCTTGTTAGGAAATTCGGCAGCCATGCAAGAGGTGTTTCGCCTGATCGAGCGGGTCGGCCCGACAGAGGCCGGCGTGCTATTGACCGGGGAAAGCGGTTCCGGCAAGGAATTGGCAGCGCAGATGATTCATGAATGCAGCGCCCGCCGCGCCAAACCCTTTATTGCCATCAATTGCGGTGCCATCCCGGCAGGATTAATTGAAGCTGAATTGTTCGGCTATGAAAAAGGCAGCTTTACGGGCGCTGTTCGCTCCCACGCCGGCGTGTTCGAACGTGCGCATGGGGGCACCTTGTTGCTGGACGAAGTCACCGAGATGCCGCTGGAAATGCAAACCCGATTGCTGCGGGTGCTCGAATCGCGCAAGTTTTACCGCGTCGGAGCGAGCATCGAATATACCTGCGATGTGCGTGTGATAGCGGCCACCAACCGCTGCCCGTTGACCGCGGTGCAGGCCGGCCAATTGCGCGAGGATCTGCTCTACCGTCTGGCGGTATTCCCGATCGACCTGCCGCCGCTGCGCAGCCGCGGCGATGACGTGGAACTCTTGGCGAATCATTTCCTCTCGCAGCTCAATGCGCAGGCGATGAGCCAAAAGCGCTTGTCCGCGCATGCGCGAATGATGCTAAAGCAGCATTCCTGGCCAGGCAACGTGCGCGAACTGAAGAACTGCATCGAGCGCGCCTTCATTTTAGGCGACAGTGTTCTGGAGCTCGCGCCCCTGATTCAAAACGGTAATGCCCGCAGCGGCGAGTCCGTACCCGGCAGCTCGGACCCGGCCAACATCGGTTATCCGGCGGATAGAGGGCGCTTGGACATTCGCGTCGGTTCCCGAATCCATGACATGGAACGCTCGCTGATCGAGGCGACGCTGGACTACTTCAAAGGCAACAAACGCCGCGCCGCTGACGCCCTGGGTTGCAGCCTAAAGACGCTGTATAACAAACTCAACGGATATTCACAAAGCCAAGAATGCGCGAACTCTTAAGTTACGCGTCTCGCAAGGGGAACCTAAAGTGTCAAGAGTACTGATCGCAGACGATCATGCGGTAGTCCGCGCCGGCTTCAAGCAGTTTCTGGAAGCCGATTCGACCATCAATGCAGTCGGTGAGGCAGCTAGCGGCAATGAGACCCTCGACGCGCTGCGCGAATCCGAGTGGGACTTGGTTCTGCTTGATATTCACATGCCGGATCGCAGCGGGCTCGATATTCTGCGGCATATTCAAACCGGGCATCCGAACGTCAGGGTGCTTGTCATGAGCGGCCTGCCCGAGCAACAGTATGCAGTGAACGTGCTGCGTGCCGGTGCGAGCGGATATCTGTCCAAGGACAGCGCTCCGGAAGAACTCATGAAAGCGGTACGCACGGTATTGTCGGGGCGGCGTTACGTGAGCGCAGCGCTCGCGGAAATTTTGGTCGCCGACCTTGATGGTGATCCGGACAAGCCGCTGCACGCGCGGCTGTCCACGCGCGAGTTCCAAATTTTCTGCAAGCTCGCGGCCGGTCGCGGCGTCTCGGATATTGCCAATGAACTGAGCTTGAGCGTAAAAACTGTAAGCACCTATCGAAGCCGCATATTGGAGAAAATGAGTTTCACCGCAAACGCCGATATCACCTCATATGCCCTGCGCAATGGCCTGATTCAGTAGGTGATTTATCGTGGGCACTGCATTCGACTTGCGATTTTTTAGGGCGACATGTTGATGGTTCGCTCTTTGCGGGTATTGCTGGTCGAAGACTCGAAAGTCCTGACCGAACGACTGACCGAGGCGATCCGTCAGATTTCCGACGTGGAACTGATCGGCACGGCGGACACTGAGGCTGCCGCGCTCGCGGCGGTCAAGCGAGATTCGGTCGATGTGATCATCCTGGACCTGCATCTTAAGCAGGGCACCGGATTCGGCGTGATGCGTGCGCTCGCGACCACCGCGCAAAAGCCGCGCATCATCGTGCTCACCAATTACGATCTGCCGGAGTACAAGAATGCAGCCATCGCGCTCGGCGCGACGCATTTTTTAGACAAGGCCCGTGACTACGGCCGGCTTCCCGAAGTCCTTCACGAAATCTGCGAAGCGCACCTCGCCAAGCATTAGTGCGCTAGCACGCAGCGGCGCTGGGTTCCACCACGGCCGCGCAACACGCGCAAGCGGCGAATGCGCAATGGCAATGAAGTTTTATCGTATTGAATTGTCATGGTCCGTCCGACATTGACGTAATGTCTTCCATGCCGGCAGGCAATTTCTACATGAAACTGCCGTAAAAAATGTTAAGCTTTAAGAAGCCGTGTCACCGTCGCTGCGCATGCCGCTTATCGAGTTGGCACGTAAGTTGCTGCTTTTTATCCAGCCTAAAAAATCAAAAGGGAGTGTGATATGAGGATAGTTTTAGCACATGTAGCCAAGGGCGCAAGCCTTTGCGCGATGCTCGGCTTGAGCGCTGCCGCCATGGCAGCAGATCCGATTGCCAATGAGAAGATCGCGGTTGCCAAGAGCTCAGTGCAGCGCGCTGAACAAGCCGGAGCGCCCGAAGTGGCGCCTGTGGAAATGGCCGCGGCACGCGACAAATTGGCGCGCGCGGAAAAGGCAATAGCCGATCATAACAAGCAAATTGCGACCCAGCTCGCCGAACAAGCGGATGTGGACGCGCAACTCGCCGAAGCGACGGCGCAAAAGCAAAGATCACACAAGGCGGCGACTGAGTTCGATGCAAGTCTGCAAGCGCTACGCCAAGAATCGCAGCGCAATACCAATTAAAAGGATGTTAGTCATGAACTCAAAATTATTCTCAGGGGTAGGCCTGGCATTGGCACTCGGGGCATGCGTCTCGGTGCCGCAGCCCAACGCGGCGCTCGAGTCGGCACGCTCCGCCGTGCGGACCGCCGAAGCAGATCCGAATGTCAACAAGTATGCGGCTTTGGATTTAGACCGAGCCAGGAAGGACTTGAGCATTGCCGAAGAGGCGCAGATGCATCATAGGGACTCCCAAGTCGACCAGCCCGCCTACCTGGCGATGCAGAATGCGCGGCTTGCGCAGGCGCACGCCTCCGCTAAGACGGACGATGCGCGAGTGGCGGCCGGCCAGCTCGAGCGCGACCAAATCATGCTCGCCTCACGCACGCGCGAGGCTGAGAATGCCAAGGCTTCGGCCGCGAATTCCAGGGCGGTCGCCACAGCGGCTTTAAGCCAACGTGACCAGGCCAACGAGGAGGCCTCGCGCGCCAACGAGGAAGCGTCGCGCGCCAGAGAGGAAAAGGCTCGCGTGCAAGCGGAACTCGATGCGTTGAAGGCGACGCCGACGCCGCGCGGTTTGGTCATGACCCTTGGGGATGTGCTGTTCGATACCGGGAGATCGGAACTGAAATCAGGAGCCGGCCGTAAGATGGATCAGCTTGCGCAATTCTTGGTAGAACATCCGGAACGGCGGGTACAAATCGACGGCTTCACGGATAGCGTGGGTACCGACGCGTACAACACGGACTTGTCGCAACGCCGTGCGGATGCAGTGAAGATGGCGTTGATAAACCGCGGTGTGCAGCCCTCGCGCATCGGCACCGAGGGATACGGCAAGGCTTATCCTGTTGCCAGCAACAGCGACTCGGGCGGCCGGCAATTGAACCGCCGTGTCGAAGTGGTGATCGGCGGGGACAACGGTACGGCGATTGCGCCGCGCACCGGCTCTTAGGCCTTAACTTTCTCAAAAGCAGAGACGCGAGAGGCGGGCACCAGCCCGCCTTCTTCGTTTTCGGGGAGCTGCATTCTGCTCAAGGGGATGGTCACCTTGACGATGGTGCCGCCCAGATCGCCTCTTCGGACATCCCCAATTCCCCCTAAGCCGGCAATTCGATGGCGCATCGAAGCCAAGCCGTGCGAGGTGCTGTTGGCGGGGGCGGCACTGGGGATACCCTTGCCGTCATCGGAGATCTGCAAAGTGAAGGTGTCGGCCGCGATGGTGATGGACAAGTCCGCAGACCTCGCCTCGGCGTGCTTTAAGATGTTGGTGAGCGCCTCCTGCGCGATGCGAAAAACCCCGATGGCAGCATCGGGGCTGAATTTCATTTCCAATTCTGGAATGACTTCGGTGCATCGCAGCCCGGTTCGGCGGCAGGTTTCCTTGAACTGCCATCGCAGTGCCGTAAATAACCCCATATTGTCGAGCAAGGTCGGCCGCAGCTCCTCGACCACGCGGCGCTTCAAATCCACCCCGGCGCTCAAGGAATCATGAATGCGTTTGAAGCGTTGTTCGATGGCTGGATCAGCCGTCGGCATGCGCTGTTGAAGCCACGACAGGTCCATGCGCGCGGCCACCAACAGTCCTCCTAGCTCATCGTGAAGTTCGCGCGATAGAGCGGATTTTTCCTGTTCCGAGACGCCTTGCAAATGCGTCGAGAGCGCCGTCAATTCGCGGGTTCGGGCGGCAACCTCTTTTTCCAACTGCAGTTTCTGTTCGCGCAACGCAGCCGACTGCCGCGCGCGGCGGCGCATTTCGCTATACACCAACCGAATGGCCAGCAAAACCAGACCGATGTTTAAGATGGCGCCGGCAGTGGACAGCCATCTCGACAGCCGAAAATCTCGTTGCCACTCGGTATCGGCCGCCGCCGCTTGGGCAGCTTCCTCTTTACGCATGTTCGCAATGATGCCGTCGATGACATCCACGGTGCGCTTGCGCGCATCGGTGCCCACGATGGTGGCCGCAGAGACATTGCCGCGCTTTTTGGAGAGCGCCACACCGTCTTCCAGCTCGGCGAGCTCCTTGTTGGCCATAGCCCGCAGCTGCTGAAACTCGCTGCCGACTTGGTCGGCGCCGCCATAGACGGCATGCAGGCGGTCAAGCGCGCGGCTCACCTTGGCCACCGCCGCGGCGTAAGGTATGAGGTAGGCGCCTTCGCCGGTGAGTAAGTAGCCCCGCTGCGCCGATTCAGCGTCGGTTATCAGCCCCGCAAACTCATTGAGCGCTTGTTCGCGCACCTGAGAGAGGTGCATGTGCTCATTGGCTAAATTTAGCCGTGATTGACCGGCAGCCGACAGAAAAAAAAGACCGATGAGAAAGCCAATGAGCATAACGGGCGGTAATGCTAGATACCACCGACCCATATCGCTGATCTCCCCACCCAAAATTTTCATGCAGAGTTGCCCCTGTTCAAGCCAATAAGCTTAACATGTGGGGCTAATCCTACAGCCAGCGCAGCACCGAACCGATAGTTGCGGTGCAACTGCCCCCGCATAGTGCATAGAGCGACTGCTCAGGATTGACGAAGCGACTATCCGAGTCGACAACAGGAGAAGGCTAATGGAAGCGAATTTTGACAACACCGCGGACGCAGCCCGGGCCACCGGCCGACGCGTGAAGAACGACCTCAGCGAAGGCGTCAGCGACATCAAAACGGCCGCCTCCGGCGAGATAAAAAATCTGATTTCCGATGTGGAAGATCTTATGGCACGCATCGCGGACCTCAAGGACGCAGATGTGGTTCGAGTGCGCGGGAAAGTACAGCGCGCCGTGGAAGCCACCAAACAGAGCCTGGCGGACAGTGCCGACTCCTTTCGCCGCCGCGCGCAGACGATGGCGGGTACTGCCGATGATTATGTCCGCGAGAGCCCCTGGCAGGCGATAGGCATTGCGGCGCTGGTGGGAGCGGTGGCCGGGATCTTGGCGACCCGGCGCTCGTAAGGACAACAGGCGTAACAGTGCGAGGCTTATGGTCACTGCCGAAGGCAGGTCCCGCGCTGATGCGCCACATCGGCGCATATGTTGAGTTGGTGAGTCTGGATCTCGCTCGGGCACACCGCGAGCTGATGGCGCAAGTCATCGCGGCTGCCGTGCTCGCCATATGTGCCGTGTTTGCGCTTTTCATGCTGTGTTTGGGGGTGGTGGCCTATACCTGGGATACCGAGTACCGCGTGACCGCGATAGCGGGGATGGGCGGTGCTTTCGTAGTCATCGTCATCGTTGTGGCGATCTATCGGGCTCGGGTGGCACGCGCCCACTCACCATTGTTTGCCGACGTGAAGCGGGAGTGGGCGCAAGACCGTGTCATTCTCGAGCACCTGCTCTCTCCGGACGAGAAGTGACATGGCAGACGACGCGGATGCACGAAAATTGGTGTACACGAAGCTTTCGCAAACGCGAGAGGAATTACGCGCACTACTCGATCCGCCCCCGCTGCGCGAGGGAAATGGGCACTTAGCAGGCAGCGCTTCTGGGTTTCCGCGCAGCCGTACCATGCAGATGCTGCTGAGCGGTAAGGGTCTTGGAACACTAGGTGCGCTGGCTGGCGGCCTCTTGATAGCCCGACCAATGTTGGCACTGCGCCTATTGCGTCTGGTGCCGGCAAGCACAGTGGCAAAGATGCTCTTGTCCAAAGCCGTGGGTGCGCTCAAATCAAAGACCGGCGCTAGCACGGGCCGCTATCCGCGCGCTTAGCACACCCCACGCATACCCCGGCTTAACCCAGGGTGATTTCGCCGTAGTGGTAGCGGCCATCGTCCACAAGCTTGATCGCGCACGGCGTGCCGCTCAAGGACTTGCCGTCCAAGGTGGCCTGAATGATACCGCGGCTCACCCTGCGCGGGTTTTTCACCGTGATGCGATAACGTGATGAGCCGAATTTGTAGGTAAATTCAAAGAACGGCCATGCACGCGCGATGCAGGGTTCGATCAACAATGTCGAGCCGCGCAGGTTGATCCCTAAGATTCCTTCCACAGCCGTACGGTACATCCAACCTGCGGAGCCGGTATACCAAGTCCATCCCCCGCGACCGACGTGCTGCGGAGCCGAATACACATCGGCGCAAACCACGTAGGGTTCGACCTTGTACCGATGAATACCGGCACGGGTGGCGGCGTGATTGATCGGGTTCAACAACGAGAACAATTCACCTGCCCGGTCCCCATCGCCCATTAGCGCGAACGCCAAGGTAGTCCACATGGCAGCGTGGGTGTACTGGCCGCCGTTCTCGCGAAGGCCCGGTGGATACGCCTTGATATAGCCTGGATCCTTCGGCGTGTGATCGAACGGCGGCGTGAACAGCTTGACCAGCCCGTCGCTGCGGCTGACCAGCTGGGTGTTGACCGCGGCCATGGCGCGAACCGCGCGGCCGCGCTCTCCCGCCCCGGAGATCACTGCCCACGATTGCGCGATGGAATCGATCTTGCACTCATCGCTGGTGACGGAACCTAAGACGGTGCCATCATCGTAATAGCCGCGCCGGTACCAGTCTCCATCCCAGGCTTCGCGCTCAATCGCCTGCTGAATCGCAAAGGCGTGCTTGCGCCAATTTGCGGCCTTGACCGGCGCTGCGCGTGCGTCCGCGATAGAGGCAAAGCGCGTCAATGTGGCATTGAGGAACCAACCCAGCCAAACGCTTTCGCCGCGGTTCGCAAGCCCGACGCGATTCATGCCGTCGTTCCAGTCCCCGGTGCCGAATAAGGGCAACCCATGGGATCCGATACTCAAGCTCGAGTCGAGCGCTCGAACGCAATGTTCAAACAGTGAACCCGACTCCGCGGTTGGCGGCGCCGAAAACTTTTCCATTTCCCCGGCGGTGAGCGGATCTCCACCCAGGAACGGCACTTGTTCATCGAGGATGGCGCCGTCTTCCGTCACCTCGAGATAGTGCGCAACGACGAAAGGCAGCCACAGGCGGCTATCCGAGACCCTATTCCTTATCCCCTGACCGGAAGTGGGCAGCCACCAATGCTGTACATCGCCCTCTGTGAACTGGCGCGCGGCCGCCCTCAAGATATGTTCCCGCGTCATGGCTGGTGCGGATACGCAAAGCGCCATGACGTCCTGCAGTTGATCGCGAAACCCGTATGCGCCGCTCGACTGATAGAACGCCGTGCGTGCCCACACGCGGCACGCCAGCGTCTGGTACAGCAGCCAGCCGTTCACCAAGATATCCAAGGATCGATCCGGCGTTTTCACTTGGATGACGCTTAAGGTGCGATCCCAAAAATCCGTTACGCTCCTCAGCGCCGCGTCGAAATCCACGGAACGGTAGCGCTCGATGAGGCCGACAGCGGCCGCTTCGGAACTCTCCTCGCCGAGCAGGAGCATGATCTCCGCCGTCTCGCCGGGATTCAAAGCGATCTTGGTTTGCATGGCGCCGCAAGGATCGAGCCCACCGCCGGCCCGATTCGCAAGCGGTTGCGGTCCTAAGAGTGCGGCCGGCTCGGCCAGCGATCCATGACGTCCGATAAACTCAGTACGGTCCGCAGTGAAGCTCTCTTGCCGTCCGGCCATGTCCATGAATGCGACCCGACCTTGGAAATCCGCGGTCCAAGGATTGCGGGCCAGCAGCGCACCGGTCTGCGGGTGGACGGCGGTTACAATAAAGGGAGCCGATCGGTTGTTCTGATTTCCCAACACCCAGTCGAGATAATGGGTGATCGAGAGCTGGCGTGTTTCACCCGACACATTGGCTATTTTCAAGCGCGAAATCTTGATCGAATCTTCCACCGGCACAAATTGAGTGAGCGTCAGGGAAATGCCGTGACAAGTATGCTCCCACCGCGTATAGCCGAATCCGTGCCGGACCACATACTCCACGGATCGTTCCCGGATCGGCAACGGCGTCGCGCTCCACAGATCTCCGGAAGTCTCGTCGCGAATGTAAATTGACTCGGCAGGCGTATCGCTCACAGGGTCGTTCGACCAGGGCGTGATCTGATTTTGCTGTGCGTTCAGCGACCAAGTGCTGCCGGAGCCGTCCGCAGATGCTAGAAAGCCGAACTGAGGATTGGCAATGACATTGATCCAGGGCGTCGGTGTCCATTGGGCGTCATCGAGCACCATTACATATTCGCGCGTCTCGCTGTCAAAGCCCCCCAAGCCATTGAAGTATTCGAGCGCGGGTACCGATCTCGGAGCAGGCGTGCTGACCTCCTGCCCGCTGTTCTCCCGGCGCAGGCGCGCCGGGTGCCCTCCTTCGTGTCGCTTGGGGAGTTGCTCGCGCAAGCTTCCCCGGCCCCCGCCGAAAATCGCGCGTGCGGCGGTTTGCAGAAAATCGCGATGCTCGGCCGGCATCCTGTCGGCGCGCAGGAGCACAACCGCTTCGCGCGTTTGCGCATTCTTGACGGCGGCGTCGAGGCTCGTTTGCAGCGCCTCGACACAGTTCGGTTCAGCCGCATTCAGAATCACAAGATCAACCGCGAGACACTTCAAATGCCAATAGGTCTGCGCTCGCAACAGTTGTTCGATCACCTCGAGGTCGGGCTCGCTCTTGACCACGCCCAACACCAGCGGCCGATCGCCCGATACCCCGTACGTCCACAATGTGGGCTGCCCGAATTGATTGCGGTCGAGCAGATCGCGAGGCGCACGCATCGAGGCATCCGAGTACAACACGGGCGCGGCCATTTCTTGAAAAAGCTGCGCGTCATTATGATCAGCCCCCAATGCGCGAAGCTGCGACACAGCCTGAGGTTGGGCCTGCGTTTTCAGTCGCTCAAAAGCTGTCTCAGCGCTTAACTTCTCGGCCAGGCGCAGCACCTGGTCACGATCCGCGCCGACGCCCGTCCAGAAAGCCATGCGCACCGTTTGACCAGGATCGATGCGTACTCGGCGCCTGAGCGCGAGAACCGGATCGAGCACCGTGCCGACCGTGTTCGACAACGGCCTTGCGTCCATGATGGATAAGGCATTGCGAACGTCATGGCCTCGGCCGATAAAACGTGCCCGGTCGGTTTCGAACTGCAGCCCGCCCACCGCTTCGCCCGCGAAGGAGCAGAAATGCGCCATCCACAGTTGCGCCTGGTTGGCCTCTCGCGGCCGCCGCGTTGCCAAGAGCGCGCCGCGCTCGGGGACAAACTCGGTCTGAACAAACATCTTTGAGAACGCCGGATGCGCCGAGTCTGCCGCAGCCTGACTCAACACCACTTCCGAATATGAAGTCAGTTCAAGTTCGCGGGCGCCCCTGCCCTCGTTGGTAAGGGTTAGATGCCGCACCTCGGCGTCATCCTCGCTCGAGACCAGAATTTCCATGCGCGTGCGGATCGGGCCGTCCTTGCGGCTGATCTCGACGCGATCCTCGAAAAATGCCACTTCGTAGTTCTCGGATTCCCGCCCGATGGGCTGGTAGCCTGCGGACCATACGTGACCGTTGAATACGTCGCGCAAGAATATGTAGTAGCCCCACGGGTCGCACGTTGGATCTTCACGCCAACGCGTCAGCGCGATGTCGCGCCAGCGGCTGTAGCCCGAGCCAGCCGCGGTTACCATCGCCGCATAGTTGCCGTTCGACAAGAGGTGAGTGCGCACTCGGAGTGGTTCAGGGCGCGGTAGGATCAGGCTCATGGATTCAATTTCCAAACCGCCAGATTCATCGCCGCAGCGAAAGTGATCCATAGAAGATACGGCATCAAGATAAGGGCCGCGGCAGCACGGACCCGCGCAAATTCCCGCAGCGTCCAGCCGATCGCCATCCATAAGGCAATGATGTCGAATAGACCGGCGTCCATATTGCGCAGGCCGAAAAACAGCGGCGGCCAAAGCGCGTTGAGCAAGAGTTGCAAGCCATAGGCGGCAATCGCGGCGCTGCGGCCGCGGTGATAGCGCTCGCGCCAGACGAGCCAGGCAGCCGTCCCCATGGTTATGTAAAGAATCACCCATACGGGAAGAAACCAGTTTTGCGGCGGCAGCCATGCGGGTTTCGCGACCGAGGCATACCACTGCCTGGCTGATGCCGACAGGCCGGGTGAAAACATCGCGCCCCAGGCCCCCACGCTCAGGGCCAGCAGGACGAATACCGTGAGCGCAGGAAGATTTGGCCGCGAATTGCGGCCGCGATAACTGGTCGAACTCTCAATCGGAATTCTCATTCGATACGAAGCCTGGTCGATCGCAGTCTAACGAAGAGCACGATGGCGCCGATCATTTGCAACACGCCAAACCAGCGATATTGCGTGGTCTGCACCATGCAAATCAACCCGGATAACCACAGCACGCCCGCGGCAACACATAGATCGCGCCGCGCGCCAATCGACCGCATCTCGGCACGCAATTGCGCGGCCCCCGCATCGACGGCCGGCGGCGTGCCCACGGCCGCCTGGCGCACCGCGGTTTGCAGGATTTGCGGCACCTGCCGCAGGGTGATAAGCGCATCCGGCAAATGAGTGCGGATTTCGCGCAAGATGGTGATAGGACTCGTGCGTTCGCGCATCCACTCCCGTAACACCGGTTGCGCCGTCTTCCATAAATCCAGCTCGGGGTAGAGCTGCCTGCCAAGTCCTTCGATATTGAACAGGGTCTTTTGCAGGAGAATCAGTTGCGGCTGAACCCGCATTTCGAAGCGGCGCGCCGTCTCGAACAGCCGCAACAGCACGACGGCAAATGAAATTTCTTTCAAGGGTTTGTTGTAGATGGGCTCGCAGACGGTACGCACCGCCGATTCGAGTTCGTCCACCCGGGTGCCCTTGGGCACCCAGCCGCTCTCAATATGCAGTCTGGCTATTCGCCCGTAGTCACGGTTGAAAAAAGCCATGAAATTTTCGGCGAGATAATGCTGGTCGCGCGGCTGCAAGGTACCGACGATGCCAAAATCCACCGCAGCATAGCGGGGATTTTTCGGATCATCGACCTGCACGAAAATATTGCCGGGGTGCATGTCGGCATGAAAAAAATTGTGGCGGAAGACCTGCGTGAAGAAAATTTCCACACCGTTTTCCGCAAGCTTCGCGATATCGGCGCCGCACGCCCGCAGTTCGTCGACTTGACTCACCACAACGCCGTGAATGCGCTCCATCACCATGACATTTGGACGGCAATAGTCCCAATAAACTTGCGGCACATAGAGAAGCTGGGAACCTGCGAAGTTACGCTTCAACTGCGAAGCGTTGCCGGCTTCGCGCATCAGGTCCAGCTCATCCGTGACCGTCTTGCGATATTCCTGCACTACTTCGACGGGCCGGACTTGCCGCGCTTCCACCCAATACTCATCCGCGAGTTCCGCCAACGTATCAAGCACTTCCAAATCCAGATCAATCACGGCCCGCATGTCTGGACGCAGGACCTTGACCACCACCTCAGCGCCGTCGTTCAAAGTGGCCGCGTGCACTTGCGCGATGGAGGCCGCGGCAAGCGGAGTGGATTCGAAACTGGCGAATATTTCCTGCAGCGGCCTGCCGAAGGTCTCTTCAATCATGACGATGGCGATGTCCGCGGGGAAAGGCGGCACACTGTCCTGCAGCTTCTGCAATTCGTCGGCCACATCCACCGGGAGCAAATCGCGGCGCGTCGACAGTGCCTGGCCGAACTTAACGAATATCGGTCCCAGTTCCTCGAGTGCAAGCCGCAACCGTTCGCCGCGCGAGCCTCCGATACTGCGCTGGAACCAAGTCCATGGGGACAAATAATAGAGAAAACGCAACGGCCGGTACACGTGGGTTGCCCGAACGAACTCGTCCAGCCGATGCCTCACGAGCGCGCGCTGTATTTGCAGCAATCTTGCAACGACCCGCAGGCGCACTTAGGACGCGCCCTTCAAGCGCTGTTCCAAGCGCTTGAGCCTCGCTTCGATGCGGTCCACCGCGTCGCGCACGCTATCGACACCGCGCAGAAATTCCTCGACCTCTGTTTTGGTGACCAAATCGCGGCCTTCCTCTTGCAGATATTCTGCGATATTTTCGCCGGCAGTGCGGCGTGCGCGCCGCGCCCAGGCCCTCACGCTCTTGGCCAGCAACGACAAATTCCTCGCCGGCATGTCGCCCACCCAGCGCGACAATTCTTCTTCCAGGTCCGGGCGTGCCGCCGCAAACAGCTCCCGATACAATTTGGCAATTTCGGCATCGCCGCGGATCTGCACCGAGGAGCGGATCTGTGAGGACGGGATACCCGAAGGAGTACTGCCTCTCATCATTTGCAGCAGCGCCGGCGCCGATCCCGAAATCACGGCGTTCGCCGGCAACCACCGGGCACCCACTTCCATAGCGGGGTTATCCGCGAGCAATGCGAGCCGGCCGCCCGACACCGCCGCCCTAACGGGCGCCATGCCGTTGACCGCGACTTGCAGGCTGGTTCCCTCGAGACGCTTGGCGAGGGCCGCGGCCGGCGTGGATATTGCAATGTTTCGATTGAACGCGGCTTCGGCCGTAGCCAGCCAGACGGAGGTCGCGGGCATCAGATTTTGTAGCCGCGATGCACGGCCACGATGCCGCCACTCAAGTTGTGATAGCGCGCCTGCGCGAAACCAGCCTCGCGCAACAAGCCGAGCAGCGTTTCTTGGTTGGGGTGCATGCGGATGGATTCGGCCAGGTAACGGTAGCTATCGGCATCATGAGCGACCAGGCGCCCGAGCAGCGGCAATACCTTGAAAGAATACGCGTCATAAAGTGGTTTTAGGCCTGGGGCAACCGGCGTCGAAAACTCCAGCACCAACAGTTGCCCGCCAGGCTTCAGCACCCGGTGCATGGACTTGAGCGCCGCCGCTTTGTCGGTGACGTTGCGCAAGCCGAAACCGATGGTGATGCAGTGAAACGTATTCTCCTCGAAGGGAAGCCGCTCGGCATCTGCCACGATGCATTCGACATTGCCGACATACCCCGAATCGAGAAGACGATCGCGCCCGATTTCCAGCATGGCCGGGTTCACGTCCGACAACACCACCGACCCTGATTTTCCGACTTGCTTGAGCAAGCCGGCCGCCAGGTCGCCGGTGCCCCCGGCGACATCCAAGGCGCTTTGGCCCGGGCGTAGACCAGTCAGCGATAGCGTGAAGTGTTTCCACAACCGATGTGCACCGAAGGACATGAGGTCATTCATGACATCGTACTTACCGGCCACCGAGGCAAACACCGCACGCACGCGCGCCGCCTTGTCGGCCGCCGCGACCTTTTCGAAACCAAAATCCACCCTACGATCGGAATCAGCCATCAGCCACGGAACCTCTAGACCTGGGTGACCATTGTAGCCGACTGGTGGCCTGAATCTTGTCGCCGCTATTTACTCGATTGGCTCCGGCAGCGTTCCAAATATCGAGACCAATTGGCTTCCCGATCCTTACCCAGCTCATGCAGCACGCTCCAGGAATACAGACCCGTATTGTGTCCGTCATCGAAAAACAAGCGTAGGGCATAGTTGCCCACCGGCTCAATGCTGCTGATTCCGACGTCTCGCTTGCCAAGCTGCAGCGTACCTTCGCCGCCATGGCCTTTCACTTCAGCTGAGGGAGAAAATACGCGCAAATACTCGAACGGCAATTCGAAGCGCGATCCGTCGTCGAAACTTACTTCTAGCAGTCGCGATGCCGTGCGCAACTTGATGTCGGTGGGCTGCGGTGTGCGCGTTGCACTCACAGGATGTACCGCGACAAATCCTGGTCCTTGACCAGTTCTCCGAGGTTGCTTTCGACGTATTCTCTATCGACGAACAGGTGAGTGCCGCTGCGGTCTGCGGCATCGAAGGACACGGTTTCGAGCAAGCGTTCCATCACGGTATGCAAGCGCCGCGCACCGATGTTCTCGGTACGTTCGTTGACCTCGAAGGCGACTTCGGCAAGCCGCTGCACGCCGGATTGCGCAAATTCCAGGGTCACGCCTTCTGTCGCCATGAGCGCGGTGTATTGCCGGCACAGTGATGCATCAGGCTCGGTTAAAATGCGCACAAAATCCCCTACCACCAAGGGCTCGAGCTCGACTCGGATGGGCAAGCGGCCCTGCAATTCGGGGATCAGGTCCGAGGGTTTGGACATGTGGAAAGCGCCCGAAGCGATGAATAGCACATGATCGGTTTTGACGGTGCCGTATTTGGTGTTCACCGTACATCCTTCGACCAAGGGCAACAGGTCGCGTTGTACGCCTTCGCGAGACACATCCGCCCCCGTGGTTTCCTGCCGCCGCGCGATTTTGTCGATCTCGTCGATGAACACGATGCCGTTTTGCTCAGCGTTTTCCACCGCGCGCAGCTTCAGCTCCTCTTCATTGATCATTTTGGCCGCTTCCTCATCGACCAACAGCTTCAAGGCCTCCTTGATCTTGAGTTTGCGCGGGCGGGTCCGGCCGCCGCCTAGGTTCTGAAACATTCCCTGCAGCTGCTGAGTCATTTCCTCCATGCCTGGGGGCGCCATGATTTCGACACCGACTGGCAGGGACCTGACCTCGATTTCAATCTCGCGATCGTCCAGCTGGCCCTCGCGCAGCATTTTGCGAAAACGTTGCCGGGTGTCGTTGTCCTTGTTGCCTGACTCTGCCGTGAAGCCCGCCTGAGCCCGGGGTAGCAAGATATCCAGCACCCGGTCCTCGGCGTTGTCGGCAGCGCGGGGACGCACTTTCGACATTTCATGCTCGCGCGTCATTTTGACGGAGATATCTACCAGATCGCGGACAATCGAGTCAACTTCGCGACCAACATAGCCCACTTCGGTAAATTTGGTTGCTTCCACCTTGATAAACGGAGCCTTGGCGAGCCTCGCCAATCTGCGGGCTATCTCCGTTTTACCCACGCCGGTGGGGCCAATCATGAGAATGTTCTTCGGGGTGATTTCGGGACGTAGCGATTCGGCCACCTGCTGGCGGCGCCAGCGGTTGCGCAGGGCAATGGCCACCGCGCGCTTCGCGGCCGTTTGGCCGACGATGTGCTTGTCGAGTTCCTCGACGATTTCCCGCGGAGTCATCTGCGACATCTCTTAAAGCTCCTCGATGGTCAAATTGCGGTTGGTGTAGATGCAGATGTCTGCCGCAATATTGAGGGAGCGTTCGACGATGTCGCGCGCGACGAGATCGCTTTGCATAAAGGCCTGCGCCGCCGCTTGTGCGAATCCGCCGCCAGATCCGATGGCGATCAAATCATGCTCGGGCTCGATCACATCGCCGGTGCCCGAGATGACATACGTGCTGTCGGTATCCGCCACGCACAGCAGGGCCTCCAAGCGCCGCAGACTGCGGTCGGTGCGCCAATCCTTGGCCAATTCAATGGCTGCGCGCGTCAGGTTGCCGAATTTCTCCAGCTTGCCCTCGAAACGCTCAAACAAGGTGAAGGCATCAGCTGTTCCGCCGGCGAACCCGGCCAGTACTTTACCGCCGTAAAGACGCCGCACCTTGCGCGCATTAGACTTCATCACGCTCTGTCCCAACGTGACTTGGCCATCGCCGCCCACGGCGACGCGGCCGTTGCGGCGCACCGCCAAAATGGTGGTGCCGTAAATTCTATCGGGATCGTGATTCATTGGTCAGTTCAGGGTGGGGCCGTAAACGGCCCTTTCAAGCGGAGCGAGGTCGGCGTCGCGCCCGAGGATGCGCCGCGTCGTAGACGGCGGCCAGATGCTGAAAATCCAAATGCGTGTACACCTGAGTGGTGCTGATGTCGGCATGGCCTAAGAGCTCCTGCACCCCCCGAAGGTCCCCGCTTGATTCCAAAAGATGTGTCGCAAAGGAGTGGCGAAACATGTGCGGGTGAACGTGCATCGAGAGGCCCTGGCGCCGGGCCCACATACCGACGCGCAGTTGCACCGCTCGACCCGATAGAGGCCGCCCGCTTTTTCCCACAAACAGAGCTCTATTTCCAGGGACGGCGGGGCGCTCGGTGAGCCATTTTTTCAAGGCATCGATGGCGTGCCGTCCGACGGGCACGATCCGCGTCCTATTTCCTTTGCCGAGCACACGTACGGTGCGATCCTTGAGATCCACCGCCGCGACGTCCAGTCCCACCAGTTCGCCCAACCTCAAGCCCGACGAATAAAACAGTTCCATCATGGCTTTGTCGCGCGCCGAGAGCGAATCATCCACTCTAAAATTCAGCAGCCGACCCATTTGATCGGCGTCGAGGGTTGCCGGCAGCCGCTTTTTAGATTTCGGCGCGCGCACTTCCAGGGCGGGATTGTTTTTCGCCGCTCCCTCGCGCATGAGGTATTCGTAGAACGAGCGTGCCGCAGAAAGTCTTCGCTGGATGCTGCGCGGCGCTATCCCGCCGGCGTGCTCGCCAGCAGCATATGCGCGAACTTCAAAATTATTGAGAGCGGACCAGCGCTTGACTTCGCGCTTTTCGCAGAAAGAGGCAAGCCTTCCTAAATCGTGCCGATAGGCAGACAACGTGTGACTGCTCATACGGCGCTCGAACGACAGGTGCGATACAAATCGCTCTATCCACTCGCGCTCGCTCGCCTGCACCTGACGCACTCTTAGCGCGTGAGCGCGTAAGTCACGAGCTCGCCGATACGAAGCAAGAATTCGGTGCTCATGCCCGGATGGAAGCGGTCCGCATCGCTGGCGCCGATCGCGAGGAGGCCAAGCGCGCCTTTTTGACCCAGCGGGGTAAGTGCCACCGAGCCAATCGCGACCGAATCCCCGCCGAACAAGTAATCGCGCTGCGCATCGCGGACTTGGCCGCAACGCGGCTTGCCCGAGCTCAGCAAAGACTCAAAGCTCTTCATGTTCTCATCCACCGGACTGGCAATACGCAGGAATCGGCCGCTGTCGGGTTGCAGCGCGCGGGCTTCCTCGAGGAACAGCACCAACACCGAATTCATCGAGTCAAAGTCCTCGCGCAGCGAGGTCTCAATGGCATTGATCGAATCGGACATGCTGTGGGCGCGGATCAGGCGCTGACTCAGCCGGTGAATGCGATCCGCCAGCACATCGTTGGCTCTGGCCACATCCAGCAATTCCTTGAGCTTGCGTTCGAGGGACTGATTCCGTTCGCGCAGCACTTCGACTTGGCGCTCGACCAGGCTGACGGTGGCGGCGACGTCGCGCACATGCGGCAGTCGCAATTTGGTCAGCAATTGGGAATGACGTTCGAAGAAGTCTGGATAGTTTTGCAGATAGTCCGCGACACTGTTGTCAGTTAGGACTTCCTGCTTGATCCCGCGTGCGTGACTGGTCGTCATTGTTCATCTCCCGTAAATCGCGTTAAATCGATAGAACCGGTAAAAACCGTGGTCGCAGGTCCCGTCAGCCAGATATGCTGAGCCGGACCTTCCCAAGAAACTGTGGCCGTACCGCCCCGCAAATCCACGCGCACCTCGGCATCGAGTTCCCCGAGCTGCCTGCCGGCAGCCACGGCCGCACACGCCCCCGTGCCGCAGGCCAAGGTCTCACCCGCGCCGCGTTCGAACACCCGAAGCGAGATGTGGTTTCGATATAGCGTCTGCATGAACCCCACATTGGTGCGGTTGGGGAAGTGCGGATGGTGCTCGATACGGCGCCCAAGCCGTTCCACGGGAGCGGCCTCGATGTCCGGCACCCGTAGCACCACGTGAGGATTGCCCAGCGAAAGCGCGCTCATTTCGATGTCCTTACCCTCGACCGGCAAAGAAAACAGCGGAGGCTCGTGGAATACCGGTATGCCCATGTCCACCGACACCAGTCCGTCGTCTCTAACGTGGGCACGGACGATCCCGCCGGGACTGCCCATGATGAGATCGCGGCCCAATTCCGGCGCCCGTGCATACAGCAGCGCCGCGATACAGCGCGCGCCGTTGCCGCACTGCTCGACTTCGCTGCCGTCGGAATTAAATATTCGATAGAAGACACGGCTTGCCGCATCGCGCGGTGTCTCGAGCAACAAAGCTTGATCAAATCCGATACCCGTGTGGCGATCGGCGAGGGCGCGAAGAGTGCCTTGATCAAGGTGTGAATCCGCGGCGATGGTGGCGGCGTCGAATACCAAGAAATCGTTGCCTAACCCCTGCATCTTTAGAAACTCGATGCGCATACGTTGAGCATAGCCGATGCGGCGATTTTCCGCTCGGGGGTTGCGCAATGCTTGATTAAAGTTCTACCTTACGCTCACAACAAAACAAGAGGGATTATGCGCCACGTCATGGTATTGAACGCAAAGGGAGGCTGCGGCAAAAGCACGCTGAGCACCAACATCGCCGTATTCTTTGCCCGCGACGGGCATAATGTTTGCATCGCGGATTACGACCCGCAACGCTCCAGCCTCGACTGGCTCGCCATGCGCCCGGCCGATTTGCCTGCGATCACCGGCGCGGCCGCATTCGAAGATGGCCTGCGCAGCGTACCGCGCAAGACCGACATTCTCGTGATCGATGCTCCGGCGCGGGTTCACGGCACCGAGCTCAATGAGCTGGTGCGGCGCGCCGAGACAATCATCGTGCCGGTGCTGCCATCGAGCATCGACATGAAGGCGTGCGGTCACTTCATGGCCGAATTGCTCGAAATCGGCAAGGTGTCGCGCAAGCAAGCGCGTTTGGCCGTGATCGCCAATCGCGTGCGCGAACACACGCTCGTGTTCGAAGAATTGGAGCAATACCTCGGCAAACTGAAAGTGCCGTATCTCGGGGCTTTGCGCGAGGCACAGAATTACGTGCGCGCCTACGCGAGGGGCATGGGCGTGCTCGAGCTCCCCGAGTATCTCGCGTGGCCGGATTGGCAACAATGGAAGGCAATCAGCGAGTGGTTGGACAGCAAGCGCAGCCAACCTAGCGGTTGACCAAAGACTAGATCGCGCGACGCACTTGCTGATCAGGCTATCCAACTCGCAGGCTACTTTCACCGCCGCCGCCGATCAGACGCTGCTCGACGCGGCGCAAAGCGCCGCGCTTCACCTACCGCACAGCTGCAAGGGCGGCAATTGCGGCGCCTGCAAGGCACGTCTGGTGCGCGGCGAAATCCATTATCCCAACGGCGCGCCACTGGGCCTTTCGGCGGGTGAGCTCGCTGAAGGCTTGATCCTGCTGTGCCAAGCGCGCGCGCTCACGGACCTCACCATCGAGACCTTCGAAGTTCGCGCTGCCGATAGCACCCAATTGAAGCGCTTGCCCTGCCGTATCGAGCTCGCAGTTCCGCTCTCGCACGATGTCATAAGCTTGCTGTTGCGCCTGCCCATAGCCGAGGAGTTCGTGTTCGAGGCGGGCCAGTACGTCGATATTCTGTTGCCCGGCGGGCGGCGCCGCAGTTTTTCCATTGCATCCCCGCCGCACGCTGCGAGGCCGCTCGAGCTGCACGTGCGCCACGTGGCGGGCGGAGAATTCACGGAAAGATTGTTTCACAATGACATGCAAAGCGCGCTGCTGACGATAGAAGGCCCCCTGGGCAAATTCGTGTACCGGCCGGGCGCCGCTGCGCCGGGGGCCGCTGCGCCACCCCCCATGCTGCTGATCGGCGGCGGCACCGGGATTGCACCGCTGTTGAGTATTCTGCGCCACGTCATCGAGAACGACCTAGAACGTGACATGCTGCTTTATTGGGGGGTGCGCAGCGAGCAGGACTTGTACGCACACGCCACGCTCGAAGCTTTAAGCCGCCGAGCGGCTTCCTTGCGCTACGTTCCGGTGCTGTCGGAAGCCTCGCCTCAGTGGCGCGGACTCACCGGCTGGGTGCACGAAGCCGCCTTCGAGGATATCCAGGATCTCGCGGCGTTTGAGGTCTATGCCGCGGGTCCGCCCGCCATGATCGCGGCGGTGCGACGCGAATTCGATGTCCGGGGAGTTGCCCCGAACCGCCTGTACTTCGATTCCTTCGATTACGCCCCCGACACGCTCGAGCGCCAGCGGATAAGCGCGGTGACCAAGTCCTGATCTTCGGCAGATGGGGCCTGCAGCAACGGCGCCTTTAGCCCCAATTCTCGGAGGCCCAACGCCACGCGTTCGCTCGGTACCAGCCAGTGCACTTGTTCGAATTGGCTGCGCAATTCCGACGGGGCGCGCTTGCTCGCAGCCAGATTGAGCAAATTACGTCCCACTTCCAAACTGGTTGCAGTGACCACGTGCATTGCGCCCGCCGCGAATCGTTCATGCACCGTCGCCAAAGCGGCCTCGCTCGGAATGGCCGGCGCACGCTCGTAAACATCGGCGGTCACCACCGTCGCGCCACGCTGCGTGAGCTCTTCCCGGAGCAGTTGCCGGCCATCGCCCCCCTTGATTATCAAAACGCGATGGCCTGCGACGCGTTCCAAGCGCGTGTGACGAAGGAGACCCTCGGTGTCGACGGAATCGTCGGGTTGTATCGCCACCCGGTAACCTGCTTGGTTCAAGGCACGCGCCGTCGCGGGGCCCAAGGCTACAAGCGTCAAGCCACGTCTTTGATCCAGGAACGATACGCCAAATCGGACTGCATTGGCGCTAGTGAAAATAATGAGATCAAAATGATCGAGGTCGCCGAGATGCGCGGCAAGCGCGCGCCGGTCGCCCAAGGGCTTGATCTCCACTGCCGGGAAACGTAGCGTGCTCGCGCCCTGTCCTTCAAGCAGGCGGCAGAGCGGCATCGCCTGCAACTCCGGTCTTGTGACCAGGACGCCAACGCCATTCAGGGTGGGCATGCTTAAGCCGTACGCAGGCGCTCGAGCAGCGGTCCTGCGCCGGCCGCCAGCATCAGATCGGCCAACTGCTCACCCAGCGCGGCCGGCTTTTCGCGGCTGCCCGACAACGCATCGCGCAGCACGCGCGATCCATCAGGTTCAGCAACCAAGCCTCGCAGCGTCATACGATCCGACGCCAGCTCGGCGTAGGCGGCAATGGGCGATTGGCAGCTGCCGCCCAGGCGCGCCGCGAAGGCGCGTTCCGCATCCATGCACAAACGAGTCGCCGGATCCTCGAGAGGCCGCAGCAAATCCAACGTGTGCGTATCGCTGCGGCGGCATTCGATGCCGATCACGCCCTGGGTCACGGCGGGGAGGCAGATATCCGGATCGATGCGTGAGGTGATGCGCGATTCCAACCCCAAGCGGATCAAACCCGCACAAGCCAGGATGATCGCGTGCATGCCGCCGGCATCGAGCTTGCGAATCCGCGTGTCGACATTGCCGCGCAACGCCTCGATGCGCAAATCCACGCGCAGGGCACAGAGCTGTGCTTGCCGCCGCAGGCTCGATGTACCGACCACCGCGCCCTGCGGCAGATCCTCGATTCGCTTGATGCCTGACGTACTCACCAGCGCATCGCGCGGATCCGCACGCGTCAAAACCGCGCCGATCATGAGCCCACCGGGAAGATCGGCCGGCACGTCTTTCATGGAGTGAACGGCAATATCGGCACGCCGGTCCTCGATCGCCACCTCGAGCTCCTTGATGAATAGACCCTTGCCGCCGATGGCAGCCAAAGTCCGATCTTGAATCCGATCGCCCTGAGTCACCAGCGGCACCAATTCAATTTCGATGCCCGGATGAGCGTCGCGCAACAACGCAGCCACGTGCTGCGCCTGCCACAGCGCCAGCTGGCTCTTGCGAGTCGCGATGCGCAGAACGGTCATTTTGATTCGGGCTTTTCGGGAAACAGTTTGGTCTTCAGCCGATAAATGGACGAGATGTCCTCGTCGCCGAAGCCTTGCGCAATCAATTCCTCGTACTGTTCGATCGTCGACTCGACCACAGGCAGCACGCCGCCATGCTTGGCCGCCATCTCCCGGCAAATGCGCAAGTCCTTATCATGCAAGCGCACGCGGAAGCCAGCGGGGAAGCTATTGTTCGCCATGAACGGCGCCCGATTGACGAAGTACCAGCTCGAGCCCGCCCCTTTGCCCAGCACTTCAATCACTTTTTTAAGGTCGACGCCCTCTTCGTGCGCAAACGCCATGGCCTCGCCCACCGCTTGGATAATGCCTGCACACATGATTTGGTTGGTGGCCTTGGTGGCTTGACCTGCGCCGCTTCCACCCATGTATGCGACTGCCTTGCCGAGCTTTTCCAAAATAGGCTGGGCACGATTGAACACCTCTTGATCGCCGCCGCACATAATGGCGAGCGATGCCGTACGCGCACCCTCGACCCCGCCGCTGACGGGGCAATCCAGAAAGCCCACACCGATATGAGAAAGCTGGGAATGAATCTCGCGCACCGTTTCCTTTCCGACGGTGGAACAATCCATGACGATCATGTTCGGGCTCAAACCCGGCTCCAAGCCCGCAATGACTTCGCGCAAATCATTGTCCGCCGACACGCAAATGACCACCGCCTCGCAGTTTCCAGCCAGTTCCGCCAAGCTCGCGAAGGAGATCACTTTCATTTCCTCCGACAACGCCGTGGCCTTCTCCGGGTTGCGATTCCAGACACCCGTGAGTAAACCCGCGCGGTGGAGGTTGCGCGCCATGTGTGCGCCCATGGCACCCAATCCTACGAAGCCCGTTTGCATGTGCATGTCCTTACGTCAAAATCCTAAAGACGCTTAGGGTAAGGCTTTGCGCCTTCCGCGGCAAAGCGGGCCCGAGGGGCACTAAACGCAAGGGCGGAAGTGTAATGTCCGCGTGTGAACGCCGAGCAGTCGCAGCGGCGGTCAAACGAGAGGTCTCGACTTAAACGAGGATCACGTCGTGCTGTTGCAGATCGTATCGATGTCGCGCTTGGCGTTCAGGCGCTCGGTGTCGATTTCTTCTGAGGACAGGAACTGGCGCTCGCCATCGGGACCGGACTTATAAAGCCGCCGACCTTCAATAAGCTTCTTGTAGCGATCCTGAGCTTCGGTACATTGCTTGTCTCGCGTTTGCGCGACGTCTTGCTCCACCACTTTTTTTTCTTCCGCTTCCCCGGCGGCTGCTTTCAATCCGGTGCCCTGCTTGGCCGTCTGTTCAGGGGTGCGCGCCGCGGGCGCGGTAGGGGCGGTGCGTGCGGCTGCCGCATGAGTGCCGAGCAGTTCTACTCTTTCGGCATGCACGCCGGCCGGCGGACGATCTCCATACTGCAGCTTGCCTTGGGCGTCCACCCACTTGTAGACCTCCGCAGAGGCTAACCCCGACCAGGCCAGCAGAGCAGCGAATAACAAAAGGCGTTTCATCGTCCGATCCTCGCTTGATTGCTACGCCGTGCGGCTCGATTAAAGGGCCCGCGAGCCTGCCTCGCCGGTTCGAATGCGCAGTGCTTGGCCAAGATCGGAAACAAAAATCTTGCCATCACCGATTTTACCCGTTCGCGCAGTCTCAATGATCGCTTCCACAACCCGATCTACCTGGTCGTCGTCGACGGCCAACTCAAGCTTCACTTTGGGTAGAAAATCAACAATATATTCCGCACCCCGATAAAGCTCAGTGTGGCCCTTTTGGCGCCCGAAGCCTTTGACCTCTGTCACGGTAATGCCTTGAATACCCACTTCGGCCAGGGCGGCGCGCACATCGTCAAGCTTGAACGGTTTGATGATGGCGATGACCATTTTCATGGAAGGGAAGCTCCGGATTTAGAGTAGGGCGCAGTTTAGCGTGGAATCAGAAACAAAATTGCGGCATCGCAGCATGGAGTAATGAAATGGTCTGATGTATAACGCCTCAGCGTCTTGCGTCTGGCGCGTGTATATATAAAAAACGGCGCGGGTCCCAGTTTAAGGACCCGCGCCGCCGGGATATCGCACCGACGGGGGAGTTGGCTGGCTTGCCGGCGCGAGATGCTCCTAAATCGTCAAAAGTTATGGCCTCGCTCGATGGCGCGCGAGGCCAAGCTCAAATGGCATCCGGGCCGGTTTCACCGGTTCGTACCCGCAACGCCTGTTCCAATTCAAAAATCCAAACTTTTCCGTCTCCTGGGTTCCCGGTTCGAGCCACGTTGCACACGGCTTCCAACACCTGCTCAGCAATCGAATCGTCCACCGCGAGTTCAATCTTTGCCTTCGGTAGAAAATCAGCCCGATACGCAGAGCCTCCCTGTATTTCCGTGTTCTCTTGGCGGGCCCCAAACCCGAGTACCTCAGTGACCGTGACGCCTTGAATGCCGATATCCGCAACTGCTTGCCGAACTTCGTCCAGCTTGAATGGTTTGATGACCGCGGTGATCAGCTTCATGCATTTATCCCCGCTTTCACCTTAATTAGAGACCGCCTCCGATATCACTTGCGCGTATATTGATCTTGAGGATTGCAGCTTTCGTGCCAAGCGCCCAGTGCGCCGAATCAAGGGGTTACGAGCGGAGCGGGGAGGGCCGTGCACCCGTCTGGCGCACAAGCGCCCCCTTTATGCTTAAACCAAGTGCGATCGCGGTGCGATCCAACGAGATCGGAGGTAGCAATGAGTTTTATCAATCCCACCGGCCTGGACGATTTGGCCAAACGCCTGGCCGATTCCGTACCCGAGTCGTTGCGCGCTTTCGGACGGGATCTTGAAAGTAATTTTAAAGCCGTTTTGCAGGCGCAATTGGCCAAGCTTGACTTGGTCACGCGCCAAGAGTTCGACGTGCAGGCCGCGATCTTGGAACGCAGCCAAGAGAAGTTAGCCGTGCTGGAAGCACGGCTGAAAGAACTCGAAGCGAAACTCGCCGCTCAATAGCCCGCCAGCCCGCAACGCTTCCAAAAAGCCCTGGTATGGATACCCACAAGGATGTGAGCACAGTCTTCAGCCGTGCGCCGGCTGGACTCGAGGCACCTCCGGTTCGCGTCGAGGTGCATCTCGGCAACGGGTTGCCCGCATTCAATCTGGTCGGTCTTCCCGAAGCGGTGGTTCGAGAAAGCAAGGAGCGAGTCCGCGCAGCGCTGGTGACCGCCGGTTATAATTTTCCCCAGCGGCGCATCACGGTCAATCTGTCCCCCGCGGATCTGCCCAAGGAAGGCGGCCGCTTTGATCTGCCGATCGCAGTCGGCATCTTGGCCGCCGACCGCAGAATTCTTGCAAAGTCACTCAAGGGTCGGGAGTTTTACGGCGAGCTCTCGCTCGGCGGGGCGCTGCGCGAAACACGCAAACTGCTACCCGCTCTGATCGCCGGCGCAAAGCTGGGAAGCGAAATGATTCTGCCCGCCGCCAATGCCCTGGAGGCCAGCTTGATCAGCGGCGCAAAGCTAAGGCTGGTCAATCACCTATCCGAAGTGGTCGCCGCGCTCAAAGACAAAGGATCGCTGTACGCACTCCCGTTCGCATCATTCGATACAAGCGTCGGCAATCAATCGTCCAAATCCGCTCCCGACCTGTCCGAGGTGCGCGGTCAGTATGCCGGCAAGCGAGCGCTTGAAATTGCCGCCGCCGGCGAACACGGATTGCTGATGATCGGTCCTCCAGGCTCCGGCAAGACCCTGCTCGCGCAACGCCTTCCGGGTCTGCTGCCGCCGCTGTCGCACAAAGAAATTCTCGAAGTCGCCAGCTTGGAATCGGCCGCGGGCCGCAAACCCACGGTCGGCGGCCGCAGACCGTTTCGCAGCCCGCAGCACACGGCCTCGATGGCCGCACTCATCGGTGGCGGGGCCATGCGGCCCGGCGAATTGTCGCTGGCGCATCTCGGCGTTTTGTTTCTGGACGAGTTGCCTGAATTTCCACGCAACGCACTCGAGGCACTGCGCGAACCGCTTGAAAGTGGCACAGTGTGCCTCTCGCGCCTCAAGCGCACCTGCGAATTCCCGGCGCGATTTCAGCTGGTGGCCGCCATGAATCCTTGCCCCTGTGGTTATGCAGGCGATGTGCGCGGGCGATGTCATTGCACGGCAGCGCAGGTCGCGCGCTATAGAAATCGGATCTCGGGTCCCCTCATAGACCGCATCGACATTCACGTCGAACTCCTGCCATTACCGGTAGATCAGCTGCTCGGCGACGCGCCTGAAGAAGGGCACACAGAAGCAGAGAGTTCCGCCGCAGTCGCCGAGCGCGTTGCCGCCGCAAGGGCACTGCAGTGGCAGCGCCAGGAGAAACTCAACGCACGTCTGAGCACAGCTGAACTCACACGGTTCTGCGGACTCGCCAAAGTCTCACGGACGCTGCTCGCGGCCGCGATCGAGCGACTCGGCTTATCGGCAAGGGCGTATCACCGAGTGCTCAAGGTCGCACGCACGTGTGCCGACCTAGCCCAAGCAACCGACATTCGTTTGATGGATGTGGCCGAGGCCGTGAATCTTAGAACGCTGGATCGCCCGCCTTGAGCGGGCCCTCGTCACCGCCGATTAATCTCTTTATTTGTTTTGCGCGATCATGTAGTCGACGGTCATGCGAATGGTCGCATCCGGCCATGTGGTGCCACCCTTAGGCGGCATGTTGCCTTTGCCCGCGATGGCGTCTTTGTAGAGGGTTTCTTTGCCTTGCGCAAGGCGAGGCCCCCACGCGGCGTGATCACCCATTTTCGGCGCCCCATTGACGCCCGTGGAATGGCAGGCCGAACACACTTGAGTGAATGCCTGTTCTGCGGTTGTCGGCACGTTAGCAGCCGGCGCCGCGCCCGCTGGGGCGCTCAATGCCGCGAGGGCCGAGTTGTCTTTACCCGCAATGGCAACGTGCGCAATTGGCTCGATGTTTTTATGAACATCGGCCAGGCGCAGAGGCTCCAGCAGCACAGCCTTGCCCTGGTGAGATTCCCCGACAGCGCTCGCGAATGCGAACAAGACAATGGCAAAAGCGGCGAGCAGACCGATTACCAAGCTAAAGGAATTGAAAAACTGCGTATCTGACGATTCTGACTTGGACACGGTAACTCGCTGTATCAATAAGACAAACTGAAGATACGACAGTATAACGGCAGCGAGCCAATCTCGAAATAGCGGCGGGCTTTATCCAACCCGCGGGCCCGGCCCCAACGCGCCAATTTGCGCTTAAAACAACTGGTGCAAGGGACTTTTTTACATCCAGGTGGCCCTTGCCCGCAACACGATTATGTCGATAAAGTAGGACAGCCAAAATGAGCTCAAGTTGTTGACTTTTCGCGGCCGTCACGGTTGCGCGATTTTAGTTGCCGTAATCGCTGCCGGCATTGGTTTCTTCTACTCGAACGAAGCGCATGCAGGCGATCCGATCGGGACTGTGAGTAAGATGTACGACGGAGCGCTGTCGCCAGATCTGGCGGTAAACACCTTTCGCAATATTGATCGACTATTCCCCACGCGCACCGTTCATCGCGGCAATTTTGTTTATCCCCTGCCGAAAATGGCGCAGCAGTTGAATCAGATCAGATTTACTTCGCACGGCAAGCCATGGGACCTTGTCGACTATTTGTCAGTGAATCGTGTCGCAGGCGTACTGGTCCTCAAAGACGGTGCGATCGCACTTGAGATGTATCAGTACGGCAATACCGCGGAGACTCGTTGGATGTCGATGTCCATCGCGAAATCCATCACCTCCACACTGATCGGGGCGGCAATAAAGCAACGTTACATCAAGAGTATTGAAGAACCCGTCACCAAGTACGTACCGCAGCTGATAGGAAGCTCCTATGAAGGCGTATCGATCCGAGATATCTTAACGATGTCCTCGGGCGTGAAATGGAACGAGACTTACACGGACCGGACGTCCGACCGACGCCAGATGTTGCAGGCGCAGATCTCGCAACGCTCAGGCGCTTTGATCGCGCTCATGGCGGCTCTGCCTCGCGCTGCTCCGCCCGGCACCATAAACAACTACAGCACGGGAGAAACCCAGATTGCTGGAGAGGTCCTGCACGGAGCGATCAAAGGGCGGCTAACGGACTATCTGTCAGAGCGAATATGGGCCAAATTTGGTATGGAGGCGGACGCCACTTGGTGGCTGGCCTCCCCTGACGGTATGGAAATCGCCGGCAGCGGGTTCAGCGCCAGGCTGCGCGACTATGGGCGGTTTGGCCTATTTTTCTTGAACGGCGGCATGGCTCGCGGGGAGCAGATATTGCCCTCGGGCTGGACTGTGGAGGCAAGCTCTCCTAAATTGCTCAAAGATGGTAAATCGCTAGACTATGGCTACTTTTGGTGGCCCGCATGGACCACGGATTCCAATCCTGAAGCGCAGGGAGCTTATTCTGCAATCGGGATTTTCGGTCAGTACGTCTATATCAATCCGAAAGAACAATTGGTCGTCGTACTATGGAGCGCTCGCTCAAAACCCGGGGGCATGGACGTCATAGACGACATGGATTTCTTTGCTGCTGTTGCAGCAGCCCTTCGAAAGCACTGAACCGCGGACCTGATGGAGTATACGGGGTATACCGAACTAGTTCAGGCGTCCGTGCCTCTGGATGAGAGGCGGTCTGCTACATCGAATGGCTTTTGAAGGTCTCGCGAGTCCGGCTGCTATGCTCGCGGCTGACTCAGGGCTTAGTCCCAGGAGAATGTCAAAAGTCCGGCGTGATGTGCGACGCATCGTCGTCTAACTAAATGGTGGCCGCAGGAGAAATCCCATGAAGCGCACGTGGACGATCATCGGGGTAGGTGATGTGCCTGGCAGCTTCAGATGGTACCAGTCACTCTTCGGCCAACCGGATGCACCTCCGGCCCATGCCGACTTTGGGCAAATCCTCGACTCAGATGGAACGGTTTTGCTCTGCCTGCACAAGTGGGGTGCCCACGAGCATCCGTCGTTGATCAGTCCCGAGCACGCAACGCCCGGCAACGGCCTGCTCCTGTTTTTCCGTGTCGACGATTTCGACACGGCCTTGCAGAGGGCACGCGCCCTCGTCACTCGGCTCGAAGAGGAGCCCCATGTGAACCCGAGCACTGCAACCAACGAGTTCTCGCTCCGGGATCTCGATGGATATTACGTCACGATCAGCGCTCTCTATGCGGCCTAACTAATTTGCCATCGCCGCATCCGCCGCTCGGCTTCGCCGCGGGATGCGCTGCGGAGTTATTCGTTAGCAGAATTAGAAACACCGCCTTGCCGAGCGCTAATTTCACGGCGCTGAGACCTCCGAACCTTTTTCGCGATCGACATGGACTTGGCCATGTCGATCCACGTGTAAAGCGGAATCATTTTGTATGATTCGAAAGTGCCGCTTGTAATCGCCGGCATCACCCCGCATCAGAGGTCCATACACGTGAAAGGGCCGCTCGAGCACTCGAGCTGCGCCGCAAGATGGTTTGTTGAGTGCATCGTAGTACAGTGTGCGCCGCCGCGGAGCTGGCATTAAGGCGTTTCAGGCTTTCTTAGAATTTCGCTGAGGACTATACATGCCAAGCGTGAGCCGACGAGCATTTGTCGCGGGCGCCGTTACGTTGATGGGCGCGTTCTCGCAGCCATCTAGAAGCGAAGGCCAAACTACTAGGACGAGACTTATCCTCCTCGGGACTGGTGGTGGACCACGGCCGCGCAAGGCGAGTTCGGCGTCTGCTCAGGTTATTATCAGGAACAACGCCGCGTATGTGATTGACTGCGGCAACGGCGTGGCTCGTCAGCTTGTTTTTGCCGATGTGCCATTGCCGACGCTGCGCCATATCTTCTTGACACACCACCACTCAGATCACAACGCTGATTACGGGAATCTGATCTGCCTTGCATGGGCCGCAGGGCTCCGCACAAGGGTCGACACGTGGGGGCCGCCGCCGCTCGCGAGGTTGACCAAGCTTTTCTTTGAAATGAATGCGTACGACATTAACACACGGATCGCGGACGAAGGCCGAGTACCGCTCGTGCCTCTGGTTCATGTACATGAGCTCCGCGAAGGTGGTCTGGTCATGCGGGATGACCAGGTGACGGTTAGGGCAACGCTTGTCGACCATCCGCCGGTAGTGCCGGCATTCGCGTATCGGTTCGACGCAGACGATCGCTCGATCGTGATCTCTGGCGATACGGCGCGGTCCGACAATCTCGTTAAGCTAGCAGAAGGCGCCGACGTTCTCGTCCATTCAGCCGTCTACTTGCCGGCGGTCGATCGGCTGGTGGCCCGAGTGCCAAACGTAGCCGCGCTCAAGCGGAGTATCATCGCAGGCCAAACGTCAGCAGAAGACGCCGGACGCGTGGCACAGGCGGCAGGCGTCAGGACTCTGGTGCTTTCTCACCTTATACCTGCGGACGATCCGGAAGTCACCGAGCAAATGTGGACCGAAGCGGCCCGCGTCCACTTCCGTGGCTCGGTGATTGTGGGCAAAGACCTTCTTGAACTCTGATGAGGGCGCCCGAGCTACGATGCGCTGGGCCAACGTGTAGGCAGCAGCGCATCGCCACGTGCGGCGCTTGGTGATAGCCGAGAAAATCTTCGAAACTGGGCGTTGGCGGACGCCGTGGAATCAAGTGCAACAGTTCGTACCATGGGGAGCCAGCGCGGCGATATACCCATCCAGTTCCCTCCGCGTTACCACCTCACCATCAATGCAGCCGCCGCCAATGGCCTGGACTTGGCGGTGCCGCGGTTACTGCTTGACCTGGCAGATCGTGGTGACGTTTATCAACTGGCTGCGGTTCCGGAACGTCTGCTTCCGAGCAGACTGGACGTTAGGCTTGAGAGAAAGTAGTTGGGCCGTGCCGGGACCTTCAATCAAATGGCGCCTGACTGCCCACTGCGCCGTCTATTAGGTCTGCCGATGGCAGCCGTTCAAATATCTGCAAGCAGTCCCTCGTCGTGCCGCCGGTACTCGGCAGCAGCGAGTTGCTCAGTGAACTCCGTGGCGCGCGATCGGAGCGAGCAACAGACCCACGGCGTCAATTGTTGAGTGCGCGACCATGTTGAGAATCAAGTCTCTCCTCCACAGATAGAGCAAGGTCACGAGAATACTGATAATGACGACTGGCAACAGGTGAGAGATCCCAACGGTGGGAAGGTGAGCCAGCGTAAAGACGGCGACCGTGGCCATTCCAGCCAGCCATTTACTGCCCCAAATCGTCGTCAGCCGTTCCAAGGCATAACCTCGATACAGGGTTTCCTCAAACATCCCTGCGGTGACGACTACCAACGCACGAATAAGGAACGGCAAGGACTGCATATAGGACACAAAATTAGCATCTAAACTAAGTCGTAAGACACTCACAAGAGAGCCCGACAGAATCATAATTGCGATGCCCGCAAGGAGTCCCGCGGGAATAGTCCACCATCGCACCAACCGCAAACCGATGGATTGCAATGGCCGACGTTCCCACCAAAGGACTATGGCAACCAATGCAGCGAGACTTATCCAGTGGAAAGCCAAACCGAAAAAAACACGAGCGGACGACAGTTCCGCCCCGAAGAAAGCTTGTCCCGCGACGAAGGTGAGAAACGGTACGACGAGAGCGACGAAAAGGCCGGTGAAAGTGGCAAGCGAATGAGTCCGGTGATCAGAATGCTGAATGGCCACGCGCCAACCCCCCTTCATCTGAGAAAATCCCAATCAAGGCCGAGTATAGTCTCTGCTTTCAAGAGACGACTACAGCTGCCGAATGTCAATTTCCACCGCGAATGTGCGCATATCGTCGATTCGAGCCCAGGCGTCAGAAAACAGCTCTTGGCCGAGACCGGAGTGGCCATGCGAGCAGCGGAGCATCAATTGGAACAGGCTCTTCAAGATTCATTTTCCGGGCACGCTGACCATTCGGGCGGCGGTGACGGGGGAGTCAATGCGATAAGGTGTCGACGTGCTTGTTGGTGTCGCGCTCTTTCGCTCTGTTACGTGGGCCGCTAAGTCAATAGGGATTTCCGGTAAGCTTCATACGCTAGCTAGTACTGTGTAACGGAGGTTGTAAACCTGACGTCGGACTTGCATGCCTTGACTCTATAACAAAGGAAAAACATGAATCTATCATCTTTGGGATTGGGCCTTTTACTGGCCGCTGCCATGAGCTCCGCGGCAATCGGTCAAACACCGCCGGTCGCGCCGGCTTCATCTGCACCGGCCGCGCAGCCAAGCACGGTCGAAGAATCCGGGCTAGCGGCCGTGTACAGCGACCGCCTTGCCGGGCATGTCACTGCAAGTGGTAAAAAGTATGATCCGAATAAACTCACCGCCGCCCATAAAACATTGCCATTTGGCACTCGCATTGAAGTGACCAATACAAAAAATGGGAAAACTGTCGAGCTGCAGATTACCGACCGGGGACCGCACCAGGCCGATCGAATTTTGGATATCTCACCGCGCGCGGCCCACGTGCTTGGTATTCGCAAGACCGCGATGGCTCAGGTCACTCTCAAGGTGCTGGGTGGTGCGGGTCATGCCCAATAAGCATCGGCAACAAGCACGATCGTTTCAAATGTCTCGGCACTTTGCGCTAAGATCATTAGCGCGATGCCTATTTCACAGAATCGAGGGCCGCCGTCGTCGCGGGCCTAAAAATTAGCGCCACTGACGCTCGTGGTATCCCGAGCTAGAGGTAGCAAGACAAGGACTGTGGGCGGGCTACCCGCCCGCTTTTCAATGTGGGGCGTCCTTTACACACTTCTTCATAAAGCTGCTCTTGGCAGCGCCGGCCAGCTTTTTGTCGGCAGCCTGCGCCGCGCACTGGTCCGCAGCGGTGGCAACATTTGAGTTCTTCTCACACTTCTTTGTAAAGCTAGCCTTCGCGGCTCCGCTGAGCTTTTTTTCCGCGGCCTGACTTTCGCAGGTCGCATCAGCAGCATGCGCCGCCAACGACATGCCAGCGGTCATGATTACGATTGCTATAAAAAATGACTTCATGAAATGAGTTCTCCTCTGAAATGACAAACGAATCTAACTGTACTGTCCATTGGAAGGATTCAACCAGCTATATCGCTTCCTTGCAACTTTCGATAGCTACCGGCGGTCGCGACGGCTTGGGGTGCCTGCACCCAATAAAGCCGCTGCTGCATGCTAGACCTCGTTATGGGGAAATGATGGGCTATGAAACTAGAACTGAACTTGGGCTTAGCGGGAGTAACGCAGACTGTTCCGTTACACGTCCGAGGCGTTCTTGATAGGTCGAGGGCCTAAAGCTGTAGATTGGCCCATCGTTTTTGGGGCGCTAGCCCACTTGCTTCATGGAGCCCTTGTCAGCACCTATTGCTGACATTCCATTTTGGCTTTTATGCGACACTGATTCTCTAAACATGACGTGCAAGTCTGAAGATATTGTAGGGCTGTATCAACGGCGCGGCCGTGAATGGGCAGGCGACCGCGGACCCAAACTTTATGAAAAAGCTTGGCTTGACCGTTTCTTGGCACTCCTGCCAGCCAATGCGACCATTCTCGATTTGGGCTGTGGTTCCGGCGAGCCTATCGGCCGTTACCTTATCGGCAATGGCTGTAGCCTTACCGGGGTCGATTCGTCGCCGGAACTCATCGCGATGTGCAAGGAGAGTTTTCCAGCACAAGATTGGCACACCTCAGATATGCGCACTTTTTCTATCGAGCGTTACTTTTGCGGAATTTTGGCGTGGGATAGCTTCTTCCACCTAAATCATTCTGATCAGCGACAGATGTTTTCGATTTTTAGAGACCATGCGGCACCTCGCGCCGCCCTAATGTTTACGAGTGGCCCGTCGCACGGGGAAGCAATCGGCAATTTTAGGGGTGAAGCGATGTACCATGCCAGCTTGGACACCGCAGAATATACAGAACTACTCAAAGTGAATGGCTTTGCGGTGGTTCAGCATGTTATCGAGGACCCAACCTGCGGAAGGCGCACGATTTGGCTTTCGCAATCTCAATAAGACATTAACATTCCAATTTTTGGGTGCGCTATGAAAATTACCGATCAGCCACCAACGTCAATTTGTTGGCGGGTGAAATGAACCTGCTCATCAATGAAATCCCGGGTCGACTAAAATCTCGGCGCTTTAAAGAAATCGCCGCCATCACGCTATGCTTGGTTTCCGCGGTGGGCGGATGGTATGACCTTAAGCGCGGTGCCCAGTTTGGCGACGAGGTTTGCACGATTAGTCTCATATGGATATTTGCGTATTCGTGGCTCACCGGAAGGTGGTGGCCATCTAAAGCAGAAAGAAATATGACGATACAAGACATATACAACGCTGCCAAGGCCGACCGACTGCCGAAAAATAGCGACTCTCCCCTTGAGCGAACTATTTCTTCGGGTTCGACGGCTTTCGGTTTGATGCTTCTATATTGGATTTTTTCAGGCGCTTGGCTGATTTAAGCCGAAGCGCGCGGATTTTCCTATAAACGGCGTTCCATGATCAACGATAAAGTACTTGGAGGCTGCCGTTGCGGTGAAGTGAGATACGCTATTTTGGGCGCGCCAGATCAGTCATTGGTGTGCCATTGTCCGGACTGCCGGCGCTCCGTTGGTCATTGTCTGCGTTCCCGCGTTGAAACCCGGACTAGTCGGCGGATTCGGCGGCGTCGCGAAAAATACAAATGCCCGCTCTTTGCTGCGTACGTATGATGCCCCTCGCGCTCGCACACACCCCTGATCGGGCCCGCGCTGTCGGCCACAGAAAGTAATACAGTGCGGTGTCTGTGGTACTCGTTATCTCATAGCGACCGCGATCGCCGAATTCAAGTCATCGGTGCAAGGCGGGCCAACCGCAACGAACTAGCGTCCTGGACCGAAGTGGGCTCACTCAGGCAAATGCTGCATCCCACTGCGCTTCGGACGCCGCACGGGGAGATGCTTCTCGACACGCTTTCTCATCTATTCCAAGAAACTCGAATACCGCGCGAGACAGAAAATGGATCAGCGTGCTTTCCTCGAGTTGCTGGGAAGCATGGTGCATTCTGTGTGGAATACGCATACATTACCGACAGCCCCACCCTGAACAGTTCATTTCTGTACTTTCCCCCAAAGGGCCTGCTTTGGAACTGTTTCCTGTTGTCCGGCATGATCCCTTCCAGGTCAAGGTAGGCAACCAAAATGAACGCGCCTTCGAATCTTCGCGTAAAGGAAATTAAAGCTTTCGTTCCCGCCAAGGATTTCGAACTGTCCAAGAAGTTCTATCGGGATATGGGCTTTACGATGGCCTCGGAAAGTGGCGGCGTTGCGTACTTCCATTTTGAACACGTGAGTTTCTTGCTGCAGGACTTCTGTGCTGAGGCCTTGGCAGAGAATTTCATGATGCATATGCTCGTTGAAAATGTTGAAGCCTGGTGGCACCGCATCAGCGAAAGCGGGGTAGTCGCGGAGTATGGAACGAAGATAACGAGTATTGAGATCCAGGCCTGGAAGATGCGGGACTTCTGCGTGATCGATCCATCGGGCGTTCTGTGGCGCATCGGCCAGAATTGCAGCTAACGCCTATAATTTGGCATTCACCCGGACATTCCCATAAAGGGCCTATGTCGAGAATCGAACTGCATGATCTGCCCGCCGGCGCGGTCGCGGCGTTCAGGCGTGATATAGAGAGTCTGGTAGCAGAGCTTTTAAGGCTTATGCTGTGGAGAGATCAACCCCGACAAGGACACAATCGTGCGAGCCTCGCTTCTTCGATGCCTCTCAATCGTGGCCTTGGCAGCGGCGGGATCCATTTCCGGCAGCTACGCGGTCGAACTCCCGCCTGCGTCGCAAATGAAGCCGCTCGGCATAATCGGAGGAACCTCCTGGCACTCCACTGTCGAGTACTATCGATACATCAATCAAGCGATCAACGACCGTTACGGCAACGAGACCAATCCGCCTTTGATTGTCTATAACCTGAATCAGGAGCAGATTCATGTGCTGCAGGATCAGAATCGCTGGAGTGAGATCGCCAATACTTATGTTGATGCGGCGCTGAAATTGCAATCGATCGGAGCGCAAGGCGTGCTCTTTGCCGCCAACACGCCGCACAAGGTGTACACCGATGTTGCAGGCAAGATCGGCATTCCAATTCTGCATATTGGGGACGCGACTGGCATCGCTATTAAGAAGAAAGGGCTCACCCATGTCGGGCTCATCGGAACGACGTACACCATGGATGATGGCTTCATGCAAAATTGGCTGCACGAACACTACCAGATCGAAGTGGTGGTTCCCCGCTCTGCAGCCGTTAAGCATGAACTGCAGCGAATAATCCAAAAAGAGCTCGGAATGGGCATTTTTAGGCCTGAGGCCAAGCGCTATGTGCTTAGGCAGATCGAAGACCTGGAGGCCCAAGGTGTTCAAGGCGTCATTCTTGGGTGCACTGAGTTTCCGCTGATCATCAGTCAGGCGGACGTGCGAGTGCCTCTTTTTGACACCACGCGTCTACACGCCGAGATGGCCGTGGACTTCGTATTGGGCCATTAGGCGATCTTTCCCATAAACGGTCTCTTCGAGAAAGTGCCGAAAATTGCTAAGATGTGCTATGCGGCGTCGAGAACTTTTGCAAGGAACCGCTGGCGTAGCGGTAGCGCGCTATCAACCATCACTCGCGTTGCAAATGCAATCACAGGCAGATCTGCTTCCAGACGGGCACACCGTGTTGACAGCGCGCGCGCAAGCGGGGGATGGTTGGCGAGTGCCGCCAAATCTGTCGCCACCCGATACCTCCGCGGCCGATGTGCAGTGGATTGCTGCGCGGCGCTTGCCGCAGTCGCTTAAGTGTTTTGTGACGCCGCTTGCGTTACGTAACGGCGAGACTACGCTGCCGCGGACGTACATCTACTGCAAACGCAATCCGCCGGGAGATCCGTTCCGGCAGTTCGCAGACCGTGCCAAGAGTGAGCACTTGGGCTATCGGGAGCTGGATGCCAGCCATTCGCCACAGATTACAGCGCCTGAGGCTTTAGCCGCTACACTGCGGTCAGTGGTTGCGTAGCCATGGTTCCGCGCACTTGGCGGAATCCAACCAGGTGCGCGCCTCGCCGAATCGACGGATATGCCCAGCGTTGCGAGCAGCCCCGCAACTGCACCGTTCCGAGCGAAACGTAGTTGGTGCCCAATTCGCGAACCTAGACCTCGTCGCATTCCACTGGACCTCCGCGGCTTGAGCGGTCGGGAAGACATCCTGCGGCTCTCCGGTGTGGCAGAGCGAGACCCGGCTGTGGACATCTGGTTGATCGATGGCCCGGACGAGCTGCGCTCTATTGCGCGTCAATGGTTTATGCAGATGCGGCAGTGCGGTGACGATGTCCGAGAGCTGATGCACGATGGTTGTCCCGTCGCATGTGTCGAAGATGCGCCATTTGGGTACGTCAACTCATTCGGAAGTCATGTCGACGTCGGCTTCTTCCACGGCGCAGTGCTCGAGGATCCAGCTGGCCTGTTGGAGGGAAGTGGCAAACGCATGCGGCACGTGAAGTTGAGCCCTGGCCGCAAGCTGAACGCCGCAGCTCTTCGCGACCTAATCGATGCTGCCTATGCGGATATCAGAGCCCGCCTCGGCGCAGAGGGGTCATCGAGAAATGGGTGACACCGTGCAAGCCCACAACTTTCGCTTGGAGCGGACACGCGGCTCGCCATCGCTGATTGTCGGAGCGAATCGATGATGTGGATGAAGCAGCTTCGAGGGTCTGCGCCCCCCCGCGCCGCTCAACCTGATTGTTAGCCGTCGAGAACATCGTGCCTTTCCCGTTACTCATCGTTGTCCCTCTTCTCGCCGTCAAAGGCGCGTTTCTGGGTCGGCTTGTCTATCGCAGCCGCCTCAAGGCCCGTGCGGATCGTCGATTTCGCTGCCGCATTGAGCGGGGACCTGGCCCGACGGGACACATTCAAATATCGGTCGGAACGCGCGATTTAGTCGTCTATTATGAGTCCGGCCCGACCGCCGACTTCGTGGTGACCCGTCGTGGAATGGAATGGGCGACTGGCGAGCGTGTGGACGTGACGGACGAGGATCTGAAACGAATGCATACGACTTTGAAAGCCTGGGCCCGAGCGCGGGGATCGACTGTAGTTTTCTTTGACGCCTAACCAAACATTCGAAAATCACCGGGAAACCATTCGAGCGGCGCGACGTTCGCGCATGGAACGAAACATGACTCAGTCCCTATCGATGGCGGTCTACCGACAGACCGATCGCGATCGAAACCGCGAACAGCGCCCACGGAAGCACACCAACAGCTGCATTCTCTTGCAAAGCCCGCGTAAAGCGAGCCGCGAAAGTATGAGGCCATGGGAAGAGCGTCATCGCCGGCGAACAGGGTGAACTGCACTTGGATTTAGAGACATATTTTGGACGTTGCTACTGCGGAAGAGTACGCTTCGCGGCATCGGGCCCGGTGCGCAATTTGTGCATTTGTCATTGTGAAAGTTGCCGACGTGCCGCCGGGGCGGCCTTCGTGGGATGGGGAACCGTCAATGCGGACCGGTTCAGGATACTTAGCGGGGAACCCTCGGTTGTTCGAACCTCAGCCGAGGTAGAGCGAACCTTTTGTAGCTACTGCGGTAGTTCACTGACCTATAGCCACACTTTCCGTGCCGGCGAGTTGGACTTCACGTTGGTGCTGTTAGATGAACCTTCAGCGCTAGCGCCACGAATGCATATTTGGGTGCAAGATAAGTTGCCTTGGGTGGTGTTAAACGACGGCCTGCCGCAATTCGAGACAGTTCCAGGGAAAGGGAGCACTTAAATTCGTTGCGCTGAAGTCAGATTCGGGACTCGCCAACCGAACGATCCGTTGGTACCTAAACCAGCGCAACGAATCGGCGCTGCGGTCAATGAAAGCAAGTAATCGGGAACTTCAACTGTCGAAAAAGCACCGTGTAATCAAAGCGGGCATCAGGACGCAATGAATTGGTTAAGGTTGATGCATCGTGAATCCGCTTCGTTTGGCTCGCGCACCCGCGTGCCGTCCAACCTAATCGTTATGTGAACCCTATGCCAAGGGAGCTTCGTTTCAGCATATACGGCAAGCAAGTTGCTGTGGTTGGTGGTGAGGGTGCGTGGTCAGCCTATCTTTTAGGCGCGGAAGGGAAACGACGAGCAGCGGAATTTGCGGTTCCAGGGTTCCTATCGGATGACGAGTTGTGCCAATTGCTGGCTGACCTTTTTCATGAACATGCAACACCCATCAACAGCGCTTATCGAATCAAATAAGTTGTTGTCCTCGCCCGGTTTCTTCGGAAATCTGATGTGGGAAATTACGCGAACGCACATTTTCAACGCCTGGGAAATCTCTGAGTCTTCGCCGTACAGCGTCCTGTGGCAAAATGAGTACCATGTGGTTATACGAATTGGTCGACGCGGCAGTTTCGAGGTCGGAGATATTCATTTGATGGCCCCGATAGTTTTTACATGCTTGCCGGTAAAGCGAATTGCGAATTCTTTCGGAGGATTGACGCCAATCAATGGTTAAAGCGGACACGCGGCAAACACTTTCATTAAGCAAATTGGTTTCCCTCGCGGACTTTGGGCGTCCCGGGCCTTTTCAACCTTATCGTTGGACACGAATGCTCCACATCTTCGAATTCATTGCGACAATCACGGCAGCGATGTTCGCCGGCGCCGCGCTCTATATAAATCTCGTAGAACACCCCGCTCGGATGGCCCTCGACACCAAATCCGCGGCTTTGGAATGGGCGCCGAGCTATAAGCGAGCAACCTGGATGCAGGCGCCATTGGCGCTGGGTAGTCTTGCGACAGGCCTTGGGTCGTGGTGGATGGGAGGCGGTATTGCATGGGCAATCGCGGGACTGCTAATTGGTGCCGTTGTGCCATTCACATTCCTCGGCATAATGTCCACCAATCAGAGTCTACTAGACAAGGAGCGCGATTTTGCCTCACCGGAGACGCGCGAGTTGTTGGCTAAATGGGCGAAACTACATGCCGTGCGAACGGCATTAAGTCTGCTCGCCGCAGTGGTGTATGTATGGCAAGCGGTTGGCTGACCCCCTGGGTCGGAGCAGATGTTGGGCTTGCCTCAGGCGCTATGAATTCGCAGTTTGGCGCTGTCACAGTTAAGCTAACCAACGTGTAGCCGAGGAGAGCTCGGCGCCAGAGTTGGTAGCTCGACGCGAGCGTTGGGTCGTGAGGCAAGTGCCTACAGTTAATACAGCGTCCCGGTTTTCTGAAGCATGTCAATCGTTGGGACTAGTTCCCAAGGAGCAAAGACCACATTGAGCACATCAGCGACAAGCAACGCGCCCGGCTCGACTCCGTCAGATCCGGTACCATTTCGAGATCTGTTATCTGATTCAATTGGGTATTGGGAGCGACGGCGCATTGGTTACAACGTATTTCTGGCGCTCGTGGTATTGGGTTGGATCGCATTCACGTGGCCGCATTTCCGATCTGCTTTCACCTGGCAGTCGCTCCTGTGGTTGTTCGTGCTTGCGGGACTCGCAAACGTTTGTTACTGCGCGGCTTATGTGGCGGATATTCCGCTGCAATACTCTGTGTTTCGCGGTGCGTGGCGTCGGCGGCGTTGGGGTCTATGGTGTGTTGGAGTGCTGTTTGCGGGAATCATCACCTTCTATTGGATCGCGGACGAGATTTATCCGTTCGTGAAATGAGTTTGGATTATTGAGTGAGTTTCTCGCTTATGAGCTGCGGCATCGATACTCTACCGGTGATGGTCCTCTCGCTGGTATCTACGCGATCAAGTCTACGTATCCGCGACCGCCGATCGCTATCGACGCGTTTGGTTTCGTTGAGCATCGGGTCAGCTATATTGCCGTTAGCTCGGAGCAGGCCGTGTATGGTGGCGCATTGGTCGGGTCGCCGCGAGAAACTCGTGTCTAAATTGCATGCCTTACGTCGCCGGAGCGCAATGCGTCCATGACGATTCTCCAACGGTTTTACCCAATTTGGAAATGCACGCGATCCCAATGCGGGAGACGTTTGGGTGGCAGATTTTAAGAAATGTAGGACCGACCAGCGCGCGACGGAAGTAGATGATTCAGATAATCACGAGGAGCGCTCATGAACGTACGCACAGCTTTTGGTTTCGCAGCGGCCTTAATTCTGCTGTCGGCGTGCGGATCGCGGTCAGCCGAACCAGCATACAATGCCTCATTATCACCGACTGCTGAGAAAGCAGACGTGACGATCGTGGTCGATGGAGCACAACATGCGTGCGTAGTATCGCTGGCCAGTGAAGCGCAGGGCAGTAGCATTCCGTGCAAAGAGGTCGTCGCTTTTATCCAAGACGAACTTCGGGTTGCGAGCGGATCTTCCTATGACTTACGCCTGCGCGGCGCACAGGATATTGAAGCAGGGAGCCTCCGCGCCAGCCTAAGGGAAGCCGGCTATAGGCCCGTAGGAGGGAGGGATTCCGGTACAACATAGATCAATTCGGAAGAAACAAGCCGATTGTTGAATCACACTACCAGGGCAGAGGCAATGCAAACAACCACTACATTCGAACTTGCCGGATTTCGAGTAGCGAGATCGCTCGGAGTAGTGCGGGGCATCACGGTTCGAACAAGGTCTTTGCCTCTGAGCATTCTCGGCGGTCTGAGAACATTGTTCGGCGGGAGGGTCGGAATCTTCGCAGATCTTTGTGAATCAGCGCGGGAAGAATCTTTCCAGCTGATGTTGGCCCATGCCCGAAAGATGGGCGCCAACGGCGTGGTGGGTGTTCGCTATGACACGGGCCCCATGGTTGGCGCGGCGGAGGTCCTTTGCTACGGCACTGCGGTTGTTGTCGAGCCCATCAACTCAGGCGCGTGATTCGATGCAGCTTTTGATGCGAAAGGCGCTCCATTCCGGTAATCGTAAACGACTCGCTCTTCGATGTTCTTTATCGCCTTTCGCCTAAACTGACGCGAGGTAAATCATGCGCTGGCTGTACCTGTCACCAGCGTTCATAGCAATTTTGCATTCGTCGTAGTTCATTCCATGACTGCCACTCGCTGCGACGTGCCCTCTGTAGTTAGTTGCGGTTTGCGCTTTTCCTTTACCTTCGGGAGCGCAAGATCGAGACTGGCGCCTGAGATTGCGTGCAATCGCGTGGCGTTGCCGCCGATCTTGAGATAAGCGATACAATTACCACGGTCCATCAGCTATCAATCGGAAAGCCTGTATGCCCACGATCCGCGACGCCTGTACGGCTGCAGACATCGAGCACGTACGAGAACTGTTCGTGGAATACCAATCAGCTCTGGGTGTCGATCTTTGCTTTCAAGGGTTCAGTGACGAACTGGCCGCGCTGCCAGGCCGTTATGCGCGGCCCTCAGGCCGCTTATTACTTGCCGAGGACGGTTCAAGTGCGCTTGGCGTTGTGGCGCTACGCTCCGTGAACGACGCGGATTGTGAAATGAAACGTCTTTACGTTCGTCCTTCGGCCCGCGGTCTAGGACTCGGCCGCTTGCTCACCACGTCTTTAATTGACGAAGCTCGGCTCGCGGGATATCAGAGGATGCTTCTCGATACCCTGCCGTCTATGGCGAAGGCTCAAAAGATGTATCGCTCGATGCGCTTTACGGAAATCCCGCCTTATTACAACAATCCGGTGGATGGCACGCTGTACATGGCATTGTCACTCCGTAATGACTAACAACGACATACATTCAACGGAACCGCATTCGCGCGGCACTTTTCAGTCGGCTGGCTATCCCACTGTTACGCCACGAATCATTGTTAGGCGTGCCGAAGCGCTGGTTGCTTTCGTCAAAGAAGTTTTGGAAGCGACCGGCGCAATCAATCTGCAGCAGCGGCAGAGCTACGCATAGTCGATTCGATAATCATGGTAAGCGAGGCGGACGTGCGCGAGGCCATGCCGACGTGCCTCTATGTCTATGTCGAGGACGCAGATTTGTTATGGAGTCGGGCCGTGAAAGCCGGAGCGAGATCGATCGAGGCTCCGATGGATACGCCCCACGGAGACAGAGGGATGATGAAGGATCAATGGGGTAAAGGCTGGCAGATCGCTACGTGAAGGTTATGCGAGTTATCCCTGGGACTTTTCACTTAACCCGCCTCGCCCGCACAGCTAATTACTATCCGCTATTCTGGCGTCAAGCCCCGTTTTGGGACTTAGGAAGGCCGCTCATCAACCCTGCCACTGAGATCTATTGAGTTTCTAGAGCGTACAAGTCCATTAGTTCTCGCCCAGCTTCGCAACTTGGCTTATCCTTTGACTTGGTTCGCCTTGCAGCTCGCAGCGCCAAGACAGGCGCAGGTTTTATGAACGCAAAACAATTTCGCACCTTCCGTGAGTTCTATCCGTTCTATCTTACGGAACACGCGAACTTCACCTCGCGTCGGCTGCACTTCGCAGGAACCAGCCTCGCACTCGTGCTGCTCATGGCCGCGGCGCTCACGCAGCACTGGTGGGTGGCGGGTGTCGCGCTGCTGCAGGGTTACGCGTTTGCTTGGGTCGGCCACTTCTTCTTTGAGCACAATAAGCCAGCGACTTTCAAATATCCTGGATTCAGCCTGATGGGCGACTGGCGCCTGTGGTGGGATATTTTGACTGGCAAGCAAAAGATCTGAAACTTAGCCCAGACTGGGCGATCAAATCATGGTCTGACCATGGGAGCCGCTTTGCGAACAATTCCTAGAGTCATGGTCGTTTTGCTGACGTTATTCTGCTGTGTCGGGTGCGACCAGGTGTCGAAGTCTGCAGCGCGCGCTTTTTTGATCCCTGGTGTCACGGAATCGTTGTTTGCCGATTCTTTGCGCTTGCAGCTGATTGAAAACCCCGGGTCATTCTTGAGCCTCGGTGCCGCGCTTCCAGAGCAACTGCGCTTTGGCTTGTTCACGGCTGCGGTCGCGCTACTCCTGGTCGGCTTGCTGTGGCTGGCACTGTTTGCCCGCCTACTGGGGCCGGCCCGCTTCGTCGCGCTCGCGCTCGTGGCGGGGGGAGGTATGAGCAATTTGATCGACCGGTTGCTTTACCACGGGCGCGTCACGGATTTCTTGAATGTCGGGATCGGATCGTTGCGCACCGGTATTTTCAATCTTGCCGACATGGCCATCCTGGCCGGGGCACTTATGCTCGTTTTGAAGCGATACGTGCCCCCGCCACCTCCGGCCGCATCGGCTAAACCATAGGCGATGTCGAAACAAAACAGTCGCCGTTTGCTGAACCCGGTATTCGGTTCGCAAATTCATTTTTGTAAATGGCACTTGCTACCGTGGACACGGTAGCAGCGACTAATTCCCGCCCCGTGGGACATCTTCACTACGCGCGCCACTTCGGCGTGCTCGCGACAGCTACCGTCGTAGTGTTGCTGCTCGGACACTGGGACTTTTTCCGAAACTCCTTATTAATCACCTTCGCCATCAATGGCGCTGCGCACGCCTGCGCAATTGTATTGTCGCTGCGCACGCCGGCTGCCAGCCTCGCGCGCAAAGCCGCATTTCTCGCAATCGCAGCCGCATTGAGCATCTTGACGCTATATGTGGGCGCCATCGGGCTGGAGTTGTTCGCAATGCTTCCGGGAAACGAACGGCTTTACGTGGTGCTGGGGTTATGTGCGCTCTCTGGCGCGATTACTTACGGTTCTCTCATACGCATGTTTTGGATACGAACCTTGTTCTCCCGGATCATACTTGCCATGGCAGTGCTGTGCGGCTTCGCGACTAGTCTGGCATTCTTCGCACGAGCCCACTGGGAGTTTCTGGGGGCCTGGTGGCTGGCGGCGGCTTGGTGGTTCGCATTTTCGGCCGGCCTATGGTATTTCGACACGCATGGCGATGTGCTTCGCACTCGACGTAAAATGGCACTAAAGAGGCAACGTAAATGACGCGACGTCTAATCAGCTCAGGGTCAAAGTTCGAACTCGACGTCGGCTATTCGCGTGCCGTGGTGGATGGAGAATGGGTCTTCGTCTCCGGTACGACGGGCTTCGATTACGACACCATGACCATATCCGACAACTTGCTCGATCAAACGGAACAGTGCCTCAAGAACATTCAGTCCGCTTTGCGCCACGCGGGCGCAGATTTCAATGACGTCGTTCGGGTCAATTACATTGTGCCCAAGGGCGAGCACTTTCCCGACTGTTGGCCGGTGCTGCGCAAATATTTCAGCGTCTCGCGGCCCGCGATGACCATGATATCCGCGGGTCTGCTCGATCCGCGCATGCAAATAGAAATCGAAGTGACCGCGCGTGTGCGCGCCACGTAAGGAAATATCAATGTCATTGACACCCGTTTCGGTTAGCTACGATGGCGGCTGCACCTGCCGATTCGTTCGCTATCAAATGACTTCGAAACCGCTGTTTGTGCACTGTTGTCACTGCCGCTGGTGCCAACGCGAGACCGGCACCGCCTTCGCACTAAATGCCATGATCGAAGCAGACCGTGTGCAGCTCATGCAAGGCGACATTCACATAGTCGAGACGCCCTCCAATAGCGGTAAGGGTCAACGTATCGCGCGTTGCCCAAAATGTTTTGTTTCCGTGTGGAGCAACTACGCGGGCGGGGGCCATGCGGTCCGCTTCGTTCGCGTCGGCTCGCTCGACGAACCGGACCGGCTGCCGCCGGATGTGCACATCTTTACGGCATCGAAGCAACACTGGGTGCAGCTGCCGCGCGGGACGCCCGCATTTCCCGAATACTACAAAACCGCCGAACAATGGCCCAAGGAAAGCTTGGAGCGGCGTGCGACGCTGCTGGCTCAAATGAGGTGAATCGTTGTTCGGCACACATGATCTTTGGCTCTTCGTGCTATCCGGATTGCTCTTGAATATCACTCCGGGGCCCGACACGTTGTACATTGTCGGGCGCAGCTCTACCCAAGGGTGGCGCGCCGGCGCCGTCGCCGCACTAGGGATCGGTGCCGGCACGCTCGTGCACATTTGCGCTGCTGCACTCGGACTTTCCGCCATCCTGGCCGCCTCGGCGACCGCATTCACCGCCGTCAAGCTCATCGGCGCGGCTTACTTACTCTACGTCGGCATCAGCTTGATTCGCTCCGCGCGGCAAGCTCAATCTTTTACAGTCACCGTCTTACCTAAATCGGCCTCCATACGGGGCATTTTCCTGCAAGGGTTTTTTACCAATGTCTTGAACCCCAAGGTTGCGCTGTTTTTCTTGGCGTTCCTTCCCCAATTTGTTGGGCCGGATGCAAGCTCCAAGGCGCTGGCATTTTTCTTTCTCGGCGTCGTTTTCGATTTCAACGGCACGCTGTGGAATCTGATGGTCGCATGGTCAACGGCACACCTTACTAACAAGCTCGCGCCGAGCGCTGCATTCAGACGGTGGTTCAATGCTTGCGTGGGCACCCTGTTCGTCTTTATTGGAATTCGACTCGCGTTAACTCATGAACACTGAGGTTTCACCCGTTCGCAAACCCCGTATATCGTATCCTTCCTGGGATCTGGCTAAACCTAGCCATCGGCGGTGAAGCGATGCAAAACGCAGGCCACACGCTTCTTTTTAAAAAACTGAACCTCGGGGCTCATAAGGAAATCGCCGTGTTCGATGCGCCTGACTCTTTCGAGTCCGAATTGGAGCGGCTCAAGGGAATTAAAATAACTCGCAATCCCCGCAAGCCGAAGGCGATCAAGTTCGGCCTGGCCTTCGCGATGACGCAGGCGCAGCTCGATCGTATTTCGAAGATCCTTGCGGCGGCTGCCGAGGGCGATGCCGTGTTATGGTTCGCTTATCCAAAAGGAACTTCCCGGCGCTATCGCTGCGAATTCAACCGCGATACCGGCTGGAGCGTCCTGCGAGCGGCTGGCTTCGACACCGTGCGGTCGGTCGCAATCGACGAGGACTGGACGGGCCTGCGTTTCAGGCGGAGGGAGTATGTCAAATCCGCGGCGAGCATCGCGAGCTCGGTCAAGGCGGGAAAATGACCGCCATAACATTACCGCATCGGTGGCCCCAAAGAGATTGCAGAATACGAGAGGCTAGCCAAGCAAAATGAGTTCCACCGATATCTCGACGGATAAGAGCCGCCTCGATGTGGCCATGATCCACTGCTTTCTCGCGAATCACTCCTATTGGGTTCCCGGGATATCGCGATCGAGCGTCGAGAAATGCATCCAACACTCCCTGTGCTTCGGCGCCTATGTCGACGGGCGACAAATTGCCTTTGCGCGCGTGGTAACCGACTACGTCCGCTATGCGCACTTGCTGGATGTGTTCGTATTGCCGGAGTTTCGCGGCCGCGGCATCAGTAAGCAATTGATGAGCCGAGTTCTTTCGCACCCTGAGCTGAGCACGATCATGAGGTTTACCCTGGGTACCCAAGATGCGCATGGCCTTTATGCCTCGTATGGATTCACTTCACCTGCCAATCCCGAAAGGCAGATGGAACTGCTGCGCCCGCAGGGCTTCGTGCCGGCTCCCGATCACGCACAACACTGAATGTGGTAAAATTTCCTTGAGATTCGAGGAGTGACGCGACGTGAAAACCTTGCTCTTGTGGTGTGTTCTATTGGTGCTGTGCTGGCCTGTGGCGATTGCAGCCATCATTCTCTGGCCTTTGGTGTGGCTCCTATCCTTGCCGTTCCGTGCGGTCGCCCTTTCTTTCGACGCTATTTTTGCGCTGGTTCGAGCGATACTGTTCCTGCCCGCACGCATTCTTGGGTACCGCGCGCCAGCCCGTCAATCGCTTTAGACTTTCCAGAACACTCCGGGAGAATGCGGTGAATCACCGATGATCTCGGCTCGAGAAGCGCTTGCACTGTTGCGGGACGGAAATCACCGCTTCGTCTCCCAAGTTACGAGCCGGGATACCGTCGAAAGCCGGGCGCGACGCTTGGAACTCACCGCAGGCCAGGAGCCGTTTGCCGCCATTCTGGGGTGTTCCGACTCGCGCGTTCCGGTGGAAATCGTTTTTGACCAAGGATTGGGAGATCTGTTTGTCATTCGCGTAGCCGGCAATATCGTTGCCCCGTCGCTCATCGGAAGCGTCGAATTCGCCGCAGAACAATTCGGCACACGTCTGGTTGTCGTTCTCGGCCATTCCCGCTGCGGCGCAATCGAAACTACACTAAAGCAGCTACAGCGGCCGGTGGAAAATCAATCTCGGAATCTGCATTCCATCGTCGATTTCATCAGGCCGGGAATCGAGGATTTGCTCTTGACCGATCTTAAGAATGATCACGATGCCTTGGTGCGCGAAGCCTGTCGCGCCAACATCCGGGCTTCAGTAAATCACCTGCGGCATGGCTCCGACATCATCGAAAATTTGATCCGGAATGCGGGAATGATGGTGGTTGGCGCGGAGTATTCCTTGGAAACGGGTATGGTCGATTTTTTCGATAATCTGCCGAGCTCTCCTTAAGAAACGCAGAGCAGGTACCTTTGCCATGAAGGGCGCGTATCCAAAAAGCAAAGTAATTGTCATCGCCTTGGCCGTGGTGGCTTGGTTTGGAGTTCTGCTGCAATTGGTGATTACATTGCGCGCCGCGATGCTCAACGGCAAGGGTGCTATCGAAGGAATCATCAGCTATCTCGGTTATTTTACCATCCTGACCAATTTGCTGGTCTGCATCGCGTTGACGCTACCGCTTTTCGTTCCAGTCTCGGCCGGAGGCCGCTTCTTCTCCCGCTCGGACACTGCGGCGGGGGTGACCAACAGCATTGTATTCGTGTGTCTCGCGTATCATTTCCTCTTGCGCAATGTTTGGAATCCGCAAGGGTGGCAGCTGCTGGCTGACACTCTATTGCACTACGTCATGCCGGCGTTGTATCTGATCTATTGGTGGTTCTATTTCCCGAGGGTCGCGCTGCGTTGGAGTTCACCCTTGATCTGGTGTCTCTATCCCGCGGTGTATCTGGTGTATGTGCTGATCCGCGGTGCAATCATCGGTAGCTATCCATATGGGTTCATCGATCCCATCGCCATCGGTTATCAGCGCACGATGATCAACGCCGTCGGCCTGTTGGCCGTGTTTATCGCGTTAGGTCTTTTCCTGGTGGCGCTTGGCCGTCTGCAGAGGCGTATTGCCGCATGAGCAAAACACCTATTTCTGCGCGCACACCCGCGAAGTTCAATAGCGCTGGCGCTCAATTCAAATCCGAGGCATCCATGAAAAAATTGAAATCATCGAGCGCAAGCCGACCCTCACGGCATACCTGAGGCAGGTTAGACCTTATGGCGCCGAGTTGAGCGCATATTAACAAACTGAGGTTTACCCCTAAATGGTTGCGAGCCGAGTGCTCGGGCCAGCCCCGGTATGGTATCAGTCATGACGCCCCCCTCGTGACCGCACCCTAACAATGTCGTTATGACGCTCGCTGTCAACTGCAACTCGGCAATCGACCCCTGTTTGTTATTACCCGGCCGGCTTGAGTTACGATCCTGTCACTGGAGTTCTCAATGCCAACTTTGCGTACCCGCGATGCCGCTATGACCCTCAAAGTTACGAGGCGCGGCGCAACTGATGACTCAAGGCTGGACGTAACTCGCCAACGGCGAGTAGTATCGCCACCCCTGCAATGCGCCTGTAGCTCAGCTGGATAGAGTATCGGCCTCCGAAGCCGAGGGTCGTGGGTTCGAATCCCGCCGGGCGCACTCAAATCAAAGGGGTCCTACCTGGGGACATGGTCTCCAATATCTTCCGCGGACCACCGGTATGTGTCTTTTGCGATCGGAATCTCGCGAGCGCGCAGCCACTCAAAGCTCATCGTGCTTTGTCGCGCAACTCTTTACGGACGACAAGCTTGAGTCCGGACCAGATATCGGTGACAGCGCAAACCTTTATGTCTACGAAGCCAAGCGGTAAAGCCACTTCGCGAATGATGTCCTCGGTTATGTCCGTGCCGACCTTCGAGGATTTCTTGGGCCAAGAAACCCAAATTGCCGCATCAGGGGAAAGCTCTTTGCGCAGTCTCTTGAGAAGGCGCTCGAGGTCTGCGCGCTTGGTCTCGAACATATGAACCAGATCCGTCGAAGCATCGGCCTCAGCGGCAAAGGTCACAGTGTCCGGAAGCGGCGAGAGCAAGGCACGATATCCTGCCGGCGCGCCCTTGACGAAGAGTTTGCAACCTTCCGCAAGACCGAGCTTCTTTACCAGCGGTGTCCCTGAGTATCCAGCCACCCAAAACCTCTTAAGGCGAAATCATATAGTCATTGCACAGCTTTCGTCTGCGCGTTGCGCGGTATAAGCTATTTCACACCGTAATAAAAGACGACCCCCTTCATGTTGCGAAAATCACTAGCTTTATCCTTACTTATCATCGCTTCCGTAAGCTATGGCGCGGAGCATTTCGACGGCACGACGTGGTGGGACACGGTCAAGGAGATTTCCGACGATAAGTACGAAGGCCGGGATACCGGTAGCAAAGGCGAGCGGCAAGCTCAAGAATACATCGTAGGAAAACTCAAAGCGCTGGGCGTGGAGCCGGCGGGGTCAGACGGCTTTTACCAAAGTGTCAAACTGCGAACGCTGGAGATCGATGAGCCCAGTTCCCAACTATCGCTAGTGATGCAAGGGCAGGCGCTCAAGCTGACCCTCGGGGAGCAAGCTTTTTTCAGCACGCGTTTTCCATCGGCGCCCAAAGTAGAGGCGCCCCTGGTGTTCGCGGGCTATGGTCTCAGCATTCCGGAAAAGAACTACAACGATTTTGCCGGTCTGGATCTCACCAACAAAGTGGCCGTGATTCTCACCGGTTCGCCGGCGGACGTCCCGTCCGCATTGAGCGCCCATTATCAATCGCGCGCCGAGCGATGGAAGGCCCTGAAAGCCGCCGGAGCAATCGGCATCATTCAAATTCCAAACCCAGCCTCCATGGATCTGCCCTGGTCGCGGATGTCCTTAAACCGCAACCATCCCAGCATGGAACTGGTGGGCAAGGAATTCGATGAGACCCCCGGCGCTAAACTGGCCGTAATTTTCAACCCAGCCTTTGCGGACCTTCTCTTGCAAGGCAGCGGACATAAATTCTCGGAACTTGCCGCCCTGGCTAGGGATCGAAAGCCGCTGCCGCATTTTTCTTTGAAGATGTCCCTCAGCGCCTCCACTGTTACCCATTCGCAGGATGTCGCTTCGGCCAATGTCGTCGCCCGCATCCCGGGCACGGATCCGAAGCTCAAGGATGAATACGTGGTGCTGTCCGCGCACATCGATCACGTCGGTATCGGCGAGCCCATCAATGGCGACCGCATTTATAACGGCGCCATGGACAATGGATCGGGAAGCTCGCTGTTGCTGGATGTCGCCCGCTCACTGAAAGAATCGCACACCACGCTGAAGCGGTCGTTGCTTTTTGTGTGGGTCACCGGCGAGGAGAAGGGATTATTGGGTTCGAAATACTTCGCTGAACATCCAACAGTGACGGCTAAATCGATGATCGCCGACATCAATACGGACATGTTCTTGCCCATCGTGCCGCTCAAGGTGCTCACGGTGTACGGACTCGCGGAATCGGACTTGGGCGACCGCGCAACGCAGGTGGGTACGCATTTGAACCTGGAGATGCAACCCGATCCGCTGCCCTTGCTCAACGTCTTCATTCGCAGCGATCAATATAATTTTGTACGTCACGGTATTCCGTCTCTGATGATCGACGTGGGCGCGGTGCCGGGATCAGCGGAAGCCGCGACGATCAAGACCTGGCGAACCGAGCGCTATCATGCGCCCTCTGACGACAGCAATCAGCCGGTCGACTTGGCGGCGGCGGCCGGCTACGAGGAATTCATTCGGGCACTGGTCATTCAGATCGCCAATGATCCCAGCCGTCCGCAATGGAAAAAGGATAGTTTCTTCCGCCGCTATGCCGAGGGCGGCGCGAAGCTATAGCCGCAGCGCTTCATTTGGTGTTGCTTCCCGGCGCCAGCTCCAATGTCCTGGACTGGGTCGGCGCTGAAATCGTCAGGTGCGGCATACTGCCCCGTGCATTGCCGCCGAAAGCGTGCTGCGGCAAGGGAAGCAGGCGGTCGAACAGCCCGCGCGCAGCGCCTTCGCGATGTATCCAGGGCGTGCTCCACTGCAGCGACGGCGAGCCGTGCTTTCCGGCCTGCAAGGATAGCGAGCTGCCTCGCAGTTGCCACAAAGTTAACAAGCGCACGCGGCCTTGCGATTTGAAATCAGACATGTGCTGAAAAAACTGGTTGCTCTTCAGCATGGGCGCGTCAAGCAGAGAACTGCGGCCGCTGCCGGACTCCAGCTGCAAAATATTGCGCTTTCTCGGCCGGAATTCGGTGGCTGAAAACTTCTGGGGCTCGCTCAAAGGCATCAAGGAAGCGAACGGCGCAGCGAAGCTCGCGGCACTGCCGACTTCGGTACGCGGAAGATTCTGCGCTTCGCCTATGAATTTACGATCGGGAGTTAGTGGCTGGTCATCCGCCAGCGCAGTGCTCGCGTGCACGACGATGCAGACAACTAAGGTAATCAGCATGCTCTGGCGGAGTACAATGGAATGCGCCTGAGCATCTAGCGTTCCCTTAAGCGGGACAACTCCTGACATGTCGTATCATCCCTCTCGAAACAGAAATGCCCCGCGAGCATCCTCCAACGCCGGGTGAGGCACCGGAGATACGCGTCACATATTCGTGCCTCGCAGAAAATCGATCAAGCGCATCACAACATAACGCGCCGAGAGTTTTGGGCGCTGTCTCAATATGCAGACGAATCTGTAAAACGTCTTGTCTTTAGGTAGGTTCGCGGTACGCCGCTCGGCCCTGTTCCCAGTCCCGTCCGTTGAATGCGCTCACTGTCATCGACTGAATTGTGCCGCTATCTATGCAGCGTGCGTTGATACTGAAGCCGTCGGGATGTGAGCGCGGAACGTAAAACGACTTGACGCCGCAGGTTGCGCAAAACGAATGTTTAGCAACGCCTGTGTTGAACGTATAGGTGGTGAGGGCATCGCCGCCGCGGAGCAGCTTGAAGCGCTCGGCGGGCACGATCAAATGCAAAAAGGCGAATGGCTTGCACACGGAACAATCGCATTCGACGACATCGATATTCGCCGGCGCGATGACTTCGAAGCGGACGCGGCCGCAATGACAGCCCCCGGTATGGGTCAGCATCGGCTAGTGTTTGTGCTCTTGCGCCGTCAGATCGCTGAGCAAGGAGATAAGCTTCTCCGTTCCGCCGGCCATGGTCACATCGGTAATGTATTTGCCGTTCACGACGAACATGGGCACGGACGAGACGCGATACCGCTGAACGAGCTGATCGGCTCTCTGCAAGGCGGTCTCGACGTTGAAGCCGTGATACTCCTTCTCGAAGTCGGACTCTGAAATGCCCAGTTTCTTGATGAACGCGACCTGAACCCGCTCCGCTGCCGCAGCGTTGTTCGGATCGGGACCGACCAGCGGATTGCCGGTGACCTGAATCTCCTTGAAGATCTCACTGTGCACGTCGTGCAACTTGCCCATGCTATCCAGCGTGTAATGCAGGCGCGCCAAGGATCGGTGGCCCTCGTTCCAAAGCACCGGTACGCTGGAAAAACTCACATAGGCCGGCTTGGATTTGAGCCACGAAGCGAGTGTCGGCTCGAGCGCGTAGCAATGGGGGCAGGCATACCAAAAGAACTCCAGCACTTCCACTTGTCCAGCCGGAACACTGGTCGGCTGCGCCGGGACCACTCGAGTGTAATTGGTGCCTTCTTGCCACGCGGTGCCTGAAGGGGTCGCTGCCGATGCCGTCGCGGTAGCGGCCGCTACCGTGGACGCCACAGCCGCGAGCAACGGATTGCGCGCGCCGGTATCTCCCGGTGTTTCCTCAACGGTCTCCGAGCCGTCCTCGTTAAGGCGAGTAACGGTCTGAGGCTTGCCGGCGTCCGCCGCCGCCTTGCCGGGCACGGCCGGTGCCGTGCTCTTCACAGCGGGGGCCGCGGCGGGCGCAGGCGCTTTCTCCGGTGCCAAGCCTGAGGGCTCTTGTCTACCGCAAGCAGTCAGCGCCAGTACAACGCCAAATCCCATCCCCAATAAGCACGGGTGCAGGCGCATTAGCGAAGACCTTCCAGGTACGACGCGAGATTCCGAACTTCGTCGGGCGACAAGCGTTTAGCGATGGTCTGCATGATGCCGTTCGGTCCCGTGGCACGCGTGCCCGAGGCGTAATCGGTCAGCTGCTTCACCACGTAGCCCGGCTGCTGACCGCGCAGCGCTGGGAATTTCGCCGGCTCGTTGCCGCGACCCGTCGGCCCGTGGCATGCCATGCACGCCGGAATTCCGCGGGTCTGATCGCCGCCGCGATAAAGCCTTTCGCCCGCTTCCCAGAAAGAGGGATCGGCTTGCAGTCCCGTATTGGTCAAGCTGTCGAAATACAGGCCCAAATCAGCCATGTCGTCGGGGGTTAAATTCGCCGACATCGGCATCATCACGGGGTTCGCGCGTTTGCCTGTCTTGAAATTGTTGAGCTGCTCGGCGATATAGTCTGCGCCGATTCCGGCCAGACTAGGCCATTCCGGATTATTGCTATTGCCATTGGCCCCATGACAGGCCTGACAAGTAGCAGCCTTGGCGGCACCGGCTTCTATGCTCGGTGCGGGCAGTGCGGAGGCGGCTGCCAGAACGCCCAAAAGTGTTGCTGCGAGAATCAAAAGCCGCTTCATGACGCCTTAATACCCCGTTTATTGTGAACCGCTGTCAACCCTAAATTGTACACTACAGTCAATAATTTGCGTCCGCCGGCGGCCATGACTAGCTATTCCCACGTGAAATTCATGACCAGCGCGGCCGAGCCGCACCAACTCGCTCCGGATGTGGGCAGGGAAATTGCGTTCGCGGGACGTTCCAATTCGGGCAAGTCCACTGCCATCAACAGCATCACACAACGGGCCGGGTTAGCCCGCGTGAGCCGCACGCCCGGACGTACCCAGCTGATTAATTTTTTTGAGTTGGCGCCTGAACAGCGGTTGGTCGACCTTCCTGGATACGGTTTCGCCAAGGTACCCGAGCGCGTGCGCATGCACTGGCTGGAACTGATGGAGCATTACTTCAATGTGCGCGAGTCGCTCGTGGGACTGATGCTGATCGTCGACAGCCGGCGAGGGTTAGGCGCTCAAGATGTGGCGATGCTCGAATGGGTACTCGCCAGAAATCGCCTCGCACATGTGTTGTTGACAAAAGCAGACAAATTGAACCGCCAAGATTCGCTGCGTGTATTGCGGGAAACCGTCGCCGCGGGCGCGGATGCTGCGGTGTCGGCGCAACTCTTTTCAGCACACAACAAACAAGGGATGGAGGAGGCGCGCGATGTCATGCAGCGCTGGTTGGATCAGCCAAAAGGTGAACCATAAAAAAGCCCCGGTGGCTGCTTGTGGCAACCAACGGGGCAGACCAACCCGGCATGGGGATGACAAACCGGGTCTACCCGCTCAGGGAGAAGAGCGAGGAGCGTCATTAACGCTCATCAAGTTAGATGGGGATGGTCCGCGAAAGTTCCAGTCCTTTTTAATTGCTTTTTTCGGCGTTTCTTTTCGCCGCTGGTAATCGCCGGTGTCTCAATATTGCGTCACATTCAGCCAAGCGCCACTAATGGGCTTCATCCCAATTGCGCCCAACCCCTACATCCACCTTCAAAGGTACTGATAAATCCGCGGCGCGGATCATGTGGGTACGTATTTGTCCTACCAGAGACTCGATTGCGTCGTCAGCCACTTCCAGTACCAACTCGTCGTGCACTTGCATGATGAGCCGTGCCGCTACGCGCGAACTCAAAAGCCATGCATCCACTTCGATCATGGCGCGCTTGATGATGTCGGCAGCCGTTCCCTGCATCGGCGCGTTGATGGCGCTGCGTTCCGCATACTGGCGTAACGCGGCATTTCGCGACTGAATCTCCGGCAAATAAAGCCTGCGGCCGAAGACAGTTTCTACAAAGCCGGTTTCGCGTGCTTTGCGGCGGGTTTCTTCCATGTAACGCCTTACACCGGGATAGCGCTCGAAATAGAGCTCCATATACTTTTGGGCATCGCCGCGCGGGATGCCGAGCTGTCGTGCCAGTCCAAATGCCGACATGCCGTACATGAGACCGAAGTTGATGGCTTTAGCGGAGCGCCGCTGATCGGCGCTAACCGCATCGGGCGCAAGACCGAAGACTTCCGCCGCGGTCGCCTGGTGAACGTCGCGATCTTCGGCGAAGGCACGCAGCAATGACGCATCGCCCGACAGATGCGCCATGATGCGCAACTCGATCTGCGAATAGTCCGCGGCCACGAGAGAGTGACCGGGTGCTGCGATGAAGGCTTGGCGAATACGCCGTCCCTCCTTTGTGCGGATGGGAATGTTTTGAAGATTCGGATCTTGAGAGGACAATCTCCCCGTGGCGGCCACTGCCTGGTGATAAGAAGTGTGAATGCGCCCGGTCGCCGGATTGATTTGCAGCGGCAGATTATCCGTGTATGTGGATTTGAGTTTCGCCAAGCCCCGATATTCCAAAATCAATTTCGGCAGCGGATACGTGACCGCGAGTTCCTCAAGTACATCCTCGGCGGTGGATGGCTGACCGGTGGGCGTCTTTCGAATCACCGGGATTCCCAATTTACCGAACAAAATTTCCTGCAGCTGCTTCGGGGAGTCCACGTTGAACACGCCCCCGGCTTCCTGGTGGGCCTGCGACTGCAACTCCAGCATTCGCGCCGCCAATTCCGAACTCTGCGTTCGAAGCAGCGATCGATCCACCAGCACGCCTGCACGCTCCATGCGGAAGAGTACCGGCACCAGTGGCTGCTCGATCTGCTCGTACACGGCTTTGAGCGATGGCGTCGCCTCGATCTGCGGCCAGATCGCCTGATGCAGCTGCAGCGTCACGTCCGCATCCTGCGCTGCATATTCCGCAGCCTGATGAACATCGACTTGATTGAACGTGATTCTCTTGGCGCCCTTCCCGGTAACGTCCTCGTACTGAATGGTTTTCACGCCCAGGTATCTCTGTGCGCTCGCATCCGTGTCGTGGCGCGTCGCGACGCTGTTCAATACGTAGGATTCCAACATCGAATCGTAGCGCTGGCCATTGAGCGCAATGCCGTAATTCGCGAGTGCGTGCGCATCGAACTTAAGATGGTGGCCTAGTTTCGCCTTGGTCAGGTCCTCGAGAATGGGTTTCAATGCGGCGAGTACGTTGGCGCGGTCGAGCTGATGGGGCGCACCCGGGTAATCATGCCCCAGCGGCACATACGCAGCCTCGTGCGGTGAAACCGCGAACGCGACTCCGACGATCTGTGCTTTCATGTAATCCAGGCTGTCGGTTTCGGAATCGAACGAAATGAGCGGCGCGGACTTGAGTTTTTTCAGCCACACATCCAGCTGATCTTCCGACACGATCTGGTGGTACTCGCGAGGCGCGGGCGCATTGGTAACGGCAACCGCTGCCGTGATCTCCCGCACTTGAGCGCCGTTCGTTGCCGCAATGATGATGTCGATTTCCGTGTTGCCTTCCGCCGGCGTAGCGGACGCTTCCGGGCCGAGCGCCTTGAGCAGCGCGCGCAATTCCAACCGAGAATACAGCTGGCGCAGGCGGGACACATCGGGGGCGCCGGGCGACAACTGCTCGGGGACTACTTCCAGCTGCAAGGTGGTGTCGATGGTCGCAAGCTTTCGCGAAAGCTCCAGCATCGGCAATTCGTTGCGCAAGTTTTCTCCGACTTTGCCGCTGATCTCGGCGGCATGCGCGATCAACGCATCGAGATTGTGATATTGATTCAGCCACTTCGCCGCGGTCTTTGGTCCCACGCTGGTGACGCCCGGAATATTGTCCGAGGCGTCCCCGACCAAGGCCAGGTAGTCGACGATTTGTTCTGGAAAAACGTCGAATTTCGCCTTGACGCCGATACGGTCCAGGCGGGTGTTGCTCATTGTGTTCAGAAGTTCCACATTCGGCCCCACCAATTGCGCCATGTCTTTGTCGCCGGTGGAAATCATCACTTTGAAGCCGGCATCTGCCGCTTGTTTCGCCAGCGTGCCGATTACATCGTCCGCCTCAACTCCCGGCACTCGCAGCAGCGGCACGCCCATCGCTGCAACCGTGTCGTAAAGTGGCTGCACTTGCGCGTGCAGGTCGTCCGGCATGGGCACGCGATGCGCTTTGTACTGATCGAAAAGATCGTCTCTGAAAGTGCGGCCTGGGGCATCAAAGACGACCGCAATCCGGTCCGGTGATTCCTCCTTGATCATCTTGTTCAACATGTTGAGCACACCCAGCACGGCGCCGGTGGGCTCGCCGTGCGAGTTCGTCAGCGGCGGCAGCGCATGGAACGCCCGGTACAAATATCCCGAGCCATCGACCAAAATTAGTTTGCGTGCACTCATGGAAGCCATAACCTTTTATGGTTAGGGGCGTGAGCTCGAGTCGGTCGGCGTCGGCGTGCGGGCGGGGAGTCCTGCCGGGGGCGCTTCTGCAGGCGCGGGATGGGCTGTGGTTTTCGCGGGCGCTCTCACTGGTGTCGAAATCGTGCGCTTGTGCTTTTGGGCATCCGGCATGAGCAGCGGCCCTTTTTGTCCGCACGCAAGCACTCCGCCCGCGAGCCAAACAATCACCAATAACCGCACAATCTTCATGAAGATAAGTATACCCGCCGTGCCGCATGAGGTAGCCCGGAACTTCAGTCATCGCGTTTCTGTCGATCGCGTTACCCAATCTGCAGGTTCGTATGCGGATTTCAGAGCTTTTGGCTTGCCCCTGCTGGCGGTGGGAGCGTGCGGCTGTTGCAATTCTCGCCTCAACTCATCCAGCGTAACTTTCGGCCCGATCGAAGCCAGCGCTTGAAATTGTGGACGCGCCCTTTAGGATCGCGCCTTCGATAATTTGTACGGCAATTTTCCCGGCGCCCACGGTATGCGCGAAATCATCGATCAAAGCCGCAAAGAAATGTGAACCAGCATCCCGTCTAGGCCTCGGTCGCCGAGGGCGGTCGACGTTCGCCAATCGCGACCGCGATCGCTGCGCACGGCGAGCCGCCCACGGGCAATCTCAAGAATGCGCTCGATCTCGTGCGCTTTAAGACGACCGCTTTCACGGTGGCCTTCAGCCTCTTTACTTATTGGTGTGCGGGGGCGATGGCGGAGTTCCGGGGGGCGATTTCGGCGGCGCATTTGCCGGCTCGGAGCTCAGCAAATTCACATCGAAGATGAGCACCGAGTTGCCGGGAATCTTTGGCTTAGGCGCAGGACCGTAGGCCAGCTCAGGCGGCACAAACAGCACCCATTTGGCGCCGGGTTTCATCATGACCAGCGCTTCCTGCCAGCCTTTGATGACGCCGGTGACCGGAAAGGTCGCCGGCTTGTCGCGCGCGTAAGAGCTGTCGAATTCCGAGCCATCGATCAGCTTGCCGCGGTAGTGCACGGTCACGGTGTCGCTGGGCGTAATCGCAGGCGCCTTTTTATCTCCGGAGGCGACGATCTTGTACTGCAATCCGGAAGCGGTCGTGACCACGCCTTTTTCACGCCCATTTTTCGCCAGGAATTCCTTCGCTGCAGCTTGATTGCGCGCCGCCGCCGCATCGCTGACCGAGCGCACGAAGTTCTGTATTTGCATCTGATCCGCCTGGGACGGTTGCTGTCCCTGCAAACCATCTCTGATGCCACGCATGAAGGGCTCGGGCACCACTTCGTTGGTGATCCCCATATTGTGCATTTGCGAGCCGAATATCAAGCCGATCGCATGGCTGATCTGATCAGGCGTCGCGGGAGGCCCCGGATCCGCTCCGGGCGCGGTGCTTGGTGGCGCTCGCGGTGTCGCAGGGGGAGGAGTCTGGGCTAGGCCGGTTGCCGACAAACCAACGAGGATCAACAGGCTGCATGCCTGGCGCAATATACGGACGGTAGGGTTTTTCATGGCGCAAAAGATACGCCTGTTCGGGTGACAAATGCCAGCGCAAAGTTCTATGAGGCGAGCGCGCCGCGCTTGATCACCGCCATGGTGATGCGTGAAATGCAGACGAGCTTTTGCGAATCGTTGAAAATGTCGATGGACCAGACATGGGTTCTTCCCCCCAGATGCACCGCGCGCGCAGTTCCCGTCACCAAGCCGCTGCGCGCCGCACGCACGTGATTGGCGTTGATCTCCTGCCCCACCACTTGATATTCAGCCGCATCCACGCACATGGCGGCCCCGGTGCTACCCAAGGTTTCCGCGAGTGCCACCGACGCGCCGCCGTGCAACAGACCGTAAGGTTGGACGGTTCGCGTATCCACGGGCATTGTGCCGCGCACGAAGTCATCGCCGATCTCCGTGAATAAAATCCCCAGATTCTCGATCATGGTCCCGCGGCCATTGGTGTTCAAGTGCTCGATGCTTTGCAAGCTGCGCCAAATGCTCATTCGTTGTCCTTGAGTTTTGCGGCCACCTGGCGGTAGGCCTCGCGAAATGGAATGCCGTGCTTCGCCACCAGCGTGTTTGCCTCGGCGGCAGCGTGGATCGAAGGATCGAAGTGAATATTTTCCGGGCGAAAGCGCACGCCATCCAGTGCGCTCGGCAGAATCTTTAAGGTCTGCAGGCATGAATCGATGCCGCGGAACAGCGGCGGCTTGATGAGCTGCAAATCGCGGTGATAACCGGACGTCATTTTCTGCGTAATGCCGAGCACTTCATTGAGCGCTGCCTGAGCCACGCCGCTGCGTCCGCGCATTAGCTCGAACACATCCGGGTTGCGCTTTTGCGGCATGATCGAGGAGCCGGTGGTGAACGTGGAGGGCAGACTCACGTAGCTGAACTCCTGCGAATAAAAGAGCATCAGGTCGGCCGCGAGCCTGCCTATGTCCTGCGTCAGCAGCGTGATTTCGAACAGCAGTTGTGCCTCGGCCTTGCCGCGCGAAAGCTGCACCGCCGTCACCGGCTCGTGGATGACCGCGAATCCCAATTGCCGGCGCGTGGATTCGCGGCTGATGTCGAGATTCGGCGTGCCGAAGCCTGCCGCCGATCCCAAGGGGTTCTTGCCGATGCGCCGCCGCGTCAGCTGCAGTCCTTCCGCATCGTCGCGGATCTCGGCTGCAAACCCGCCCGCCCACAGCGCGACGCTGCTCAGCATCGCCTGCTGCATGTGGGTGTAGCCGGGAAGCGGCTCATCGCTGTGACGCTGACTCAAGCGCTCCAGCGCATCAGCCACCGCGGCGGCGCTCTGGCTCAAGGACTCCGCAGCGTCCCGCATATAGAGCCGCAATGCCGCGAGCACCTGATCGTTGCGCGAGCGGCCCGCATGCAAACGGCCGCCCGCCGATCCGATGCGCGCCGTCAGCAGATTCTCGATGGCGGTCTGACAATCCTCATCTTCTAGCGACACCTGCCACTTCCCGAGCACATGCTCCTCGCCGATGGCAGTCAGCGCCGCTCGAATCGCGGCAAGTTCTATTGGCGTCAGAAGTTTTTGCTCGCCGAGCATTTCGGCGTGCGCGATGGAGGCGATGATGTCGTAGCGCACCAGGCGATTGTCGAGTACGTAATCATCGCCGGCGGTGTACTTCAGCACCTGTGCGTCGAGCGAGGTCCCCTTATCCCAAAGCCTGGTCATGACGGCTGAGGCATTTGTTCAGCGGGCGTCAAGGCCTTTAAATCCGCCACCACCAGCGTGCCAGTGCCTTCATTGGTAAAAATCTCCGCGAGCAAGCTGTCTGCGGCCTTGTAGCTGATGACATGTACGCGCCGTACGCCGGCGCGAATCGCATTCTCGATGGCCGTGGCCTTGGGCAGCATGCCGTCCTTCAAGCTGCCCTCTTCGCGCAGGCGCTTGAGTCCCAGGATGTCCGTATACGAGACCACAGAACTCGGATCGTTTACGTCCTCGAGAATCCCGTGCGCTCCGGTGCACAACACAAGTTTCTCTGCCGACAGCGCACCGCCGATTGCCGCGGCGACGGTATCGGCGTTGATGTTCAGCAAGGTGCCGTGCGAGTCGGCCGACAATGGGCTCACCACCGGCATCAGTCCGCTCTCCAATAATTTCTCCAGCACCGCGGTATTCACCGAATCGATGTCGCCGACGAATCCGTAGTCCACGGTCTCGCTCGAACTCGCGATGAACACCGGCGCGCGCTTGTGCGCGCGGATGAGGCCCGCATCGACTCCGCTCAGACCGACCGCTTCAATATCGAGCGCCCGGCAAATTGCCAAGATACGCGTGTTGATTAGGCCATTTAGCGCCATCGCGGTCACCTCGATTGACTTCTGATCGGTGACCCGACGACCATCGATCATCCTAGTCTCTAACCCTAAGGTCTTCTGCAAAGCATCGAGCTGCGGGCCGCCGCCGTGCACCAGCACGGTCTTGATGCCCACTTGATGCAGAATGGCGACTTGCTCGATCAAGCCGCGTGTCGAGGCCTCATCGGCGAACACCGCGCCGCTCGCCTTGATGACAAAAATTTTGTTCTTGTACATGCGAATGTACGGAGCCGCGCTCTTTAGAGCTCGGACGGCGATTGTCGGATCGGGTCGGCTCATGATCATTTTAGATACTCCAACAAACGGTCGGGAGGCGGATTGCGCCACGGGTCAAGCCAGCATGCGGTGCAGCACTGCCATTTGCACAGGCATGCGGTTGAAGGCTTGGCGCTTCACAACGGCCCGTGGCCCGTCGAGTATTTCGTCGGAAACGGCAACGTTGCGGCGTACCGGCAGGCAATGCATCAGCTTGGCATCCGGCAACGTGCGGTCGAACCACGGCTCGCGCACGCACCAGTCCGACAGGTCAGCGCGCAACTTGGAATCCGCTTCCGTGTCGCCATAATAGGTGGTCGTACCCCACTCCTTCGCGTACAGCACGCTCGCGCCGGTCAATGCCGTGCCGCGATCGGAGGTTTCGGATACCGAGCCGCCGGAGTCGCGCGCCGCCAAACGTGCTTTCTCCATTACTTGCTCGGGCAGTGCATAGCCTTCGGGACGCAAAACCACGACGTCCATGCCGCGCATCGCAGCCATGTGCACAATTGCGGCGGGCACGGCGAGCGGCAACGCCTTGGGGTGATACGCCCAGCTTAAAACGAATTTCGCGCGCGTCGGAACCTGAAGTTCGTCCAACGTACGCCAGTCGGCCAGCGCCTGGCAGGGATGATTCATGGCTGATTCCATATTGACCAGCGGCTTCTCGCACAGCGCATCGATCATGCGAAACAGTCTTTCATTCAGATCGCCATCCAGGCTCTTGCCGTCGGCGAACGCGCGCACCCCCAGCAGATCGCAATACGATGCCAGCGCCGGTATGCCTTCGCGGATGTGTTCGGCTGCGGCTCCCTTCATGATGGCGTGCGGCTGCGTCTCGAGCTGCCACGTTCCCTGACCCGGCGTGATGACGAACGAGTTTCCCCCCAGACGCGCCATTCCGGCCTGAAACGAAGCCAACGTGCGCAACGAGGGATTGAAGAACACAAGACCTAACACTTTGTTCGCAAGAGCCCGCGGCTGCGGATTATCCTGCAGCGCTTGCGCCAGCCTCAGCAGTTCCAGAACTTGGTCGCGGCTGAAATCCGCCAGATCGATGAACCGCTTCATGCGTGAACCGTCTTCATGCGGAGATCTTGGCGAGCGCAGCGCTCAAAATATCGACATGGCCTTCATTGAGTATGTAGGCCGGCAAGAGCCTCAAAATGTGGGGATCGCCGCTGGTCCCGGTAAGAATGTTCTTCGCGATGAGCGCCGTTTGCACCTCTTTGGCCGGGCGAGAAGTCTTCAGGCCCAATAAAAATCCTGCGCCCTGTACGCCGGTGACCGGCCCGATTATGCAGCTCGAGCGGATATAGGCGGAAACCTGACGCACGTTTGCGAGCAAGGATTCGGACTCGATGGTGTCTATCACTGCCTCGGCAACCGCGCAGGCCATCGGACCGCCGCCGAAAGTCGTGCCCAGGTCGTCGACTTTGAGCCGGTTGGCAACGCCGCGCGACAGCAGCAGCGCGGACACCGGGAAGCCATTGCCCAGCGCCTTCGCCGCCGTGATCATGTCCGGTGCCACATTGTAATAGTTCGCCGCGAAAGGTGAGCCGGTACGCCCCACGCCGCATTGAACTTCGTCAAATATCAAAAGAGCGCCCACTTCGTCGCAACGCCGGCGCAACGCCTCCAGCATCGGCTTACCGAGATCGTAAGCCCCGCCCACTCCCTGAATCGGCTCGACGATGACAACTGCCGTTTCGCGGTCGATGCTGCGTTCCGCAGCAAGCGGATTGTCGCGCGCGATGAAAGTCACATCAAAGGGCGTGCGCGGGAAGCCGTACCATTTCTCCAGGGCTCCCCAGGTCACCGCTCCAGCGGCCGCCGTTCTACCATGGAACCCGTGTTCCAACGCCACCACCTTGCTGCGTCCGGTAATTTTGAAGGCGAGCTTCAAGGCGTTCTCATTTGCCTCGGCGCCGCTGTTGACCCAAAAAACAGTGTCGAGCCCAAGTCCCGCGAACTTCGTGAGGCGCGCCGCGGCGCGTTCGCGAATTCCCAAGGGCAGCGCATTGGTTTGAAAAGCCATTTGCCGCGCTTGGCGTTCTAGCGCCGCGAGCCAACGCGGATGACCATAGCCTAGGCCCGCAACCGCATGGCCGCCGTAAAAATCGAGTACTTTGCGCCCGTCGCGCGCATGCAGCCACACACCTTCGCCATGCGCCACTTCAATCGGATATTGCGCGAACACCTGCGCGAGGTGTGTCGAATGCGCCGCGGTGGGATTTGTCGCTGCCATACAATTTACGTCCAACCGGGTGCGGGGGTCGTCAGGCCGGCGGTCTCGGCAATGCCCAAGAGCCGGTTCATCCACTGCATGGCACCCCCGGCGGCTCCTTTATTGAGATTATCCAGCACCGACATCACGGCGATGGAATGACCGTTGGTGACGGCGCCAAGGTGCGAATAGTTGCTCGAAACCACATCTTTAAGGCGCGGCGCCGCATCGCCGACGCGCACGAAAGGGCAGTCCTGATAGAAAGATCGGAGTGCATCCAGCGCTTGCGCCGTGGATGTCGAGCCTTTCAGGCTAGCCTGTACCGTCACGTGGATGCCGCGCGCAAAGGGCCCCGAATGCGGTACGAAATTAAATTCGGCCTCGATGCCCGTCGCCCGTTTCGCGCATTCGGTGATCTCAGGCACGTGCCGGTGGCTTAAGGCTCCATAGGCATAGAGGTCGCCGTGGCGAAGCGGGTGATGCGTGCCCTCGACCGGCTTGCGTCCCGAGCCGGTGCTGCCCGTGATGCCGGTCACAAACAGGCGCGTGTCGGTCAATCCCAGCGCCAGCAGCGGCACGCTGGCGAGCAGGGTCGCCGTGGCGAAACAGCCGGGATGCGCCACATGCGCTGTGGGCGATGCCGAGAGATGCTCCGGCACCGCGCAAGTGAACTCGGAGATTCTCCGCGGCGCGCCGTGCGCACATTTGTACACCGCCTCGTAGGCCGCCTGGCTCGAATAACGAAAGTCAGCGGAGATGTCCACGCAATGGACGCGCGTGCCCGCTGCAGACGCCGCTGCCAGCAGCCGATCAACAATGGCCGCCGATACTCCATGCGGTGCAGCGGAGAATAATGCCGAAACCGGGGAGCGGCCGACGACGGCCTGCAACTCATCGGCCGCCGAAAACTTGAGCTCGGGATAGGCGCTGCGCAAGTGCGCGAAGGCGTCCGCAATTTTCTGGCCTGGCTGGCTGTCCGAAAGCACAGCGGCGACTTCAAGCTGGGGATGAACGGCGATCAGGCGCAACAGTTCGCCGGCCACATAGCCGGTGCCGCCGAGCACTATAGCCGGCGTGGGGGTGTTCATTCGCCCACAGCCTTGGGCTGGCGCACATTGCGCAATCCCAGCGCGCCGATGATGTGATCGCCCAGATCCGCAGGATTGCTGATGGCGTTGAAGGCCTCGACGTTCATCTGCTCGCGGATGATCTCGATGCCCACCTGGTTGTCGGTGGCAGGCCCAGTAACCACGCAGGGCTCGATGCCGAAGCGCTCGCGCAATAGCTTGACGCCTCCCCACGCCGCGACCGGATCATTGGCAGACAACACCACGCAAGTCAGTGCCGCTTTGATGTCCGGCTGCCGCAAAATGGCTTCCACGCCGTACGTTCCTAATAGGCCGTCGCCCAATTCGAACACGATGGCGTCGGGCTGACCGGCGGCCATTTCCGTCAGCATGGTGCGCGTCAGCGCAGGACCACACTTCGCGGTGGTGGTCACGATGCCTAAGTCGGTGAACAACATGGTGCGGCGGGCGCCGGAATCCTCGAATGCCATGATGTCTCGGCGCAGCGAGACGCCGGTTGCCTTGAAGGCATCGACGATCATTCCGCGATGGCGCATGCGCGCAATGATGGCCGAGGCTGCCGCGGTTTTTCCCGCCTCCATACAGGTGCCTGCCAGCGCCACCACCGGCACTCCGCGCGCATCCAGTGGGGCCTCGAAATCCAATGGTTTGTAACCCACCTTGGCCGGCACCCCGATGCGCTCGCCCAGGTACGGAAACGTCAGCACCGTGCCCAATACCTTGCAGTCGAACGGTTTGCCCTTGTCTTGGGTGGCGGAATCGCAGATGCCGAGCACGCCGCCGATATTGAGCATTTGAATGATATCGCCCGGCTTGAGCGTCTCCGGTATATGGCCCGAGTACCCAAACAGCGCCTTGCGATGACCCAGGGCACCGACCACGATGTCGCCGCGGACGATTTTTGCCATGCGTCCGCTGGTCAGCTCCAGGGTGTTGTAATTCGCCTTGTTGTTGAGGATTTCAACCACCAACACCAGGCCTTCCTCGCACGGAATTTCCGCCGCAATGCGCAGCTCGTGCGACAAACCACGGGCCTGTGTCACCGAGGCGATCTTGTCGACAACTACGGTTCGCATGCCGTTCATTTGCTAAAGCTCCGCGCCGGCGCGCTTGTAGAAAACTCCGGTCAACGCCAGCATTTTGGAGAAACCCAGCGCATCCGTGGGCGTCCACTCGCCGGCTGACTCGCCGTACACGCCCTTGGAAGCGGCCATCAACGAGAAAGGAGAGGTCACTCCCTCGATGAAAAGGGAGCCGGGTCGAAATAGCATGGCAACCTCGCCCGTGACGCGCGCCTGGGAAGATTGCAGCAGCGCCTCGATGTCCCGACACACCGGGTCCAGGTGCTGACCCTCGTGCACCAGATCCCCGTACGGCTGCGCGACGGTTTCCTTGATGCGCGCCTGCTTGCCCGTCAAGACCAGTTTCTCGAGTTCGCGATGCGCCGTGAGGAGTACCTCGGCAGCGGGGGCCTCGAAAGCAACGCGGCCCTTGGTGCCGATTACCGTATCGCCCAAATGAATGCCCCGCCCTATGCCGAAGGGGCCCGCCAGTCTTTCGAGTTCTTCGATGATGGCCACGGCCGAGAGGCCCTTGCCGTCCAGACTGCTCGGCACGCCTTGCGTAAACCCGACGCTGTGCCGCTGCGGCGCGCGAGGCTGTGAAAAGGCCTCTTTGGACAACACCCAGGCATCATCGGGAATGCTGCCCTGAGAGGTGAGCGTTTCCTTGCCGCCGATGGTCACGCCCCATAAGCCGCGGTTTACCGAATACGCTGCGCCGAACGGCGGCACGGGCAGTCTGTGTTCCTCGAGGTACTTGAGCTGCTCAGGCCGCTTGAACGACCGATCGCGCACGGGCGCGATGATTTCCAGCTGCGGCGCCAAAGTGCGCAAGGCCACTTCGAAGCGAACTTGATCGTTGCCCGCCGCCGTGCATCCATGCGCCACCATCTTTGTGCCCAGCGACAGCGCCACTTGGGCAATGGTCTGCGCTTGCAGCACGCGCTCAGCACCGACCGACAGCGGATACAGGTTTCCGCGCCGCACATTCCCCATGATCAAGTATTTCAGCACCTGATCAAAATACGCACCGCGTGCGTCAATTAAATGATGCTCGATGGCGCCTAGCGCCACGGAACGCTCGGCCAGTGATTTTGCCGCCGCCGTATCGATCCCGCCCGTATCCACCGTCACGGTGATGACGGGCCGCTGATAGGTATCTTTGAGCCAGGGGACACAAAACGAGGTGTCGAGACCCCCGGAAAAAGCCAACAGAATGGGCTGAGCGCCTTCGGCGTGGGTGGATGTCACGGGATTTATCGTCCGAAAAGGGAGAGTAGTCGCGCGCTCAAGCGGCGCTGGGCAACTGCGCCGGTCGTGGCGATGAAAATGGTGTCATCGCCGGAAATAGTGCCCACCACTTCGGGCCACTGAGCCGTGTCGATGGCCACTGCCACGCTTTGCGCGGAGCCGATGGTCGTTTTCAACACAGTGAGGTTGGTGCCCGCGGTGAGGCGCGCGCTGACGAACTGTTTGAGCGAGGAGAAATCATTTCTGGGCGCTCGCGGCGTCTCGGGCAAGACGTAGCGATCGCCCATTTTCGCTACACCGAGCTCGCGCAAATCCCGGCTTACGCTCGACTGGGTCGCGGTATGCCCCGACTTGCGCAACAGGGCCACCAATTCGGTTTGGCGGCCCACGCTTTGCTCGCGGATGATTTTCGCAAGCAGGCTGCGCCGCGCGGGAGCGTTACTGTGGTCGGACTCGGATCGAAGCATTTTAAGCCCTTGCATAAAATTGCACGTACACTGCATAAAAATGCAACAAATGTCAACTGGCAGTCCGGCAGCGAGATCACCTGGGTATTGGCAGCCCGCGAGTTATGCCTCGCTGATGGCTTGCTGCTTAAGGTGCAGAGATTGCGGCCCAGCCTGAGCGCCGCGCCGCAATCTCGCCGGCTTGATCCAGCGGCTCGCCGGCAATCAATTCTTCGACTGCCGCGCGCACGGCTGCCGCGTCTCCCGAGCCCGCTTGCCGGAAATTGGAGGCATTTGCGGTAGCTGAGGACGATTGCGCCAGCAGCTTTATTTTCCAGCTGTCGCCCTCGCGGCAAGCCAGCCCGGAACTTTGTTTAGCGCCGGTTAGAGAAAAAGTTCGACAGTAATTGCCGGTTTTATCGCGGAAGCTGATACCGGTCGCGGCCACCGATCCTTCCGGGCGATCTGCAGACAGTTGCCTGGACAGCGCCCCGGCGAGCGCAGCACCGGCGATCAGCCCTTCGCTCGGGCTGGATTTCAGCAACGCATTGGAGTTGTGCCAAGCCGTGTAGCCCAACCCTAACCCAATCAGCAGACTGGCGGCCATGGCAGCCGGTTGCCAGCGGCGCGCGCTCAGAGGGTGGCTCACCGAGCGGGCCGCGTCGCGAGCACGCGAAAAACCGACGACATTGACCGCAGCGGCCGCGCGTCTGCCGCGCGCTGCTGCGATTAGACGCTCGGGGACCGGCTCCTCGAGCACCGAGGAGAATGCTCCCTGCACCGCTCCGCGCAGCGCGCGATGGCGCTCGACGCGGCTGCGGACCTCCGGGTCCTCTCGTACGGCCGATTCGATGGCGGCGCGCGTTTCCGCATCGACTTCACCGTCCGCGTAGGCCATCAGCGTTTCGTCGGTCAAGATCATGAAAGCTCTCCTCCCGGCAATTGCAGCATCGCCTGCAGCGCCTCGCGGCCCCGGGACAGTCGACTGGTCAGGGTCCCGATCGGTACTTCCAGCACGTCCGCGGCCTCCTTGTAGGACAAGCCTTCTACCAAGACCAGGCTGACCGCCAGACGCTGGTCTTGCGGCAGCCGGCTCAAGGCCGCGTCTACGGACAAGCGGTCTATGACCCTTTCCATCGAGGCCTCTCCGACATGTTCACCCGCTTCCTCGGGCATAAAAATTTTAAGCTTACGGTCGCGCGATCTCACCTCATCGATCCAGGCGTTACGCACGATCTTGAACAGCCAACTGTCCAAGCGAGCCTCCCGGTGCCACTGATCCAAGTGCAGCAGAGCTCTCTCCACTGCGATCTGCACCACATCGTCGGCATCGTGCGGATTGCGCACCAGACTCCGCGCGAAGCGCCGCAGACGCGGCAGCAAAGCGACGATTTGTTCCTGGATGTTTCCGATGCTTTCGTGCGTACTCACAAGAGAGACGTTCGCGGGTTACAGTTTAATCCATGCATGCTAACAGTCTTAAAGACAGGCGTTAGCGGCGTGCTGTTGGCCTTTGGGGTAGGAACTATGCGTTTGTTTGCGTGGACAATCATTGGAATGGTGGGCGCGAACTTCGCCCAGGCGCAGCTGCGTCTCCCCGGGGTCCCTCAGCCGGCCCTGCCGCAAAAATTGCAAACCTTGGGCACAACCGCGGACAACTCGCTTGCGCAACTTGCCGACCTGCGACACCTGCAAATCTCGCGCTTGCTTAGGGGCAATCCTCATACCGTCGCCGCCGATCCGCGCGGTAATCCGATTGTGCGAGAGGAATTGCTCGCCTTTGCTCCCTCCGAAGTGGCCTTAAATGCAGCGCTGGGGTTAGGGTTTCGTGTCGTGCGGGAACAAAGCATCGCGAAGCTTGGTATTCGCTTGGTCGTTTTGCAGCCGCCTCAAACCTGGGGACTCGTTAAAGCGCTGCGCCGGTTGCGCGAGTCGGATCCGAACGGCACGTACGATTTCAATCACATTTACTTGAGCAGCGGCAGTCCAACCGCGGCATCCCCAACGCCAACCCCGGCCGATGCCGGTGCCGCTGTCAGCGCGAAGCCCGCCGGCGCCGCCTCTCGAATCGGTCTCATCGATTCCGGTATCGAGCTGTCGCATCCGGTCTTTCGCGGCACACCGATACACACGTGGGGGTGCGCCAGTCGTGCCGTGGCGAGCGCGCACGGTACCGCTGTGGCTTCTTTGCTGCTGGGCCAAGGTCCCGGCGAGTTGTATGCAGCGGACGTCTTTTGCGGCGAGCCGACAGGCGGCGCAGTTGACGTGCTGGTGAAGGCCTTCGCCTGGCTGGCGCAGCTTAACGTGGCGGTCATCAACGTCAGCTTAGTGGGCCCTGACAACGCCACCCTGGCGCAGATCGTGCGCGCCCTGACCTCCAGCGGCTATTTGCTGGTTGCCGCGGTGGGGAATGACGGTCCTGCAGCGCCGCCGCTCTATCCCGCCTCATATCCTCGCGTGGTGGGCGTCACCGCCGTGGATGCGCATCGCCGGGTACTCATCGAGGCCGCGCGCGGCAACCAGGTCATGTTTGCGGCGCAGGGAGCCGACATGATGGCCGCGGATAATGGCGGCAAGTATTCGGCGGTGCGGGGCACATCCTTCGCCGCGCCCATCGTGGCCGCTCTGCTGGCACGAGAGCTGGCGGCGCCCGACACCGAAGCCAGCGAAACTGCGGTGCAAGAATTGGCGCGGCATGCCATTGATTTAGGGCCGCCGGGCCGTGATTTGACATATGGCTACGGTTTGGTGGGAGCGGAAAAAAATTAGCCCCGGCGTGGAAGAAATCCTCAGGGGCCGTCGTATCAATCGGTGAAGGCCGCGCGATGTGCTCGGTCAACCAGGAGATCGACGATGAACACTAAACAGATGTTTGTTGCAGTCAGCATGGCGACCGCGCTGGCCGTAATCCTGCCCGCGCACGCCGGCCCCTTGGGCGGCAGCATGGGTGGAGGCTTGGGTGGCGGGTTCGGCGGCGGGCTTGCCGGCGGCCTCGGCGGCATGAATCGGTTCGGAAGCGTTGCGGGCCAAGGTGCATTCCAGGGTCAAGGTGCCATGGCGGGATCGCTCGACAAGCCGAAATTGCATCCGCCAGCCAATGCCGCGAAACAGGGATCGGTGACCGCCGACACGGCCGCGCAGTCGGCCGCGGGTCTCACCAAGACCTCCAATTCGGGTGCCGCAACGGCCGCAAGTTCGCTGGAATCGACCGCCGCTGCGTCGAAGTCCGCACCATCGAGTGCCACGAATAGCGCGACCCCGAGCGCTCCTCAGATGCAAACCTCCAAACCCAGCGTGAATGCGGCGGCGGCCCCGGCGGCATCAGCCGTGGTGCAAAAGTCGCCCTCGGCCAGTCTCGCGGGCGCGGGCGGTGCCGACGCCCGAGGTGGCTCGGCCTCGGCCACGGACTACGGCACATTCGATGCGCAGCATTCCGATGGCGCGACCTCGCTCAACGCGGCCGGCGAAGGATCAGCTAGTGCATCACGCAATCAGCAATAGGCAATAGGCATCGAAGCCTGACGCAACGCCCTCGCAGTCGCGAGGGCGTTTGCGTTTAAAAGTTCTGATCCATTATTGGACGCCGAGAAAAGTTCGAAACCGACTCAATTCCAATTGCAGTCCATCGCGAAAGGCAGGATTGCGCGGAGCCTGACGGTCGGTGAAACCGAAGTCGGCGCGCAGCTGTCCGTCGGCCACTGTTAAGTTTCCCCAGCCTATAACCCGTTCGTGCCAAAGCAGGGGTAAGGCGTAGTAGCCCAACTTGCGTTTTGGCGCGGGCGTGTAGGCTTCGAAGCGATAGGCCCAGTTCCAGAAGATCTCGAAGCGGCGCCGGTCCCAGACCACCGGGTCGAAAGGCGTAAGCAGCCGCACGCCATCATCCGGCCGCCACCGCGGCGATTGCGGCCTTTCTTCCGCGGGCCAGTACCACTCGATGCCATCGATCCGCTTATTCCCAAGACGCTTTTTGGCGCGCGCCAACGCCTTCGTGCGCTCTTTGTCCCACTGCGGCGCGCCATACTTCAGTTTGTTCACTAGAAAGGACAGGCTGTTTGCCGGCATGGGCGCATATTTGCGAACGATTACATCCACCAGCAAATCCATTTTCGATCCCTCGGTCAGTTGGGGGGTGCCAGCAATGTCCGGCCCCTCGAGAGACGGCGCTTCGCGTGCGATGTAGACCCGCGTGCCGCCCTCGCGCCTCGCCACACGCAACAGACCCCGGTAATGCAGACCGTCCAATAATTGAGTGCTTGCATTGGAGGAGCCGCCGAACCAATTGGTCACGCGGCCGTGACAAAAGTGCGCGTCCACTTCGCGGGGATGCACTGCTCCGCGTTCTCGGACGAATGCAAGAATGGATTGGGCCTGCTTTTCACGGGCTGGGGTCCATTTGCTCCGCGTAATACGCGGGTGCATCAGGGAATGATAGGCGCGAGGAAGAACGCCGTAGTTAATAAAAAAATCCTCCTCGAGCTCGAGTTTTGGATAGCTGCGCTCCAGATCTCCGGCACGATAGCCCGTGACGCGATGACGCAAAGTCAGGTCCTGCGCTCGGGCTGGCGCGCGGATGGGATCGGCCTGAACGAATCCCAGTTTCTCGATGGCGCGGCGGAGCGTGGTGGGCTTGAACAGCGAGCGCGCGATGGCGTAGCGGCGTAAATGGTTGGTGGTCATGGGCATGGCGCCGATGATATCCAATCCGCACTCGCGGCAGATTCCTAGTACATTAGCGAAAATGCTCGAAACCATTGAAGTAGAGACGGCGCCAGAGCCCAACGCGGCGGTGATTTGGTTGCATGGGTTGGGAGCTGACGGGCATGATTTTGAACCGATCGTGCCAGAGTTGGTGGCGGCAGGCACGCGAGCGTGGCGGTTCGTTTTCCCCAACGCCCCGGTCCGCCCAGTCACCATTAACAGCGGCATGCGCATGCGCGCCTGGTACGACATCGTGGGGCTGGACCGGCGGGCCCAAGAAGACGCGGCGGGCTTTACCGATGCAGACACGAAAGTTCGGCAACTGATAGCCCGGGAAGTTACCCGGGGAATTCCCGCCAGCCGGATAGTGCTCGCGGGGTTTTCGCAGGGCGGCGCCGTGTCCTTGTACATGCTCCCGCGTCTTGCGGAAAAGCTCGCCGGCGTGGTGGCGCTGTCGTGCTATGTACCGCGTCAGGTCACTTTTGCAGCCGAGCGGGCACATGCCAACGACGCCACCCCGATACTTATGGCACACGGACAAGCGGACAGTACGGTTCCCTTCATGTTAGGGGTAAAGTCGCGCGAATTTTTGTTGGCGCAAGGCTACGCGGTGGAGTGGCACGAATACCCGATGGCACATTCCGTTTGCGCCGAGGAAGTGGCCGACATCAGGGAATTTTTGTTTCGAGTGCTGGCTTAAGAAATCATGACCAGCAAACCTTCAACAATGCAACAATTGAAGGCCGCAGCCGCCAGGGCGGCTGCCCTAGCAGCCAGCGCCAAAGAACACGTGCGGTCAGCCAAGGCGCTGCTAAAGCAGGCGCGCAAGGCGTACAAGTCGGAGAAAAAGGCTGCGAAGCAGGCGCGCCGGAAAGTTGATGCCGCTGCCACCGCCGCCGCCCAAGACCGCGCGTCCAAGGCGGCTGCGACCCGAAAGCCCTTGCGTAAAACCGCACCGAACCCGGTTGGCAATGCGGGGCGCAAATCCTCGCGGGGAGCCGCAAGCCTAGTGCGGCCCGCACCCAAAACTCGTACGCTTAAGCCCAAGGCCCAAAAGCCACCCGATACCCTGCGCTCGGCGGCCGATGTTGCCAAGTCCGTGATCGAACGGTTGCACAGCCCGCCGCCGGTGCGGGTGCCGGCCGCTATCATCCCCGCGGACCCCATTGTGGCGCGCGAGCCGCCGCTGCCACCGCAGGCCGCAAATCGGGACACCTCGCCAAGGGACGCGCCGGATAGCCCAAGACAAGATGGCGCAGAAAGTTGAGCTATGGCGTCGTGGGCGCGAGCCCGGGGAAAAGTATGCCGATCAGGATGCTTAAGAACAGGGTCAAGAGCAACGCCAAGAGTTGCCCCAACACCCAGACCCCGAAGGCCTTGCGTGTTGTGAGCCCCAAAATCTCGCTGAAGCCCATCACCTGCAACACCACGCTCCACATCAGTAGCAACATGTAAGAGACGAATTGCGCCCGCAGCATGAAGGCGACGAAGCCGTCGATTTCCACGCCGGGCCGTTCGATCAGCGCGGGCTCACCGACCAGCAGCGCGGTGAATATCCATAGCACCAGCGATGCGGCCACCGGAGTGCCGCCGTATGCCAAGACATGAAATACCTGGTTGCGCGTCGATTTACCGCCGGCGTGTCTGCCCAATCGTCCGTAGATTGCGGCAAACAACACCATGCTCACCACACCCCCGAGGGGGCCAAAAATAATGGCGCTAGCGAGAATCTCCGTCACGCTGGCATGCGATCCGGATAGCTGAGTTCGATAAACCATGATCGAAGTGGCGATACCTTGCACTGCTGCTAAAAAATAGTCGCCGGCGCTGATGGGGCGTGTCGCCAATTCCCGAAATACACGTCGCGGTCTTAACCAGACATCTTTTAGCGGGCGAATCGTTTCATTCGTGGACACCGAAGCAGCCTACGCAATACATGAGAACGACTCCAGTGCTCACGCACAGATGACAGCAGACTTTTTCAGGGCTACTCTCACGGCGAGTTCGAACGATGTTCAGGAGAAGAGTGACCATGGCAAAAAAGAGCAAGTCGAAAAAACGCAAGACAAAGCGTCCAATGGCAAAGGCCAAGCGAACTTCGGCCCGTCGCAGCGCGGCGAAGCGCAAGCCGGCCAGGAAAACCGCTAAGAAGACGCGGCCAAAGGCGAAGAAAAAGGTAGCGGCGAAGGCAAAGAAGGCCGTTAAAAAGGCGGCGCCAAAGAAGAAGGCAGCACAGGCTGCACCGACGCCCCAACCAAAGAAAGCATCGCCTAGGCCCAGGCCACCGAGATCCGCTGCGCCGACGCAGGAGACGATGGCCGCGCCGCCTTCATCGATCTCGGAGCTGGAAACGCCTCCGTCGATGAATTCGGGCGTTGAATCGTCGGGGATGTAGATTTCTCGAGGATGTTCGACCTGACAGTCTAGGCGCGTATCAGCCCTTGCAGAGGGCGCGCGCCGTGGCTGTCAGGGAAGACATAATTGGCCAACGTATGCGCATCGATGCGCATATGCTCGTCGAGCAAGCCTTTGAATACGCTGCGCAGATCCAGCGTGGGCTGTAGATCGCGATTGTCGAGCAGCGCCTTCGGCGCCAAGCCCGGCCAGTCGGCAATCACTTGCCCGCCGCGCACAGCTCCGCCGACTAAAAAGGCACAGCCACCGGTTCCATGGTCGGTACCGCGTGTACCGTTCATTGCCGCAGTCCGGCCGAACTCGGTGACGATAAGAACCGCGGTCTGCTGCCATAAAGGACCCAAGCCTATGGCGAGTGACTTCACAGCACGGTCCAAGCCGCCAAGCCTCACCGCAAGAGTTCCCTTGGCCCCGCCCTGATTGGCGTGGGTATCCCAGCCGCTCGCCTCGATGACGGCGATTTCGGGGCCGCCTGCGCTGCCCATTAACTCAGCCGCCATTCGGGCCGCCGCCGTGACCTTATCGGCGTCGCTCGAGCGCGGGGCATCTTCCACCATTTTGTCGGTTTGCACCGCCTCGCTCAATCGCGCCGCGAACCACTCGTCTTTGGAGTACAGGTCCGCCAAGCGCGTAAGCAAGTCTTCGTCGAGAATGGCAGTCACTTGCGGAGATTTGGACAGCACAGCCGCCTCGCCGCGCAAAATCAACGGTACATTCTGGCTGACGGCAACGGCCCGATCCTTCGATGACGCCGCACCGCTGGACAAGGCAGAAAGGGCGCGGTTGAGCCAACCGTCGGCGGACCCGATCGGCTTTGCGAGGCCATTCTCCAGCACGTTCTGTCCGTCAAAGTGCGACCTGTCCCGGTAAGGTGAGGCGACGGCATTGAATACGATCAGCTCACCCGCCGCGAAGCGCTCGTGCAAAAAGCTCAAGGAGGGATGCAGACCAAAGGTGCCATCGAGCGCCAGCGCGCCGTCGGCGCCGCCTGGGGCGGCAATCGCCAATTCGCGATGCAACGGAAGATAGTTAGGATCGCCGTAGGGCGGCACGGCGGCCAGGCCATCGAGCGCGCCTCGCAGGATCATCACCACCAAACGGGAAGAGCCGACGGTGTGGGCAAACAGTGACGGGGAAAACGCCGCGCTCGCGGCGAGTGCTCCGGCGCTGAGTAGAAAACGCCGCCGTTCTGCATTCACCTGCAACCGCTTTCGCATGGCTATCTCCGTTGAAATTCTGGGCTCATCAACAAAAGCGCCACCGCTTGGCCGGAACTGACGGCACGACGCAAGGCCGTCACGGTTTCGGGGCGCGCGTAGCCGCCTAAGCTCGAGGCAGCAAGATCAGCGGGCTCTACACCCTTCTCATAGGTTGCCCCCATGCGCGAGGCCCAGATCACTCGGTGCATGAGCGCGTCTGAACCATCCCAACTCTTGGCGGTATCCGGCCAACCGGCGGGAGATCCGGGGGTGTATTGACGCTGACCTAGAAGCTCGAACGTGCGCACCACTTCCTCCGGCTGGGCGGGAGCAATATCCAGCGCCCGTAAGGTGGAAAAAACGAAATCCTGCGGCGTTTTGAACTTGCGCGCATCCGCCTGCCACGCCTCCGGAGACTCGATCAGGGCGGCATAGACTGTGGGCAAGTCACCGTTGCTTTTTACGAAGGCGCGGGCGACTTGGGTGACAGCGGCCTGCGGCGGCTCGTCCGATACGAAATGCCGCACCAGCTTGGTGGCGATGAATCGCGCCGTTTCGGGTTTGTGCGCCAGGTCGGCGAGTACCGCTTCGCCTTGTCTTTGACCTAGCTCGGGATAGGTCTTACCCAAGACGAGCTTCGCTCCGGGCTGGTGCAGGTTTTCCCGAAAATAAAAGCGGCCCGGAACGCCGCCCGCCAGCCGTCCGTTGCCTCCGCCTAGGGACCAGCCGGTGAGGACCTGCGCGAAGCTGGTCACGTCAGCCTGGGCGTATCCGCCGTTCACCCCGAGGGTGTGAAGCTCTAGAATTTCTCTCGCCAAATTCTCGTTGATGCCGAACTGGCGTTTTGGGCTATCGAGATTGATACCCAATCTTCTCGCGGCGAAGCCTGCGGCAGCGGAGTCCTTGCCTGCCGAGTATTGATTGTCGAGAAAGGCAATCATCGCCGGGTGTTGTTCGACCGCCATTAAAAGATCGGCGAAGCGGCCGCCGATGTGCGGCCTAATGGCCTCGTTCTCCAACGTCGCCGCCAAACCGAACACCACGCCTTTATCGGCGGACACTGCGAAATGATTGGTCCAGAAATGCACCAGGCGTTCGGCAAATGGGCGCGTGGTGAGTGCGGCGCTTTGCGCGCGTGCCAGCACCTGGGCGCGGTAATGCGGTCGATAAGCTTCGCGAATCGCGTTGAGGGTTTTCGTATCCGCGGGCTGACCAGCCAATTTACGTGCCGCCAGCACCCCTGCGAATATTTGGTCTGAAGGCGCCAATGGCGCAGCGGCGCCCCGCGCATCGATAGTGAGAGGTGCCGGGCCATGGATCTGCGCCATCAGCCAAGCGCGGGGATCGGCGGCAGCCGCCTTCAGTTCGCCGGGCCTGGCGCCCAGTCCAAAACGTAATGCGGCAATTTCAGCTTGCATATCCCCTTAACGGCATCACCGACTCGCGGTTGACGGGGATCTACGGCAGGGGAGGCGGTTGCCTCGCGACACGGGGCAGGTCCGCGTCGATGCAGGCCCATCTCGGCGCCTGAGAAGTCCATATGGTCACCGACGGTTGCGCCACCGTGGGGTCATCAAGCGTGCCTGCGCGAACGAAGATGAGCGTCGGGCGCGCCTCGGATGTGGTGAACACTTGTGTCCCGCATAGCGGGCAAAAGCGTCGATGCATCACATTGCCGCTATCCGCCGTGCACGTGTAGTCGCGCAGCGCCCCCGTGAAATTAACGGCGTCTTTCGGAAAGCACGTGTTCACCGTCGCGTTCCCCGACGCGAGATATTGGCACAGCCGACACCAGCAAATTCGGGTTACCAAGGGCGGCGCGCTGATCTGAAAGCGAACCGCACGGCACAAACAACCGCCCGTAATTTCCATGCAGCCCCCCGCTGCGTCGGCAGGATTATGTGAAGTCCGTCGGTCAGTCAAATCTGACATATTCATTAGGCCCACCCCGATCCCCCAAAGGCCTTCGGCCGCCGACAATGAGGCCGTTCGAATTGAGCGGGTTGGAAAGCACTATGGCATACGCGCAGCAAAGGGTTCTAGAGGATGACGATGCCAAGCTGACGCTTCGCGGTGGCTCAAGCGCGCCCGGGAGTCGTGCCAGCGCCGCGGAGCTGCGCGAGATCGCGAGCCTGCGCTTGACCAACGACGCATTGCGGCGCGAATTGAACGCGCTGCAAGCACGTGAAGCAGAAACCAAGCGGTTAGCGGATCGCGACGGGTTGACCGGTTTGTTCAACCGGCGTCGCATGTTGGAATTGTTGGAAGCGGCGATCAGCGAGGCAGTGCAGCAGCACCTGCATGTCGGCTTGCTATTCATCGATTTGAATGGCTTCAAGGCAATTAACGACAAGTACGGACATGCCGCGGGCGACAAGACTCTGATCACCGTGGCCACTCGGATTTCGGCGCGCGTACGCACCGGCGACATTTGCTGCCGCTACGGCGGCGACGAATTCGTTGTGGTGTTGCCGGGGGTGCCCGATCCCTTTCCTGTAAATCGAGTGGCCGATGCGATTCGCGAGCGTATATCGCTGCCGTATTGGATTGGCAACGACCTGCAGCAGCTGACGGCTTCGATCGGGGAGTCTGTGTACCCCTATCACGGCGAGAACGCGGCCAAACTACTGCATCGTGCCGACGAGGCCATGTACCGATTGAAGTCGCGCATCGTGCGTCCGACGTCGAATTTGCGCGATCCCGACCCTTCTCAATTGCGGCTGGCACGCCGTCGCAATGACAAATCCAAACCTCGCGTGTGTGGTGGTCCCTAGCCGACGGCTGTATGCTGATTCAAAGTTTGTCAACGACGCGGCACAAAAGACGTTAGCCATACATCGTTTGGAATCGAACGGGTGGTCTCTATGAATCAGCGCAACTGGGTTGGTGCGTTTTTAGGCATGGGTCTGGCCTGTGGCCTGGCATTGCCAGGATGCGTGGTGGTGCCCGATCAGGCTCATTATGCGCGTGGAGTGGTGATGGTTGCGCCGCCCCCGCCCCGAGTCGAAGTCATTGGCGTCGCGCCGACACCTGGATATGTATGGATAGGCGGTTATTGGGGCTGGGTCGGCGGCCGGCACGAGTGGATCCCCGGACATTGGGTGGCAGGGCAGCCTGGACGCCATTGGGTGGCGCATACCTGGGTCCGAGCGGGCGACGGCTGGCGACTGCGGCCGGGCCATTGGGAACGCGGCTAAGGGTCATGGCGGGGCGGAAGCCTTAAGAATCTCCCGCAGGCTCGGACCGCCGCCTGCGTCGAACCAGTGTTCAATGAGGCGAAAGGAGATCGACACGCTCGGCGGTACCAGCGGCCAGCCCGCCCTTAAATCCCCGCGCGTAAACCATTGCGCGTCCTCCAATTCATCGTCTTGCCTTGCGATCTCCGTGGTGAGCGCGCGTGCGGTGAAGCCCAGCATCAAGGAGGATGGAAAAGGCCAGGGCTGAGAGGAGTGATATTCGATCTGGTCTACGGTGATCCCCGTTTCCTCAAGCACCTCGCGCGCGACGGCATCCTCGAGCGACTCGCCAGGTTCGACGAAACCCGCAATCGTTGAGTAGCGTCCCACCGGCCACGCGGCTTGCCGTCCCAACAACGCACGTTCCCCATCGCTGACCAGGACGATTATGGCCGGATCGATGCGTGGAAATAGCTCATGGCGGCAAGCCGGATTTGTGCACACCAGAACATGGCCGCACTTGGCGGCGAGCGTCGGAAATCCGCACGTCCCGCAAAAGCGATGCCTGTTCCTCCAGGCAACCATGCCGCGTGCATAGCCTAAGAGTCCAGCCTCCTCGGCAGGTAGTTGCGAGGCCACCAAGCGCAGGTCCTCGAAGCGCGTACCGGGTTGGAGCACCGGCGGCTCCAGCGCCTCGATCTCGTAAGCAAAAATATCGATATCGCCGAATCGCCCCAGCAATGTCAGATCGTTGCTGTTGCGGCGTTGCTCGGGTACGACCGAGAGATCCAGCAAGACCGCATGCGGCGTTTCACCGTCAACGATGAGATTGCGTGAATTCCACACCGGCACGGCGCGGCTGCGCTCGTCAGCCAGCGCTGTTGCAAACCTTTGCGCATCCTTGCGCAAATGCGCGGCGCGGTCCAAATAAGGACCTGCCAAAGTATTCCTCGACTGCATCCAGCGCATTCTAACAGGGGGTTGGCCTCGAGGCGCAGTCGATTGCGCCGTGGCAATTGCCGCAAGACAGCTTATGCTTCGCCAACAGGTCGCGTACGCGCAGGCCGCCGCATAACGCGCAGCGTGCGACTCCCACTTCATCATGACGCGCGAGCGCCAGCAACAAGAACCAAGCATGCTCGAAGGAGATACCGGCTGGCTGGTGCATGCCAATATAGGCCTCATAAGCGCGGCACAGCAATGCGCCGGACTCGAGTGATCCGAGGCGATAGTGCGGCTCGACTCCGCGTTCGTTGCCTCGCATCAACCCGTACATCATGTACAGGCTCGCAAGCTGTGCTGCCTGAAAATTGAGCTCTGGGTTGCGGAAGAAAAATGCCGCCTGCCGCGGCGATTTGCCGCGATGGCGCAGCACCACCCGCGTCTCGTGCTCCAGAACGTAGCTGCGGTACAACTTACGTATTCGATCGTCGCTCAAGCCGGTCCATTGGCGAATAGTGTAGGTGCGGGCTTCATGGCGGATCAACCGCAATGCAAGATCGAATTTTTGCCGGTCTCTGGTATAGCGATCGTCGGACACTCTCATGGTCGGCTCCCTGCAATTTCGAGCGTTTTTCGGTCAAAAAGAATTTGACAGAAATTAATCACAAAGTTAGCGTGACTGCCAAGAGGCTTAAGCCGCGATTTTGCAGCCGCTTTATCGCGAAATGCGCGCACCTTACCCGCCTTTTGAGACAAAGGAGGCTATCATGCAGGAGGCATTCATCAGCTGGGCTCAGGAGCCGCACTTGTCGATGGATCAATTGACTTCGATGCGCGGCCTGAATCGCCGCTTTCTAGATTTGGCAGACAAGGGCGTCTCGTGGTCAGGATTGGCTGGGCAAGTTGCGCTGCTATCGCCTCCGCAGCGTTCCGCCGCGGCCGACTGCCCATACGCACTATTCGACTTGCGTTTTCAAGACGAAGCGCACTGGCGAGCACGCCTGCAGACGGCCTCGGCTTGGTGCATAGCCGACGCCCCCAGAGCTGATTACGAACTGGTCGATTTCGTGCGCTTGGCGCTTTTTTATACCTGGCATCTCGCTTCGAGCGCGGGTCTCGCTGCGCACCTGCTTTTTGGCATGCAGGGCAACACGGCGGATGCTTTCCGGCGCATCCCGGTCGATGCCTTGCCGGCCTTGGCGGTGAGCGAAGCGGTCAATCTCGCGCCCCGGTGGAATCATTGCAATGCGTACTGGACAGCCCTAATCGGCGCAGCGGCGCGCTCCGATGCGGCCGCGCTGCGCCGAGTGCAACTCTCGGGCCTGCAACTCGCGGCGGCGGCCCAATTGCCAAGCGAGCCTCGTGAGGTTTAGGCTACGCGGCTCTTATGCATGCCCTAGTCCTCCGACAGCTCACCAAGGTATACAAAAACGGCATCAAGGCGCTCAAGGCGATCGACCTCGAGGTCGAGGAAGGGGATTTTTTCGCGCTGCTCGGACCCAATGGCGCTGGCAAGACCACTGCAATCGGCATCACCACCTCCCTGGTCAACAAAACCAGCGGCGTGGTGGAGGTGTTTGGCCACGACATTGACAAGGAACTGGAAGCGGCCAAGTCCTGCATCGGCTTGGTGCCGCAGGAAATTAATTTCAATATGTTCGAGACCCCCTTCACCATCGTGGTGAATCAAGCGGGGTTCTACGGCATACCGCGGCCGCTTGCCAAGCAACGTGCAGAAAAATACTTGAAGCAATTGCAGCTGTGGGACAGACGCAACTCAACTGCGCGCGCCCTGTCCGGCGGCATGAAGCGGCGCCTGATGATTGCGCGTGCCCTGATGCACGAGCCACGCCTGCTGATTCTGGACGAACCCACCGCGGGCGTCGATATTGAAATCCGCCGCTCGATGTGGGAATTCTTGCGCGCCATCAACGCTCAGGGAACCACCATCATTTTGACGACGCACTATCTCGAAGAGGCTGAGAATCTGTGCCGTCACGTCGCGATCATCGAGGGCGGCAACATTATCGAGCGCGACAGCATGGTCAATGTTCTGCGCAAGCTGCAGACCGAAGTCTTCGTGTTCAATCTGCGCGAAGCGCCCACCTCGGGTCCTCTGCTTACCGGGTTCAAGGCCGTCCTTTCGGACGATCACACCTTGGAAGTCGAAATGTCCAAGACACAGAGTTTGAACGACATTTTTGCGCAGCTGTCGGCGCAGGGCATTGCGGTGACCAGCATGCGCAACAAGGTCAATCGATTGGAGGAATTGTTCATCCGCCTGACCGGCGACAGCGTCAAGACGGCCGCCGCTTCCGCAAAGGCTTCTTGATGGCCGAATCGCGAGCGGCTTTGGATTGGATCGGTTTCAAAACCATCATCATTCGCGA
>JALYIT010000062.1 GCA_030775645.1 Pseudomonadota bacterium | reverse complement strand
ACGCTGGGCTCATCGCAGATTCCGTGCGTAGCTGACTTTGCATGGCTGCTCCCGAAACGGGTCACGGTGCGGTCAGCATTATACGTGGGCTCGATTTGAACCGCACGCTCTTGCCACTCGCCTGCAGTTTCAAAGAATCCTGGCGGCATTGCGGGTTTTTTCGATGAACGCCGCGACATTGGCATGCAGCGCCTTCAGATCCGGCTCATGCGCGTACACCATGTGGCCGGAGGTGTAGAAGTGCATCTCGATATTGGCCTGCAGTGCGCTCTGGATGGGCAGCTGACGCAGCTCGTACACCGCGGCAAAATAGGGCGTCGCAAGGTCATAGTAGCCGCCGTTCAACTGAACCTTCAGATTTGGGTTCTGTTTCATGGCGACGGCGAGATCCGGAATGACATTGACCGGCCCAGGAACCTTGGTGGTCGAACCCGGCGGCTGGTGCAGCACGTCCCAGATCTTCTCCACATCAAGACTCGGCTTATAAGTCTTGCGCTCGCCGAATTTGAGCACGGTTCGCACGTAATCGTTGAACGCCGAGACGTAGGCGGAGGCGATTGCCGCCGACTGAGGATCGTAGTCGGCCTCCTTGCTCATCGGATCGATGGTCGGTCCCGCGAAGCGGGTATCTAGGCGGCCGGTGGTTATATCGCTCCCCATCAGCGTCTTCTCGAATTCTCCTCCGTTGACGCGCAAATTGGCACGCTCGATGTAGTCAGCCGCGAGCCCGGTATAGTCGTGAAGCTTTGCGGCTATTTGCGATTTTCTCTCCGGGCTCAGGGACGATCCCGCCGCGAGCGCTTGCAAGTAATCGGTCAACGCGAAACTCTCGGCCTCCCGCAGCAGGGGTTCCAGCGCTGCGGGCTGATTGGGAAGCTTGTGGTGATACCAGGCGGTGGCGGTATAGGTGGGCAGCGCCAATGCATACGGCAGATCCATCCCCGGATTGAATTGCGGCTGATCGACGCTGGTGTCGAAGTTCAGGATTTGAGACAACAAAATGACGCCGTTCAAATCCAGAAGTTTCTCGCTCTGCAGTATGTTGGCGAGCGCCGCGGATCGCGTCGTCCCGTAACTCTCGCCGAACAGATACTTCGGAGAATTCCAGCGGTTGTGCCGCGACAGGAACTCGACGATGAAATTGGCAAAGGCGTGCGCGTCTTGATCGACGCCGTAAAAAGCCTTCTCCTTGTCGGCTCCCCGCAGATGGCCGAATCCGGTCCCCGGCGCATCGATGAAAACAAGGTCGCTCGCGTCGAGAAGGCTGTACTCATTGTCAACGAGCCGATAAGGAGCCGCGGGACTGTGCGTATCATCCGCCGTGACCACCCGTTTCGGTCCAAACGCCCCCATGTGCAGCCAAACCGTGGATGATCCGGGTCCGCCGTTGTAGAGAAACGTGATGGGACGGTGAGCGTCTTCCTTCTCGCCGCGGAAATAAGCGACGTAGGACATCCCCGCCTCGGGAGGCTGCGGCGGCGGCGCAACGCCCTTGTCCTCGCGCAGCGGCGGAGCGTCGTCGTCCATCGGATCCTTCACGTGCACGACCAGAATACCGGCTTCGGATTGATAGCCGAAGGCTTTTCCGCCGCCCGTAATCGAGCCTCTGGTCAGCTTGAATTCATCTTTCAAAAAACGCGGCGATTCGCTGGGTTCGGGCACCATCGATATCTTGGTGTCCGGCGCATCGCCCGGCGCGGCGCGTTCGGCGCTCGGCCGCTGCGCGGCAAGCGACGACGGCGCGGCGAGCGCCGCACTCAGCCACCAGGAGCCGATGATGACGAATCGAACGGTTAACGCCATTTATTTTCTCTCCGATGGGCCAAACAAGCATTGTATGCCGGCACAGAACCTCGCTGCTAATACTCAATCTGATAAACCAACCCCACGCTGCTGCCCGGATCGTTCTCGGGCGTGGTTCCTTGTACCGAGGCCGTGCCGTTGCCAATCCGGGTCTGCAACTTCAAGTGCTTGGTCAAGTCGATATCGGTTTCGAGTTGGCTGGTGCCGAGCGTGGTCTGCTTCGCCTCGACATAGACGCGTTTGCTGATGTAGCGCCCGGCAGCAATGCTGGCGCCGGTGTTCTCCGTGCCGGGACCGGCGCTTGTCGAGCCGGCACCGACCGTCAGCCGGTCCAAGCCCAGGCTTTTTTGAATTTTGACCAACGGATTGAGACCGCCGTCACCGCCGACCCCACTCAGAGTGGCGAGCGCCACGCCGATTTGAGCCACCTGCAGCGCCGAAAGCTGCGCGACGTTCTGCCCAAACAACAACCGCGCCAAGATTTCATCTTGCGGCAGCACCGGAGTGCTGGTGAACTCGAATTGCGGAGCGTCCGCCAGGCCGGTGATGCGCAAGGTCACCGTCGAATCGCTCATTGCCGTGCGGGCCGTAAAGTCCAAGGTCGGATCGATCTTGTTCTTGAGGCCGGCACCGTTGAAGCTCATACGGCTTTCAGGCAGAAAATTGAGCTTGTTGCCCGAGATGGAAAACGTTCCGCGCTGCAGATCGAAGCCACCCGTGACGGCCGGGGATTCCGTTGTACCCGTCACGCGCAAGTCGCCGCCCATTTCCGCATCGAGGCCCCGGCCCTGCACCAGAATCTCCTGCGGCGCGTGCACCGCCACATCGAGGCCGATCACCAGCGGCTTGTCCACGGCCACCGCTGCGGCCTTGCCCCGCCGGCGAACGTCGAGCACTGCGACGTTGGGAGGCAAGCTGTTCGGAATGCCGATCAGCGTGCGATGCAAACGGACCGTCCCGGCAATATCGAGCCGCTGCCGTGCCTTGCCGTTCACCTTGAGATCCGCATCGAGATTCGCAGTCACCAATTTACTCACCAGCGGCTGGGCGTTGTCGGCCTTGATGTGCAGCTCGATCGGCACGCCCGCCTGCAGCACGCCGATTTTTCCCGTCATTGAAACCGTGCCGGGCGCGGCTGTGGCCATGAGACTCTTGATCTCCAGGGTTCCCTCGCTGCCCACAATGGCGGCGTTGATGTCCGTCAGGCTCAAGCCGCGGCCGTAGTCGCGCACGCTGCCTTTGGTCAGATTCACCGTACCGGCAATCTGCGGCTCCGCGACGCTACCTGCCACGGATGCATCCACGCTGAGCTGCCCAGCCGCATGCTGGCCGCGCGCTTCGAGGAACGGATTGATCATTCCGACATCGATCGCGCCTGCGATTTTCAAATTCCATGCGCCCTCGGCGGCCAGCGGCGCGCGGCCGACGACGCTGAGTTGCGATGCCGTTCCCGCCGCGAACTGCGCATCGACATCCGCGGTATCGCCTCGCAATTTTGCAGTGGCCCGCAAATCGAGCGCCGGAAGACCGAAGGCGGCATCGTCCGCCATGCGCATCCCTGTCGCAGTCAGCCCTACCTCACCCGTGGGCGAGGCGAGGCTCCCGCGCAACTTAGCGCGAGCCTCGACCGTGCCCGATGACATCAACCCCGGTGCGAAAAGATTGATGAGGGAGGGCTTGACCCCGTTGAGTGACGCGCTTACATCAAGCGTCGGGGAAAAGTCCCCTTTGATCTGCAGGATCGCCTGTTGCGCCCCGACCCTCAGCTCGTCGACCGACATGCCGTTTGCAAAGGCGAACCGCGCGGGTGAAAGCAGCCGCACGTTCTCCCCATGATAGTCCGCCGCCGCGCTGACCAGGGACACCTTGCGCGCCCCGAGGTCCAATGTTCCGGCGGCGGTCAAACTCGCTCTGGCGCCTCGCAAATCGGGTATTTGCACATCGAGCTTGAAGCCAGCCGAATCGGTGACGCCCTCGGCGGTGAGCTGCGCATTCCCGACGAGCTTGCCAGCCGCAACATTCCGAGCCTCGACGCGCAGTTCCGCGAGGGTACGCCCGCGATCGGCCCGCAGCGCAAGGGTACCCGCCAAGCTGCCGGCGATATTCGCCTCGAGCAAGTTGCGCAGATCGGCAAGCTGCCCGATCTGCAGCCGCACTTGACCGTGAGATTGCGAGACAGCGCGGGCGATGGTGATATCGCCTTGCGCTTGAGCGCTCTTCCATTCGGCGCGCTGGATCAGCGCCCGGGACGACCCCGCTGGCGCCCGCTCGACGGCCACCTCGACATGCAACGGCGCTCCATCGAGAATCCCCTGCGCTGAGAACGTACCGTTTGGGGCGGACGGCAATCCGCGCATTTTTGCCGTGGCGAACAGCGTGTTGGTCGGCGAATTGTGCACCGAGAGTGTCGAGCTCAGCTGCGCCTCGCCGCCAAAGGCAGTGAGGGGTCCATCCAGCGCCCCAGACGCATTGAGGGTGCCTACTAGACTGGGCGAAAAGGCTTTCAGATCCGATGCACCGAGTTTCCAGCGCGCATGCAGGATTGCGGTCCGCCGATCCTCGGAACCGCGTGCCGCTCTGGAAACCTCCCCGGAGCCGGTCAGCGATATCGCACGGCCGGTCAATTTCATGTTGTCGACGGCAATGGCACCGTCCGTCAGGGCGCCCGATAGCTGCAATACTGGGCTCTCCCCCACCGCTTCGGACCAGATTTGAGTGCCTGCGCGAAGCGCAGCATTCGCATCGAGCAGGAGGCGCAGTGCCGGTCCGTCGTTGCGAACTTGCGCTTTGACGAGCGCACTGCCGCGAACCTCCGGGCCGCCGAGAGCGGCGAACTCGCCCAAATTCGGCAGCCGCAGTTCGAGCGCCACGCTGCCGTGTCCCGCGCTGAAGGCAGCCGACTCGGTGGATGCTCGCAGGGAAAACAAGCGATGCGAAGCCGTGAGATCGAGCGGCCGGGTCGCTATGTCCAGCCGCATTGAGGCATCGATTCTGATTGGCGCGTCCTGAAGAAGTTGCGGCTGAAGGCCGGGAACCCTCAAGCCCCCGATGAGTGCGTGCAGCGCGGCGATGCCGGAATCGGCCGTTACATCGCCGTGCAGAGCGGCGACTTGCGCGCCACCGGGGAGGCACAATTGCTCGACCTCGATATGGGCATCCGCATGCGGCGCGCTGACGCCGCCCTGCCAGCGGCCGTGTACGCTGGCGCGCTGCCATGCAAGATCGGCGCGCGGTGCCAGGGCCGGCGAGTCCAATGCAAAATCAAGATCTGCCGACATCGCATCGAGGTTGAGGGTGCCTCGAGCGCGACCCCGGGAGGCGCCGGCCTCGACCGACACCTCGAGGCGCTCCGCGGCGCGAGGACCGCCGAGTCTCACGGATGCCGACACAGCACCGAGACCCGGCAGCTGAAGCAGGTTCTCCAAAGGCCCGCCGGCCGGTTCATGCAGGTTCAAGTCCGCGTCCATGCGCTTTGAATCCGACCGCAGATGCACTGCATATTCCCCATCGCCGTCGATACGACGCGCCGAAGCGTCGATGAGCACATCCTCGGCTGAACGCAGATGGGCGCTGCCCTTCAATACCAGAGAGGCGGGTGAACCGGCCAGCTGCGCTCCCAATTGCAGCAGATCGACCGTCAATTTCACGACATCGATGCGCGGCATCGACCCGGCCCCGCCAGGCGCTTTGGAAGAGGGCTCCGGGAGGCGCTGCATGTCGACTCTGGCGGCATGCAAGGCGTCGATTTGCACGCGGCGCGCGAGCAGAGCGAGCGGCGACCATTCGAGTTCCACCCCATCGGCCGTCAGCCAGACGCCCCGCTCGTCCCGCAGTTCCACGTGTTGCACTGCTATCCGCTGCGGGAAAGCACCGTTCAATCCCGACAGAGAGACCTGGCCCGACGTCAGGCGGTGCGTCAATTTCTCGAGCAGAGTGCGGCCTGGGTCGGTGTTGCCGGCAATCAACAGCAAGCCGACGAACGACAAGACCAGCAGCATCGCTGCGCCCACAAACCAGGCGGAGACCCTCCATGCGCGGCGCATCAGAACGCCTGTCCCAAGCCGATGTAGACCTCGAATGCATCGTCGCGTGCGCGCCGTGGCGTCGGCACTGCTACATCCACGCGGATCGGTCCAATCGGCGTGAAGTAGCGCACGCCGCCGCCTGCCCCGGTGCGGAACCCCGTCGCAACCGCTCTGACGCTGGCGCTCACCCGTCCGGCATCGACGAATATGGCCGCACCGAAATTGCCGCCGAAGCGTTGCCGCAATTCCAAACTACCCGCCGATATCGCGGTGCCGCCGATCGGCAAACCGGCAGCAGGGCCTTGCGTAAAGAGGGGTCCCACCGATTGGTAGCGATAACCGCGGATCGTGCCGCTGCCGCCTGCGTAGAACCGCTGATCCGGCGGCAGACTGGTTTCGCCGGCTCCCTGCGCACGTCCCGCCAGCACGCGCGCGGCGAGCACCGTACGGCCGGGCTCGGTGGGCAAGAGATGCTCCAAGTCAAAGTAGCCTGCCGCTTTTGCCTGGCTGATGATGAATGTGGCGTGCGGACGGCCGAGCGCCAGAGTAGGAGTGACGCCGAGCGAAGCGCGAACTCCGCGGCGCGGATCTTCAAGCGGTGAGGCAAGCTGCGTGGAATCGAATGCGACGCTCATCGGCAGTGCGAACAGCGTGTAGTTGTAATGTTTGAGATTCTGCGTGACCTGCTCATTGGTCGTGGCGCCTCCCACGCTCGCGCTCCAGGCGCGGGAAATCTTACGAGTCAACGTCACACCGGTCGTGCGCGCCGTTTGATCGTAGGCCTGCAGCGATTGTTTGAGAGCGCCGACGGCGAACTGCAGCGATTGGTCGCGGCGGCCAAAATCACGCATGAGATATTGTGCACTCGTATCGTAGCCGATGCCGGTCGTCGCGCTGCCACCGCCGAGATTGATCACCGACGCCTTGAGCGTCAACTGCTCCGCATTGCCGGCGACGTTGCGATCGGTCCACGTCACACCCCCGCTGCCGCCGAGGTCGCTGGAATACGCGCCGCTCACCGAAATGGCGTGACGCGGCCGCTCGCGGACCTTGAAGGTCACAGGCACGCCGCCGGACTCATCGACCGCGCCGCCCACATCCAAGCTGACCTGATTGAACACGCCCAAACCCAACAAAGCGCGCCGCGCACGCTCTATCGCGGAAGCGCTGTATGCATCGCCGGTGCTCAACATGAGCCGCGACCGCAGCAAGGACTCGTGCATGCGTCTCAGTCCGTCGAACTGAATCGTCCCGATATTCACTTTGGGGCCCATGACCACCTTGAAGGACACATCGAGGGCAGGCGCATCCGCCGCTTCATAGGCGACCGGCGGATCTACCGCAGCGAACGCATAGCCGCGATCCTGCAGGGCAGTCAGCATTCGCATGCCACCCGCTAGCACGTCCGCGGCCACCGCTGGCTGGCCCCCCGTCAGCCCAAGAGCATTGCGTACCTCATCGGGTAGATCGCCCTCGACATCGATGCGGCGCAGGCGATAAAGCGGGCCGAGAGTGATGCTGATCTCGACCACTGCATCATTGCCCTTAGGCAGGGCGTTCAAGACATCGGCGAGTCCCGGGTTGTTGACCATCGTTCCATTGATTTTGATCGCGACGGTGCTCTGATAGTAGCCAAAACTCTCGAGCGCTGTCTTCAGACGATCCACATCGCTGCGCGCACGTGCGATGAGGCCAAAAGGGCTGACGGGCGCGCTCCGCCGCAGCGACTGCAGGTCGGAAGTCGCCTTGAGCGTCGCGTCCATTTCACCGTCTCCGACCGAAACCATGTCGACCCGGTAGGGCTGAGGATCTGCTGCCCTTGCAAGGGAACCGAGCGCCGTAACGGCGATCAGGAGGGCGATTACTTGAGTCATTCGCTGCGAGGATACACCGATGGACGGCGGCACTTTGTCGGCCGGGGCCTACAAAGCATGGCGGTCAAGCCGGGGCACCGCACATCGCTCGAGGCGGCGGGTGGGTTGAAAGGCCGATTCTTAAAGGGTATTGTTTGTCATGTCGCATACTCTCGCAAGCGGACGATCGGTATTTCTCGCCATGCTGGTTTTGTTCGCTTCCCTTCCCGCTCGGTCCGTCGAACGGGACATCTACCCGCCTCCATCGCAGGCGAAAATCGACCTGGCAGCGGCTCTGGCCGCCGCCGCCGCCGAACACAAGCGCGTCATTTTGGACTTCGGCGGCAATTGGTGCCCTGATTGCCACGTGCTGGACCGCTACTTTCATGACCCGGACAACAGCGCGCTGCTGGAGGCCCACTATGTGCTGGTTCACATCAACATCGGGCGCATGAGCGAGAACACCGATATGGCGGAGCGCTATAACATCCCGTTGCGCAAGGGGGTACCGGCGCTGGCCGTGCTCGGCGAACGCGGTGAACTCATCCACAGCCAGAGGGGCGGTGAGTTCGAGGCCATGCGCGGCATGCATTCCAGCGCCGTAACCGAATTTCTCTTGCGGTGGAAATCACCGGCGGTTGGATGAACGGGAGCGCCGTGCTTCAGTCGCGGAAAAAAGTTCTCACCGATGTTGCTTTGACAATTGTTGCCGTAGCAACTATGATTCGGTCGTATGAACGAGGTGCGCGACTCGTCGTCGGTCGAGCTGAACAACAGCCTCGCTCCCCTCCTGAGCCAGGTGCGGATGGCGGTGCTGAGCGGCGTCGATCATGAGTTTCTGCGCGACGCCGAGGTGGCTTCGCTCGAAGTCACCGCAGCCCAGTTTGTCATCATCGCAAACGTCCTGAAGGGTCATGCGAGTTCGGCATGCGGGCTGTGCAAGTTCATGGATTACGACCGCGGCGCCATGAGCCGGATGATCGACCGCCTGGAGTCGAAGGGGCTGCTCCGGCGGGTTGCGCTCGCGCATACCCGCCGCACGATGGCGCTCGAAGTCACCGCGGCGGGCAAGGCGGCGTTTCCGAAGATGCAAGCATGCCTCAATAAAGTTGTGAATCGATTGTTGAAGGGCGTGAGCAAGTCCGAGGTGCGCGCCGTCGAGAGAACATTGAAACGGATGCTCGCTAACAGCTGAGTTTTTTTCGCCTGACAGTTGCCCAGGCATATGTTGTTTAGGCATCAGGAGACGGGGATGATTAGTTTTATCGAGTCGAATGCCGGCCGCATTGCCGCCCGCATCCAAGCGTTCGGCGGCGGCTTCGATCCGGAAATCCTGTCGCTGCCGGGTGGCAGCTTCATCGCCGCTTACCTCTGGCTGCATGCCGGCGCCGTCGTGACCCTGAAACGTTGGGCGGCGCGCAGACAACGGGCCCTCGCCTCGGTTGCGGCACCCCTCTGCCCGGGTTGTTGCGGGCATCGCTGAGGGGTCGACGCTCGCTGTCCTCGACCACGGCCAGCTGCAACTTGACTTCAAACTTTCAGCCGACGATGCTGTCTAGGTGAGTTACTAGTAAGTAACATGGGGCGGGAAAGTTACCCATCGGTGACACCGGGTCGGCAAACAGTGGGCGTAAGCGACAAATCAAGCCCAAGCGGCGGCTCTGAGAACGCGGGGCTCTTCCCTGCCGCCAAAACACGCGTGCGCGATCGCATTTTCGAGTCGGCCTGTGAGCTTTTTTACCGGCACGGTATCCATGGGGTGGGCGTCGACGCCATCGCCGCCGAGGCAGGCTCCAACAAGATGAGCTTCTACCGCAGCTTTGCCTCCAAAGAGGCGCTGGTCAGCGAATATCTTCGCGAGCAAGAACGAGAGTATTGGGCTTGGTGGGACGGCGTCGTAGCACCTTTTCCGGGCGACCCCCGCCGGCAGGTGGAGGCACTTTTTGCAGCCCAGCTCAAAGTCGCCAATTCCAACGATTGCCGCGGCTGCGCGCTCGGCAACGCGGCAGCGGAACTCTCCGACGACGAGGACGAATTGAGTATCCTCGTGCGAGGGTACAAGGAGCGAGTGCGCGGGCGGCTGCGCGCACTGGCGCGCGCCATGGGCGCTCGCGATGCCGAGACTCTGGGCGATGCCCTGATGCTGCTATTGGACGGCGGATATTTTACCCGGTTGATTTTCCCTCTCGGCAGCGGACCGATCTCGGCAGCGCTCCCAGCCGCCCGCGCGCTCATCGATGCACACGCTCCCGACAGGAGTCGCTGATTAACGGATCTTAACGATCCAACCACGGGCGTTTAATCGCCGCAAGCCCACCTTTGCGGCAACTCACAGCCGGCCGACTCGGCTCTGTCCGCGCCATGGCACGATCCGGCCGGCGAAGTCCGAACAATGCGCGCAGCAGCATCGAGGGGCTCTCATGAAGATTTTGCTGGTCGAAGACAACGAGCGGGTCACCCAGTTCGTCGTGAAAGGCTTGCAGGAAGCCGGGCACACCACGGATCACGCAGGCAACGGACGCGACGGCATGTTCCTCGCGGCGAGCGAGCCCTACGACGTGATCATCATGGATCGAATGCTGCCGGGCGAAATCGACGGCCTTGCCATCATCGAAGTGCTGCGCAAGGCAGGAAAGCGCACACCCATTCTGATCCTAAGCGCACTCTCGGAGGTCGATGACCGCATCCGCGGGCTGCGCGGTGGCGGCGACGACTACCTGACCAAGCCCTTTGCGTTCGGTGAACTGCTTGCGCGGATCGACGCGTTGCATCGCCGCGCGCAGGCGGTAAACACCGAGAGTCCGCTCACCGTGGGCGACCTGCATATGGATCCTTTGACGCGCAAGGTGACGCGGGGCGATCGGCCGATTTCTTTGCAGCCAAGAGAATTCAAGCTGCTCGAATATCTGATGCGCCATGCCGGCCAGGTGGTCACTCGCACCATGCTGCTGGAGAATGTGTGGGATTACCACTTCGACCCCCAGACCAATGTCGTTGATGTGCATATCAGCAAATTGCGGCAAAAAATAGATGCCGAGTTCGAGCGGCCGCTTCTGCGCACGGTGCGCAATGCCGGCTACACGGTGACCGCGGGTGACTAGCATGATGCGCTCGTCGGCAGTATCGCTGGCGCTCGGCTATATCGCGCTGGGAATCGCCGCATTGGTGTTGTTCGCCGCGCCCCTGTGGTATGCCTGGCAGGTGACGATTCAGGAAGGCCGGGCGGAAATCCTGCAGGCCGATGCCCAGCGCCTCACCGACATATATCGCCGCGAAGGCGCGGCCGGGCTCAAAGCGTTCATCGATACGCGCGTGGGCATGCAGATCGCCGGCGAGAGAATTCTGTTGCTCACCGATGCCTCAATGCATCCGATCGCGGGGAATCTGCCGATTTGGCCGGCCGCCGTCCCCATCAAGCCCGGCAACTATACGATTCAGGTCGAGGTGTTCGATCGTGGCGCACAGCAGGCTTTGGTGCACGTCACCATGATCGGCACCTACAACCTCCTGGTGGGCAGGTACAATACGATTTTTGCACCCCTGCAGACCCGGTTCTGGTACGGCCTCGCCGCCGCCATTGCCGTGCTGTCGATCGCCGGCCTATTGATGGGTCTGATCATCCGTCGCGCGCTGATGTCGCGCATCCATAGCATTCGTCAGACCGTGTCGGCGATCATGCACGGCGATTTGAAGCACCGGCTTCCGACTCAGCTCAAAGATGACGAACTTAACACGCTGACGCGTACCATCAACGGTATGCTCGAACAGATCGAGCTCTTGGTGCATGGCGTGCGCAACGGGTCCAATTCCATCGCACACGATCTGCGCACGCCGCTGGCGGAGTTGCGCTCCAGGCTTGAAGAGCTGACTCTGATGCGACCGGCTCCGGAGCAAACGTTCGCGGAAATCGACGGCGCCATCGCGGATGTCGACCGGGTGATTCGTATTTTCGATGCCTTGCTGCGGCTCGCGGAAATCGATGCCGGAATGCGCCGATCCGGATTTGTTGCCTTCGATATTGCGCGACTGGCAGCCGATGCGGCGGAATTCTACGCGCCCGCGGCGGAGCTCAAGAACATCGATCTCGAATTTAGTTCGGATGGGCCGGCCTGCGTATCGGGCGATCCGGTTCTGCTCGCCCAGGCGCTCGGCAACCTGATCGACAATGCGATCAAGTATGCGCCCGTGAATGGTTCAATCGAGGTCGCCGTGCACAAGCGCAGCGAAGGTACGGCAGAGATCTCGGTCTCGGACAACGGACCGGGCATCGCCGACTCGGAAAAGAGCAAGGCGGTCGAGCGCTTCTACCGCGGCGACGCGAGCCGCGGCACTCCCGGCGTCGGCCTCGGCCTCAGCCTCGTACAGGCCGTCGCCAAGCTGCATGGCAGCGCGCTGTCGCTATCGGACCAAAAACCGGGCCTGCGCGCGGCAATGACCCTGCCGCTCGACTCGGCGGATGCCGGAGCGCCACCCCCCTCTCCAGTCCATGAAAGCGAGACTGGCGGCGCGTCCGTGCCGGCTTCTCTTGCTGCAAGCTGAGCATGGCGGCATCCGCGCGCTCGTCTGTTGCCGTCATTTACGGCCCCGCCCCCACGTCAACATCATCGTGACGGCATAGTTCCATACCGCCCCGACCGATATTCCGGCGATCGCGGCGGGAAACCAGCCGCGCCCGAATCCATAAATCGTGGATGCCACACCGAGGTTCGCGATTCCGCCGATGCTGCAGGCAAGCACGAAGGATGCCCACCCTCGCAGCCACCGCACGCCGAGCAATCGCATGTCGCGGTAGGTGAGAACGTTGTTGACGGTGAAGTTGAAAGTCATTGCACACAAAGTCGCGGCGCCTTGAGAGGCAACGAAGCTCTGATGCAGTCCGTGAAACAAAAGCGTGAGCACCGCGAAATGGACGGTCACCCCGCTGGCGCCGACGATCGTGAAGGCGAGGAAGCGCACCGGCACCCATCGTCCTATCAATTTGTCGAGAAGCAGCATCACGTAGTCCCACGCCGTCACGGAATCGAGCTTGCTTTCCCCCGCGCGGCGAACTCTGAACCGGTAAGGCAGCTCCTTGAAGCGCAGTGGCCGCGGGAAAGAGGCGAACACATCGGTCAATATTTTGAAGCCGATCGCCGAAAGCCGGTGGGCGGAGCCGTCCAATACCGACCGGCGCATCATGAAAAATCCGCTCATGGGGTCCGTCAATTCGCTCGGGACAAGCACTCGACTCAGCCGCATCGCGAGACGGCTCATCCGGGCCCGCCGTGCATCCCAGTCGCTGATGTCGCCGCCGGGCGCGTAACGGCTGCCGACCACGATGTCGGTGTCGCCTTGCTTCAGCATGTCGAGCATCTGAGGCAGCAGGCGCTCGTCATGCTGCAGATCGGCGTCGATCACCGCGAGATAGCGCGCCGTGGTCGCGAGCATGCCCTCGACACACGCTGAGGAAAGCCCACGCCGGCCGATTCTCTGCAGGCAGCGAATCCGGCTATCCATGGCTGCGTGCTCGCGCACGAGATCGGCAGTGCCGTCGGGAGAATCATCGTCGACGAAAATGACTTCCCACGAACAATCCGTGAGGCACAGCGCGAGCCTTTCGATCAACTCGGCGATATTCTCCCGCTCGTTGAACGTCGGCACGATGATTGACAGTTCCGGACCGGAGCGCATCGCACGGGGCGGCACGACACGGTCGAAATACGCCTGGAGCGGGCGATGTTGTTCGGCAGCGTTCATCTCTTATGCGGTCCCCTCGAAAGTCGGCAGATTCGGCCGGCGTGATAGTTATCTTGTTACTATAATCATCAACCAGCGCTGACGCACGGATTGATGACGCAAGATCGCGCTCCTTTGAACCGCTTCACCACCACGGCGTTGGCACCGCTCGTCGATGTGGGCCTGTTTTGTGTATTGGTCGGCAATGGCTTGACGTTGCGAAGCAGTCATATCGCAAGCTATATCGTTGCCATGACCTTGAATTACCTACTGAAAGTTCGGCCCGTTGTCGTTGCACACGGACGCACGCTGGACAGCTGGCTACACCTTCGCCTGCTGGCGGTCAGCGTTCTCGTGTTTTTCCTGCGCGGTGGCGTGTTGGCTACGCTGTCGCTGCAATGGGGGTGGCGCGTACAGGCCGCCATCGTGGCGGCGGTCATGCTCGGGTGGGCGGCGACGGCGTTGGGTAACTCGCAGGCGCTCTCGTCGGCGGACGCGCGTGCGCGCACGGCCTCGCTGGCCATCGGCGTCATCGTCTATGCCTGCCTCCTTCGATTGGTATACATGGCATCCGTCGACCTGCTTCCGGAGGAGGCGTACTACTGGAATTACTCGCGTCATCTGGACTTCGGATATCTCGACCATCCCCCCTTGGTCGCGTGGCTCATCAGACTCGGTACCGCCGCGTTCGGCCAGTCACCATTCGGCGTGCGCGCTGGCGCCCTCTGCTGCGGCTTGATCACCTCAGTCTTTATATATCGCCTGACACGCAACCTGTTCGGGGAAGCGAGTGCGCTGGCAGCCGTGCTGTTGGCGCAGGCGCTGCCGTTCTTTTTTCTGGCGGGTTTCCTCATGACGCCCGATGCGCCGCTGACCGCCGCATGGTCTGCTGCGTTGTACTATTTGGAACGGGCATTGCTTGCGGAGCGCCGCAGCGCGTGGTGGGGGGTGGGATTTGCGGTCGGTATGGGCGCGATCTCGAAATACTCCATCGGCTTGATCGCAATCGTTGCGCTGGCTTTCATGCTATGGGATCGCCAGTCGCGGCGCTGGTTGTTGCGCTGGGAGCCGTACGGCGCGGCACTGCTTGCCCTCGCCATCTTCTCTCCGGTCATCGTTTGGAATGCCCAGCATGAATGGGCCTCCTTCCTGTTCCAAACGTCGCGGCGGCTGGCGGAGGCTCCGAGGTTCTCTTTTCACAAGCTGATTGCCTCAGCCTTGGTGCTGATGACGCCGACGGGCGTGCTCGCCGTGGCGGCAGCTCTCTCGCACCGCGACGCTGAACGTGGCGACTCCGATGCGCAATCGAAGCGCCCCATGGCGGGCGACGACGGCGGGGGGCTGCGCCGGCGGTTGTTCATCCGCGTCGCGGTGCTCCTCCCACTCTGTGTGTTCGCATTGTTCAGTTTGCGTCATGAAGTCAAGCTCGACTGGACGGGGGCGCCATGGAGCGCGGCGCTCCCGCTCTTGGCCGCGCAGATGATCGCGACAGGGCGGACGTCGAGCGGCCTGCGAGCATGGATCCGCGCCGCATGGATGCCGACACTCGCGACGATGCTGCTCATCTACGGCACAGGACTCCACTACCTCGTGTGGGGGCTGCCAGGTCTTGGCTATAGCAAGCACATTGAACTTCTGCCAGTGGGTTGGCGCGACTTCGGCGCGCAGATCGCACAGGACGCCGCCGCGATCCGTGCTCTGTGCGGCCGTGATCCGTTGATCGTGGGAATGGATCGTTACGCCATCGCCAGCGAGCTGGCATTCTATGGGGCCGCCCACAACCCATCGGAAGTTCCAACGTCGAGCTCGCATCTATTCGGCGGAGTCGGCCTCATGTACGAACGATGGACTCCGGCCGAGGCGCAGGAAGGCCGGATATTGCTGCTGGTGACATGGAACCCCGGTGAACTCAGCGATCAATCGATCGAATCGCATGCCGATCGCTTGGGACCGGTCGAGAGTGGGGTGCTCACGCTGCATGGCCGGGAGGTGCGCCGCTATTATTATCGCGTGCTTTACAATTATCGGGCTACCCCACGGGAGTATTCTCGATGAAGCGGACAATTTCTCGACGGCTCGCAGGACCTCTGCTCGTTGCAGCTTGCGCCCTGGCGCATTCCATCGCGGCCGGCCAAACTCCCGAGCAGCAAAAAATGTGGGACGAGCAGCGCGCGACGGCGCAGGCCGAGGCGAAGGTCAAGGCGGAGCGTCTGGCCAAGGAGCGGGAAATTCGCCGCAAGGAGCCGATGGCATGGGTTCGCACGCTCGATCCCATGTCGTCAGGAGGCTGGGTCTTCAGAGCGGTCGGCGCGGATGGATCGTGGGCGACCTTCAGCACCGAGCACCAATTGAAGCGTTCCGGGCACCTCGTGACGGCGTGGCTCAGGCAAGAGTACCCGGAACCGCGTCGCAGCGCGTCCGGCGAGGTGTACGCAAGCAACGTCGAAAAAGTCCAATACGACTGCGCCAAGGAGCGCGCGCGCGTCGTCTTGGCCGTCTATTATGCGGAGAATAACCTGGCCGGCAGCCAGCATACCGAAGAAGCGGACCCGCAGCAGCTCGGCTGGGATCCAATCGTTCCAGGCACTCGCAGCGAAGAGATCTTTCGTTGGACCTGCGGCACCGGCTCAACAGGGCCGCGACCACGATAACTGGATGGTCGCGGACAGCAGTCGCGACCTGTCCGCGCAGGGACCTACGAAAATCTCGAACTCCCCGGGCTCGAACACCGGCTCGAGCTGCGGCCCCAGAAAGCGCAATTCGGTCGCCCGCAACGTCAGGTTCACCGTTCCCGCCTGACCGGGCTGCAGGTCGATCTTGGTGAAACCTTTGAGCTCTAGCAGCGGACGCGCCACGCTTGCGACCTTATCGTGCGTGAACAGGAAGACCGTCTCTTGGGCTGCTCGCTGACCCTCATTGCGCACATCGACGCGGATTCGGATGGTATCGATATCCTCGACGTTGACCGGCGTCACGCGCAGATTGGAGAGGACAAAACGACCGTAAGTAAGCCCGTGGCCAAAAGGAAACAGCGCTTCATTCGGGACGTCGAGGTATTTGCTCGTGTAACGGTCCGCCGGGTCCGCCGGCCGCCCCGTCGGACGTTCGCCGAAGAAGATGGGGATCTGCCCGACCGAGCGCGCCCACGTCACCGGCGTGCGGCCGCTTGGGCTGACCCGTCCGGTCACGACATCGCCGATGGCGTGGCCGGCCTCGCTGCCGAGGAACCAGGCCGCGAGCACGGCATTGGACTTCTCCACCAGCCAGGGCACTACGAGCGGCCGGCCGCAGAACAGGACCGAGATCACCGGTCTGCCGGTCGCCCGGGCGCGCTCGAAAACTGCCTCCGCGAATAAACGCTGCTTGCCGGGAAGCCCCAGATGCGCGCGGCTCGCGGCCTCTCCGCTCATGGCCGCGGCCTCTCCGACGCAGAGAAGAATCGCGTCTGCGCTCGCACAAAGCTCGAGAGCTGCTGCGATGCCCGAGACATCATCGCTTTCAATCGCAACGCCTGGCGCATGCAGTACCTGGGTTCGCGGCAAAAGCGCGCGCAGACCCGCCACGACGCTGACCTGGCCGTCTGCATCCGCGGCGCCCCACCAGGGACCGCGCATCTCCGCCGGAGCATCCGCCAGCGGCCCGATGACGGCGAGTCTGACGTGCGAATCCGCCAGCGGCAGCGTTGCATTGGCATTTTTCAACATTACGATGGCGCGCGCGCCCACGGAGCGCGCCAGCTGCCGCCGATGAGAAAAGGCGGCGGCCGATTCGGCGGCTGCGCCTCGACGATAGGGGTCATCGAAGAGACCGAGCTGCGTCTTGAGCGTCAAAACCCGTCTGACCGATTCGTCGATTTCCGGCATTGACACGCTCCCGCGCTCGAGAGCAACGGGCAAGCCGTGCCGATACGCATCGGACATCATGTCGATGTCGACGCCGGCCTTCAGTGCGAGCGCCGCCGCTTCAGCGAGGTCCGCGGCGATGCCGTGGTGCATGAGTTCCGCGATGGCGTTGTAATCGCTGATGACCACGCCCTTGAATCCCCACTGATCGCGCAGCCAGCCGCGCAGCAGCGGCCGGTTCGCCGTCATCGGGATGCCCGCAAGATCGGTGAATGCGGGCATGATCGCCGCCACGCCCGACGCGACTGCTGCCGCAAACGCCGGCATGTGCACTTCGCGCACGGTTCGTTCCGAGATATCGACCGACGCATAATCACGTCCGGCGCCGACCGCGCCATAAGCGCAGTAATGCTTGGCGACCGCTGCCAGCGCATCGGCGGCAGCAAGGTTCTGGCCTTGAAAACCGCGCACCTTCGCCTCCGCGATGCGCGCAGCCACCCAGGGGTCCTCACCGGGACCCTCGGCGCTGCGTCCCCAGCGCGGATCACGCGCGATGTCCAGCATGGGTGCAAAGGTCATCGCCAGACCTTCGGCAGAGGCTTCCTTGGCCGACTCGCGGGCCGTGAGCGCCCAGGTTTCAGGATCGAACAATGCCGCTTCGCCCAGAGGCACGGGAAACAGAGTGCGATGTCCATGCACCACGTCGAAGCCGATGAGCAGGGGAATGCCAAGTCGCGATTCTTTCACAGCAAGCCGCTGCATCTCGCGTACATGGTCCGCCCCGACCATATTGAGCAGATTGCCGATGGTCCCCGCCTTGATGGCGGCCGTTGAATCCCCGGCAATCACCGGGCCGGTGACGGCGTAGCTGGAGGCGGTCATGGTGAGCTGACCCAGCTTCTCGGCCAAAGTCATCTGGCCGATCAAAGTTTCGGTCCGGTTCATTTGACTTCGCTCCCCAGCATGGCCCAATTCTTCATCTCGTCAGCTTCACCGCGATCAATGCAGTAACAAGGGAGACGATGATCGTCGTAGCCATCCCGAGCATGCCGTCTTTGTGTTCCCGATACCACAAATCCATTCGTCCGCGGCGAGTGTGCAGGCGAATCGCACGGTCCGCACCAGCGAACGTGACGGCAATCGAGAGAGTCCCGTCCCCTCGCCTGGTATATTTGATCAGTCGCCGGTATTCGAGGTATCGGAGCGGCAGCTCGAGTTTCGCCGTAATCAGCTTGGACTCGATTTCCGAAGGAAAATCCGCCGTATCGAAACGCTGCGGCTGCCCAGCCTTGCTCCAGGCCTCTGCGTCCCGCAGCGAATGCATGGCGAGCCATAGGACCTGCTCGCCGCTGACCGATACGGGCTCATCGATCTCCTCACGGTAGTAGTACAAGCCGTGCAAGATCCGATCTTCGTCGTCTCGACTCATTTCACCTGGACGCCGCTGCGGTACGAGGCTGGGAGTGTACCGGTAGCGGCTTTGCGATGGACGGGGATTCGGCTGGCCAGTTTAAGATATGGTAGGTAAGTTGACAAACCGGCGCTCGCCGCGGTGAACCCAGATACGAACGAGTCGACACACCAGACAATCCACACATGAGCCGCACTCGCCGCAATCCGTTCGCCACGAACCACGCGCCGCATTACGTCGTCACCTGGGATCTACAGTGGCAGGTCATCGATTGCCGGAGCCTCGGACGCGGCGCGGACCTCCGCGCCGCGTTGAGCGGCGCAATCGAACGCCTCCAGTATTGTGGTTGGCGGCCGGAAGGCGGGTTAGAATTCGGCTTCGTTTTCGTGACGCGCGTCGGCGAGCGGCGTCTGGTAACGATCACCGAACGGGATCCTTTCAGCGAGACGCTGCAATCGTTCTCGCCATTCGGCGACGAGCGGCCGTATTGACACGCCAGCTTATCGACGGTCTGTGTTGATCGGCATACCCCGCCCCCGCCGAGGCTCAACCCCGCCCCCCGCCTGCGCGATTTTCCCAGTTTTCTGACCGCGCGCCGGCTTGGGCTGGTCAATGGGCGGCGGGTACGATGGCTACGGCCCAGGGGCCTGCGCCGGTCTCGACGCGGGCAATTTCCTTATCCGACGTCAGATCGACGACGGACACGTCATTGGAGGGTCCGTTTGCCGTGTATAAGTACTTCCCGTCGGGTGACAGAGCCATGCCCCAAGGGCGAGTCCCCACCTTGATCGTGTTCAGGAGTTCGTATGTGCGGCCATCGAGTACGGACACCGTGCCGGCACGCCCGTTGCTGACATAGATCTTCCGGCCGTTGGCGGATGTTTTGACGCTCATCGGTCGCGAACCCGGCGGCAAGGCGATGACCTTCACCACCTTGAGGTTCACCGTGTCGATGACATTCAACTCGCCGGTCAACTCCGAAGGGATGAACCCTACGTTTGTCCCGGGCAAAAACGCCACGCTTCGCGGTCGGGCGTTCACTTTGAAATGCCCAACGGAGGCGTAGCCCGCCGTCTCGATGACATAAACATCGCCGCCGGCCTCGCACGTCACATAGAAGCGCTTTCCGTCAGGCGTGGTAGCTACTCCCTCGGGCTCCTCGCCGACCGCAACGGTGTGCTCCACCTTCCCCGTGGCGATGCTGATGACGCTGGCAGTCTTGGCATCTTCGTTGGAGATATAGAGTTTGGTCCCGTCGAGGCTCAGGGAGAATTCCTCCGGGTCCGAGCCTGCGGGAATCTTTCCCGTGAGTTTCTTGCCGGCCACATCCAGAACACCGATCGCATCTGCCGATTTGTCAGACTTGGCAGCATCGCCGTCGTCGTCCTTGCCTCTGCGAAGAATCGGATTGCCTGCGGGGTCCAACTGCGGCGGCGCCGCGATGGGAGTGCCGCTCAAGGCCACATACACTTTCTTGCCATCCGGGCTGGCGTGAATACCACGCGGACGCTTGCCGACCGCGATGGTGGCGAGCACTTGGTTGTCCCCGCCGTTGATGACGGTGACGTCCCCGGATTTCTCATTCGACACGTAGACCTGATAATTCTGACCTGCCTGTCCCGGCACAGCAGCCAGGGCAGCGAGGACCGCTGCCAATGCGTGAAAATTGTAAAATGCGGGGACGCCTTTACGCGCAAACATCGGCAACTCTCCTCGAGGTCAAGCAACGGTCCGCAGTATAAACGCGCTGGTTGCGGAGCGCGACGTTGCATTTCACCGCACCTTCCTGCCTGCGAGCGCGAATCGGCGCTGGATTTCGCCCACGAAGCCGCGCCGCAAAGCCATCACACAAACGACGAAAATTGCGCCGATTATCACGGAAACCCAGGCGCCCACAAGATCGGACAGGTATTCCTGCAGGGTGACTACGAGAACGGCGCCGGCCACCGGTCCGAGAAACGTGCCGCTGCCGCCGAGCAGCGTCATCAGGATCACCTCGCCCGAGGTACCCTGACTCACATCCGACAGCGTGACGAATCCGAGCACCAACGCCTTGAGGGACCCTGCCAGCCCCGAGATACTCGCCGACGCCATGAATGCGACGAGCTTGTAGCGGTCCACGTGGTAGCCAAGCGACACGGCGCGGGGCTCGTTCGCACGGATGGCTTTCAGCACTTGTCCGAAGGGCGAGCGCACAATGCGCCGGATGAGGACGAACACCGCCACGAAGACCGCCAGCACGAAGTAGTACATGGCACGGTCGTCACCGAGACCCTTGAGCCCGCCGAGTTCCCCGCGGGGTATGTCTTGCAGGCCGTTCTCGCCGCCGGTGAACCCGGCCTGCAGGCACATGAAGTACACGAGTTGCGACAGGGCGAGCGTGATCATCGCGAAATAGATTCCGTGGCGGCGCACGGCGATCGCGCCGATCAGGAGACCCAGCAGCATCGCTGCCGCGACGCCGGCAAGAATCGCGTTGATGGTTCCCCAGCCATGCACCGTGACGAGCCATCCGGTGACATAAGCGGATGCCCCAAAATAAGCAGCATGACCGAAGGAGAGCATGTTCGTATAGCCGAGCAGCAAATTAAAGGCACAGGCGAACATGGCAAAGCACAGCAGCTTCATCAGAAATACCGGGTATATACCGAGGAACGGCGCTGCCAGCGCGAGGATGGCGAGTAGCGCATACGCGGCGGCCGCGGCGTGGGCGCGCATTCTTACTCCCTACCGAACAGGCCGGAAGGGCGCCATACCAGAACGATGGCCATGATGACGAACACTACGATGTTCGATGCTTCCGGATAGAGGACCTTGGTCAACCCTTCGATGAGCCCCAGCACGAGCCCGCTGACGATCGCACCGAAGATCGAACCCATGCCGCCGATGACCACCACCGCAAAAACCACGATCACGAGCGATGAGCCCATCAGCGGACTGACCTGAATGACCGGCGCCGCGAGCACCCCCGCCAGCGCGGCGAGCGCCACTCCCGCTCCATAAGTGCTCATCACCAGGAGCGGGACGTTGATCCCGAACGCCTGCGTCAGGCGCGCATTTTCGGTTGCCGCACGCAACGTCGCCCCAAGCCGAGTTCGCTCGATCAGCAACCAGGTCGTGCCGCACACGGCCAGCGACGCGAATATCACCCAGGCGCGATAAACGGGCAGTATCATGAAGCCGAGGTTGAATGCACCCTGCAATGATGGGGGGACCGGATAAGACTTGCCCGAAACGCCGAAAAGGCCGCGCATGATCCCTTCTGCGATCAACGCGATCCCGAAGGTCAGGAGCAACCCGTAGAGAGGATCGAGCTGATACAGGTGCCGCAGCAGCAAGCGCTCGAGAGCGATTCCCAGAAGTCCCACCGCAAGAGGGGCGAGAATGAGAGCGCACCAATAATTGACTCCGAATGATTGCAAAGCGATGTACGCGGCGAACGCCCCGAGCATGTAAAAAGCACCGTGCGCGAAATTCACCACTCCCAGGAGTCCAAAAATTACCGCGAGACCCAGGCTCAACAGCGCATAAAACGATCCATTGACGAGGCCGAGCATCAGCTGGCCGAGAATCGCGGGCAGTGGCACGCCGAACAAACTGGTCACTCCTCATCCCCCGGCATCGGGATGCCTCGGACGTAACTGCAGTCGCGTCATGCGCCTTACTTCTTGGCCAGGGAACACTGCACATCGGCCTGCGGACCGTCGGCTTCGTCCCCGGACATCGTCTTGATCACCTTGTAGTAATCCCAGGGTGCCTTCGATTCCGCCGGAGTCTTCACCTGCATCACGTACATGGTGTGAACCATGAGGCCGTCGGCGCGTATGTAGCCATTTTTGGTGAATACATCGCTGATCTTGGACTTCTTGAGTTGTGCCATGACAGAGTCTGAATCAGTCGACCCTGCTGTCTGGACCGCCTTCAAATACTGCATCGTCGCCGAGTAGTAAGCGGCCTGGTTCATGGTGGGTTCCTTTTTCATTATTGCGAAATAGCGCTTGGCGAATTCGCGAGTCTCGTCGTTCAGGTCCCAGTACCAGGCGGTGGTCAGGTACAGGCCCTGGGCTGTCTGAAGAGTCAGGCTGTGGATGTCGCTGATGAAGGCGAGCAGCGCTGCCGGCTTCATCGACTTGGTGAGGCCGAATTCATTGGCCGACTTGAGCGAGTTCGAGAAATCGGTACCCGCATTGGCAAGTCCCAGCACTTGCGCACCCGATGCCTGCGCTTGCAGCAGGAAGGACGAATAATCGGTGGTGCCAAGGGGCGCACGAACCGAACCCAGGACCTTGCCGCCGTTGGCGAGCACGACGCGCGAGGCTGCCTCCTGCAGTTGCGTGCCGAACGCATAATCCGCAGTCACGAAGAACCAGCTCTTACCGCCCTGCTGGACGATCGCGCTGGCCGTACCGTTTCCAAGCGCGGTAGTGTCATAGGAATAGTGCACGGTGTACGGCGTGCAATCGACGCCGGTGAGCGAGGCGCCGGCCGCCCCTATGGCGAAAAAAGGCACCTTTTTTGCTGCCGCCACCTTCGCCATGGCGATGCTCACCCCCGTATTGGAGCCGCCCAAAAGCATCTTGAGACCATTCTGATCGACCCACTCGCGAAATTTCGACGCACCGATGTCGGGCTTGTTCTGGTGGTCGACGCTGAGCAGTACGATTTTTTTGCCGAGCACCGCGCCGCCGAAGTCCGCGATAGCCATCTTGGCGGCTTCGATGCCGCCTTGTCCGATGACATCGGCATAGACGCCGGACAAGTCATCGATGTTGCCTATGACCACCTGTTCGCCGGCGGCGCGAGCCTGAACCGCCGTAAAGAGGATGAGCGGCGCGCAGAGTGCGGCCTTGGTCGATTTGTGCATTGATCACACGCCTAAAAATTCCTGAAGCAACCCCATTTGCGCGGTGAGTGCGGATCGTTCGAACTGTTTGACCATGCGGCCGTGCTCCATCACGTAGAAACGATCCGCAAGAGGAGCCGCGAAGCGAAAATTCTGTTCGACCAACACCACGGTAAAGCCCTTCGCACGCAGGCTGCCGATTACCTCACCTAGCTTCTGCACGATCACCGGCGCGAGACCCTCCGAAATCTCATCGAGCAGCAGCAGGCGCGCACCGGTGCGCAGTATCCGTGCCACGGCGAGCATCTGCTGTTCCCCGCCCGACAGCCGCGCGCCGGGACTCCCCGAACGCTCGAGCAGGTGGGGAAAAATACCGTAGATCTCTTCCAATTGCATGCCAAATGCAGCATTCAGCTTCGGCGGCAACAGAAGGTTCTCCTCAGCGGTGAGAGAAGAGAAAATACCGCGCTCTTCGGGACAATAGCCCACGCCGATGCGCGCAATCGAGTGCGACGCCATCCGCACCGTCTCCACGCCGTCGACCAGTATCGAACCGGTCCGAGAACCTACCATTCCCATGATCGCGCGCAGCGTGCTCGTGCGCCCGGCTCCATTGCGACCGAGCAGCGTAACGACCTCGCCCGCATGCACGATGAACTCGACGCCGTGCAGGATCTGCGACTCGCCATACCATGCCTCCAGACCGGTCACCTGCAGCATCGCTCGCGCCATCAGCTGCTTCCGGAGCGCTCGAAACTCGAGGTTCCCATATAGGCTTCAATGACCTGGGGATTTCTCGAGACATCGGCATAGGGTCCCGAGGCGATCACCCGGCCCCGCTGCATCACGGTGATCGCGTCGGCGATCGACGAGACGACGCGCATGTTGTGCTCCACCATGAGCACCGTCCGGTTCGCGGAGACATGCTTGATCAGCTGCGTGACTCGCGTCACGTCTTCGTGTCCCATTCCCTGAGTGGGTTCATCCAGCAGCATGAGTTCAGGCTCGAGCGCCAGCGTCGTGGCGAGTTCAAGCGCCCGCTTGCACCCGTACGATAGCTCGCCCGCCGGCGTACGGGCCAGCATGTCGAGATGCACTTCGGCCAGGAGTTGCATCGCTCGAGCATCGAGTTTCGAGAGGGTCTGCTCCGAACGCCAGAAACAAAACGATGTGCCGAGACTCCGCTGCAGAGCCACGCGCACGTTCTCGAGCGCCGTGAGATGAGGAAAAACGGCGCAGATTTGAAAAGACCGCGCAATGCCGCGGCGTGCGACATCCGCAGGTTTCTCACGGGTGATGTTCTCGCCGCGATAAAGGATTTCACCTGAGCTCGGCTGGAGAAACTTGGTGAGTAGATTGAACAATGTGGTCTTGCCTGCGCCATTCGGCCCAATCAAGCCGTGAATTTGTCCGCTCCGCACGCACAAGGACACGCCATCCACCGCAATGAATCCTTTGAACGCCTTGACCAGACTTCGCGTCTCGAGGATCACGTCCGCTTGACTCGCCATCCCGAGCTGCCTCCCCTCTTGAACCAAGCCCTCAGCCGCGGGCTGCGGCGGCGGTAGCAGGCGTCAGTTGTCGTCTTCCTCGTCCGTACGCTTCCTGCCCGCGGAGGGCGAGTTCTTGAAGTCTTCGGCATGCAATCGATAGCGCGCCAACAGTTTGTAGAAGTCGGTCCGACTGCGTTTCGCGAGGCGGGCGGCCTTGGTCACATTACCGGCTGTGCGTTGCAGATTTTCAGCGAGGTAGTCGCGCGCGAATTTCTCCCTTGCTTCATTATATGTCGGTATCTTTGCCGACTCCCCGCCGAGGGACTGCTGCACCAGGTCCTTGCCGATGACCTCGCCGTGCGCCAGCGCCACGTTCTGCTTTACAAGATCGAACAACTGCCGGACGTTGCCCGGCCAGTCCGTCGTGGCAAGCAGTTCGATCGCCTTCGGGGAGTAGATCTTCTTTTGATTGCCCGGTTCGGTGGCTTGCTCCAGGAAGTGCGACACCAGCACCGGAATGTCTTCCCGGCGACGGCCCAAGGGCGGTATCTCGATCGGTAGAATGTTGATCTGATAGTAAAGATCCCTGAGAAATGCGCCGGTTTCGGTCAGCGATTTCAGATCGACGGAACTGGTTGAGATCAGGCGTACATCGGTGCGTACCGCACCGAGCCATTTGCCGGCGGGTCGGTCATCCTTTGCAAGCGCTTTGGACAGAGCAAGCTGGACTTGGACAGGCAAAACGCCTATTTCGTCCAGAAACAAGGTGCCCCCCTCGACCCTGTGCATGGCTCCGAGTCCCACGGCATTGGCATCGCCCGATTCGTCGGGCTCCCCGCCGAATAGCTCGCGAGCCAACTGCTCGGCGGTCTTATCGCGACACACGACGGCGATAAACGGCTTTTCACGTCGTGCACTCGCCGCATGGATCGCACGCGCCAGCAGTTCCTTTCCGGTGCCGTTTTCACCCGTCAACAACACCGGAACTTCGCTGACTGCGGCTCTATTGGCGATTGCCAACCGCTCCTCCATCAGCTGGCTACGGGACACTATGTTCGTCCGCCAGTCGCCTTCGCTCAGCGCGAAACTCGAGGCCTCGGTGGCGCGTTGCACCTGCCCCAATAATTCTTCCTTGTCGACCGGCTTCACCAGATAGCCGAACGCCCCGCATTGTGTAGCCTGGACGGCTTCCGAGATGGTCCCGTGGGAAGTCAGGATGATCACGGTCAGCTGCGGCCATCGGCTTTTCAGCTCTTTCAAGAAGCCGAGCCCGTCCGCATTCTTCATTCGCAAATCCATGATCACAAGATTCGGACGAGACAGCACGCAGGCGTCCATCGCGGCGGACCCATCGCCAACTGTTTCCACCGAGTAATTTGCCGCCCCCAGACGGGTTTCCATGAGTCGGCGCAACGCCGGGTCCTGGTCCACCACCAAAATTTTTGCCTTGCGGATGACCGAGGCCTCATCGTCGCCGCGCTGGTACTCCTTCGCCTTGCCGGTAATGCCGAAACCGAGCGAGACTGTCGGGGGCGGTGAGTTAGGCTTCATCAAACTTCCTCCAATAACGCTGCGTTCGCGGCGATGGACGCCGTTGGTTCCCTAGTTTACACGGGTGCAGCGCATCTCATGCTATCGCCCGGGGGCGGTGTCCCCGGCGAATTTCTGCGCAGCCGCGCCACACTGGCGACCGGCGCGGGTTGTCGAGCAAACGACCGTGGCCCCCGCCTTTTGCGCCCGCCCGTTTAAATCGACTCTAGATAGGCGCTCACCGCGAGCATCTGATCCCGAGTGAGGTTTTTGACCACGCCGTGCATTACCGGCGCATTGCGCAGCGCATTCTGGATCACCAGAAGCTGCTTTAGGAGATAGGGCGCATGCTGCCCCGCCAGCCGGGGAAAAACGGTCATACCCTGACCATGCGAGCCGTGGCAGGTGTTGCAAGGCTGTATTTGTTGCGCTGGGATGCCTTTCTCAAAGACCTGCTTACCGAGAGCGACCACGCCGGGATCGGCGGGTTTTCCAGAACCGGCCGGCTGCTTTTCGAAATATGCGGCGATCTTGCCGATCATAGGTTCGCTCAGCTGCGATGCCATGCCCCACATGTAAGCTTGCGCGTCAGGATCGCTGCGGGACTGATCCTTGAACGCCTTGAGCTGCGCCTCGATGTAGGGAGCGGGTTGCGCGGCCAGGTTCGGGAACGTTGGCGATACGCTGCGGCCCGTCACCCCGTGACAGATGGCGCAGGTTTGAAGGGTGCTTTTCAGGGCAGCGTCCTCACTTTGTGCCGGAACTTCGCCGCTTTTGGCAGCGACGCTGAAGCAGACCAACGTGCTGATGGCCATGGCTACCAGGCTTGATTTCATGCGTTACTCCAATGCACGGAAGCTAAAAATTGATCCAACTCAGGAGATACAGGGTGTTGTTGTCGGCCGCGCGCCGGCCGGCGCCGTCATAGTTCTCATTCGAGCCGTTGAACTTGTCGTAGCGGACATATTGAAGCTGAAATTTCGTGTTGAGCCATGGCAGGTAATTCACTTCCGCGATGTATCCGCGCGAATCCGGCTTGTTGGTGGCGCTGCCGACAACCGGCGCCTGTGAGTACAGCAGCACGTCGGTAGTGCCCTTGATATTGAAGTAGCCCAAAGATCCGCCTATGGTGCGCTGGTAGCTGTATTCCGCGGCGAACTTGAAGGTTTTGAGAGAATTGCCGGGATTTTGCGCCAGCAGGTCGACAATGCTCGCATCGAGTCTTTGTCGCTCATTGATATAAGTCGACAGTACCGTGAACAAGTGATTCTCGCCGATGAACTGATATTGCATGTCCGCCGCCGTATCAGTGTATCGATCGGTGCGCCCTTGCAGCGGCGTGCCGTTGCCGGGATGTTGCTTGGCAACTATTCCATAAACACCCACCTCCAGTGAGTTGCGGTCCCAGCGGCGTTCGTACGCCAAGCGCCAGTAGGGTGAGATGCCGTGCACGACCCGGCTCTGGGTGCTATCGAGCGGGTGCGCGCCGCCGGTAACCGCCGCCGTGTAAACGCTGAACTCCGCATATAGGCTGTCATCGAACCAAGCGTAGACACCGACCCCGGCGGCGTGTTGTCCTATGCCGCCCGCGCCGCTGTCGATTCTCGAGGAAATCATCGGCGTGGGAGTGGTACTGCTTCCGGCATAAGGGAAGCCCCAGGCCGGCGTCGTATTCCAAACGTCCTGTACCGTCGGATTATTGTTGACGGTAATGCCGATGATGAGATTGCGGGAACTCCGATTGCCTTCACCGCCGAGCGAAAAATGCCGGGCGTAGCGGATATCCGTGTTGTCAAATCCGAAATGGTCTCCCGCGCCACTGTACGTCAGTTGCATGAAGGCGCCGAGATTCTCGGCGATCTTGCCGGCATAGAACAAACTTGCCTGCTGGGGAAACAGCACCTCCCCATCTTTGGCAAGCGCACCGCTCAAGACGCTGTCCGGCAGTGCGCGGGCGGTACGCGCATAGGAGACTTCCAGCATGACGCTGAGCGGCGGAATGGAGTTGAGTGCCAAGGTTTGGCGATTGTCGGGGCTGATTCCGGTGATCTGCTTGATGTTGTCTATGACGTAGCCATTGAGCTTAAACTCCCTGCCGAAGGGCGTCAGCTCGGGAAACACCGTGTGACAGGCAGCGCATGCCATGCCGGTTTGGCGTGCGAAGCTCGGGACTGCCGCCGCTGGAGCTGCGAAGCCCAAAAACAGGCAAATCGGAATGAGTTGACTGATTCGGCGGCGATGTAAAGTGAGCATGGAATCATCCCTTCTTAATTCACGATGTCGAAGACTCGGGAAATCCGAATATGCCGAGCACGGGAGTTGACGCCAGAGTCGCGCATCAGAGGCGGTGCGTCTGTACGCTATCGTACGGATGTATGCCGGAAACAGCGCACCGGAAAGGCAAGATGCGAAAAGCACCCCTGGCGATGGCGTTGTTGTGGACCATGGGGGTGGCCGCCTGTGGGACCCGCAGCCAGCCAACGGCAGCCGAGAACACGCTCAACATCTATTCGTGGGCGGACTATATCGCTCCGGATACCATCGCCGGTTTCGAGCGCGAAACCGGCATCAAGGTGCACTACAGCACGTTCGATACGAATGAAGTGCTCGAGACCAAACTGCTGACGGGACGCACAGACTACGACGTCGTTGTGCCGACGGACTTCTTTTTCGAACGCCTCCAGAAGGCAGGTGTGTTCCGCAAGCTCGACAAAGCGGCCCTGCCGAACAGCGTCAATCTGGACCCCGACATCATGCAAAAGCTCGCGGTGCGCGACCCGGGGAATCTCTACAGCGTCCCCTACTTGTGGTTCACGACCGGCATCGGCTACAACGTCGACAAGGTCCGCGAGCGGCTCGGATCGACCCAATTCGACAGTTGGTCGCTCTTGTTTGATCCAAAAAACGCGGCGAAGCTGCAAGACTGCGGCATCCTCATCGTCGATTCCCCAACGGATGTTTTGTCCTCCGTGCTCCTCTACCTAGGCAAGGACTCCGACAGCCGCGATCCTGCGGATCTGAGTGCGGCAGCCGACATCCTCATGAAGATCAGACCCTTTGTGCGTGCGATCGATTCGGTCGGAATGATCGGCGAACTCGGCAACGGCGGCCTTTGTTTGATCCTAGGTTGGTCCGGGGATGTCATGGTGGCGCGCGCCCGGGCGCTTGAGGCGTCCAACGGCGTGCAAATTCGCTATTTCGTGCCGCGGGAGGGAGGCTTGATAGGCGCCGACATGATGAGCATTCCAGTGGACGCACCGCACCCGCGCAATGCACACATTTGGATGAACTATTTAATGCGCCCGGAAGTCATGGGCGCAATTACCAATGCGGTGAAATATCCCAACGGGAACCGGGCCTCTCTGGCATTCGTACAGGACGCGATCAAGAACGACCCGGCCGTGTATCCCGACGACAAAACGCGAGCCAAACTTCGCGTGCTTCCTGCAACGGAGCCGGAACTCAACCGGTTGCGGACGCGTTTGTGGACACGCTTTCGCACCGGCCAATGAGCGATCGGGCCCCGGGTCAGGTTTGCGGAAACGGATTTTTATTGCAGAATTCGCTATTCGACACCCAATAAGGAGGAGGCTTGCACATGGCGCTGGTCAGTGTTTTTGCATTCACGCACGCGGATGACGACAAGGATCGAAACGTCCACGAACCACGTAAAGGGACACGCGATGCGATTGAGCGCATCCGCGGAATTCCCATCGAATCCTCGAAAGAGGACGTCGAGGAATCCGAACTCGACCGGGAAGGATTCTATCCCAAGCGAATCAAACAGACTCGGTCCTGACCGCGCATCGCAGCAAATACCCTGCAGAAAGCGGCCCGCTATCGACGGGACAGCCCAGGCTGACCTCGATTTGAACATATGGCGTTCGCACCCACCCACACTGCGGAATTGCGCTCGCAATTCGGGCTTTTTTAGCGTATCGCGTCACATGCAACGACGCGGCACTCTTCTAGAGTCGACTCCCCTGCTCAGAGGAAGGAGTTGGCAATGAACGGCACGGGATTTTGGTTACTGATCGGCGCCACGCTTGTCATGTTTGTCCTGTGGCTGGCCGCCAACGTTTTTCTCGTGGCCACAAAAAGCGCCCACGAAATAGTACCGCTGTCGTCGCGTCCAAACTGGCGCGCCCGCGTGGACGCAGCCATGCTATTGCTGCCGGCGGCGGCCGGAGTTGGAGCAGCACTTCTGCGCAATTGAGTGCTATTGGCCGCCGTTGGCACCGGCCATCTGCGGACACGGGATTTTCAATGGGTGGGCTTCATGAGGGTCCAGCTGCCGGATTCAGTCTGGTTCGGATCCGCGCCCGCATCGTTGGTGTTGCGGTAACTCCCGTAGCCATCCGTCCAATGATAGCTCTCGGTGCCGGCGTGCTGCGAGGTACCGTAATACGGATCGTCCGTGGTCTCGACGCCGCGTAGGTAATCGTCGAACTTGTCGGCGGAACTGCGGGCGCCTGCAGAGTCGCCGCTGCTGACTCGCGACGCTTGCATACGCGAGTCGATCGACGCCAGCATCGCATCATTGTTGGCGCTTATCTCATGGCTCAACCGGCCCGCCGCGGCGATTTGATCGTAGCCCGCCTGCAACTGCCGATTGAATTGTTCCGCAAGGTACTGATTGACGGCAGCGAGGCGCGCCTGCCATGCGGGGTTGCGCCGAATGGAGCGGGATATCACCGTGAATATTTCCCGCCGCCGATCGAGCACCCCGGCCGGTGCACGGAAACTGTGCGGAGCAGTCAGCCCCCAGTTGGTCTGCCACGTGCGTCCCTGCGGACCGTCATAGGGAATATTGGCACGATAGTAAACGGCGTAGAACTCCTCCTCCACGGGCTTGCCGTTGAGTTCATATCGAACTTTCAGACCAACGCCCTGCTGCGTGTCGGTGGCAGGTAGTTTCAGCGCTGCGGCAAGTCCCGGCAGGGATTTGCTGCCGATCAACCGAAAGCCAGCTTCGCGCCCCCTCTGTTGTTCGGCAAAAGTGGCGAGGAGTGCCTCGGGGCGCATGGGTTCCGCATAAATCTGGCCCATGTAATTTTGACCCGGACGATAGTAACCGGCAGGCGAAAGCCAAAAAAGGTCGAGCGATGGGAACAAATAGAACGCCTGAGCATCGGCCGGGTTCTCCGCGCTGGCAGATGCGTGAACAGGGTTGGACATATCTGCATAGTTCCAAATCACTTCGCTGCGGTCGACCCAATGCTCCGGCGCGACGAATACCGCAACCGGCATGCCACCCTGTTGCCGATCGACGATCGTCCGCATCGTGAAATGCTCGCCTTGGAGGACCAGCCCGCGCGATTCCGAGGCAACGTTCACATGCTTGGGAATTTCTCGCGGCGGCGATGTCGCGATGGCAGCCGTATCAACTGCAACCGGGGCGGAGCCGCTGCTGCCGCCGCAATCTATCAGCAACGGCACATACATCAGCAGCAACCAATGTCCGATATCAGTGACTTTCATTTTGCGTTCACGCTCCATTTCACGCGATGCCAGTCTTATAGCAGCTTATCTGCTTTCGAACCCACACGGACCGCGGCTCGTTTTTCAAACAACCCGGACAAAACTCAAATTGGACATATTGCTCGTTCCAGCGGTAATGTGCGGCTTGCGCATGTCTCTAACCTTGAGGGGAACTCCATGAAGAATACGCGGCTCTTGTGTTTGCTTGGTTTGCTTTCACTAGGGGTTGGCGGGTGGTCGCAGGCTCAGCAGACCAGCGGCGACACCGAGAAAGCTGTCGCCGCGCTCGAAAATCAGTGGCTCAAGGCGGAAAAGACCAACAGTCCCGACCAAATCGCCCCGCTGCTCGCCGACCAGTTCGTCAACACGGGGAGCGATGGGAAGGTCAACACGAAAGCCGAGATGCTGGCCGAGGCGAAAGCGACTAAATGGGAGAGTGCTGAAAACGACAATGTGCGCATCACGGTGTTTGGTGACACTGCTATTGCAACGGGCGGATTTAAAGGCAAGGGTACGGATTCCGCGGGCAAGCCGCTGCTCGTGCATGAGCGCTGGACAGATACATGGGTAAAAATGCCGAACGGAAAGTGGCAGTGTGTTGCGTCCCACGATTCGACGGTGAAAATGTAACGCCTTCCGCGCTTCCACGCAGCTCGGTCGCCCGGATCGTCTAATCGGGCCCGCTCGATTTAGGTCTAGCGACTGAGGACTGGCGGTCCCCGGGCAGCTCTATCGAGCGACCTGCTTGCGCCAAAAAGCCTTAACGAGTTGGACGAGGGCATCGCCCGCGCCGGATTTCCTTGCCGTCATGGGGACGACCTCGAGCGCGGCTTCTGTGGGTTTTTCGATCTTCGGCATGACACGCTGGTACGCGGGCTTGGGAGCCATTTTCTTATCGAGGTATTCGAAGTAGTCGCTCATTAAAAATACGACCATCTCACACCGGCTAATGCTGGATTCGACCTGATAGGGCGCGCCCTACTTCCGCCAAAAAGCCCTCACCCGCTCGATGATTGTCTCGCTCGCGATAGACTCCTCGACCGCCATGGGCACGTCGGGCTCGGGTCGCTGCAAGGGCTGCGAAGGTTTCTTGAGCTGAGGCGTCGCGGGTCTTTCCGACGGACTTGACGCCGTTTTCCTATCGAGGTAATCGTAGTAATTGCTCATGTCCGGTGGATATTGCACGGCACCAGGCTCATGGTCAAAACTTTTCCTCTTCATCTGTGAATTGATTCTCGGAAAAACTGCCGTGTCCAGCGCGTTGCCCGGGCAGCACAGCGTTCTTTGCCAGCGCGGGTGCGCGAATGGGCAAACATACGACCAAACATCAAGCCTCCGCAGAGTAGTCGACCTCGCTCACATGGAGACCATTGTCCACCCCCTCGAGATACGGCAGGCCTGCATCGACTTCAACTACGACGATTCTCGCGCGCTCCGCGATGGCACGATGCCATAAATTGCTGGCGCTCAAATTTAAAAGTCCATTGGCGTCGACGGCACACGTTTTGACGACGACCACCTGCAAAACCCCTCGCCCTGCAACGCCGACCGTGCCGTCGCATGGATTCATCACGGGAACCGCCAAATCTTTGAATCCTGGCAAGATCGTTTGCAGCTTTGCGCTCGGATCACAAGAACTTTATCGCGTAGGCCGAAAATCATTCATCTGTCTGTCGTCGACGTACGAACGGCACGGGGTTCGCAAGAGCCGCGTCGTGCTCGACCTGACGCGGGGCAATGTGGTGACGACGCCTCGTTCGGACATGATGTATGTGGTGACGGAGTTCGGCATCGCAAACTTGAAAGGCCGCTCGGTCCCGGAACGGGCCAAGGCCATGATCTCGCTCGCACACCCCGATTTTCGCGACGGGCTTGAACGCGATGCCCGCGACGCCGGATTGATACCCAGCGCTCTATGGACCGGGATCGGCGGCTGAGGTCTCCCGTTCGTCCGATAAACCGTAGACGATGCGCAGTCCTCACGAGCCAGGGGCAAATTCGGGCCGTTCTTTTTCTCAGGCTCTTACGCGCCGCCGACCGCGCAGAACCGCCACGCTTCCAAACAGCAACGCGAGCCCGCTTGCCGCAGATGCGGGGTCAACCTCGGGCGCAGCGGTGGGGGCAACCCCGAAACCAGTGACCAGTCCAGCCGAGTCCGCGCCGGTATTTCCCGATTCCGTCGAGTATGCCCGGCTGGTCAGCGAGCCCGAATCGTCCGCTTGCAAGCCGAAGGTGGCCGGACCTTGGTTCCCTACAGTCACGGTAAGCAGCAAATTACCCAGGGTCGGGTCATAGAAGAAACTCTTCGAGAGGGAAAATGTGAACTGGTCGCTCTGTCCTAGCTTTGTAGCGTTCGGCACATCCCCCGAGTAAACCAGCGAATCATTGCTGCCGGTGTTCGAGAAGAGATCCGTGCTGAGCCCGTTCACCGGTGCTGAAGTCGTAGACAAGAAAAGTTGATAATCCCCGGTAGACAAGGACTTTGCGTTCGCTGAGTCACCGCAGTAGGCAGCGCTGCAGTAGAACGTCAGCGACTTTATGGTCTCTGATCCACTGAAGACACCGCTATCATAAACTTGTTGATACTCAGAGATTGGAGCGGGTTCAGTTCCATCCAGCGCGTAGCTGCCGCCGCCGAAAGGAATCGCATTGTCACTCGTCGGGGTGCCGACTACGATCGTTTCGGCACCGACCGGCCCGGCGAGCAATGCAATGACCAGCAATCCCAGATTCTTTGTATTCATCTCTACTGACCCTTTTGATGTTTCGCGTGACGAGATCTTGGAGTCGTACGCATTTTTCTGCAAACGGTCTAGCTTCAGAGAGCGAATCCTATCGCGACTGGAAACACGATATGTAGAATAGCCCTGGGTTTGAGGCGCAGCAGAAAGTGATTGATGGCTGGAGCATCTCGCCCATCAGCCCTTTGCCAGGCTCTTTGTTCCGGCAAGCGGCTACTGTTTGGCGTCCGAGAGCCGCTTCCACACTTTCGTTCGAACGATCGCGCCTTCGGCCGTCTCCTGACGTACCGTAAATATCAGATGTCCGTGCTCCAGAGTCGCCATCTGGGAATAGCTGACGCCCGTTTCGCCGGGGATCAAAGACGACTCGATATGATGGGTGACCACGGAAGTCACTGGGTCGAAGCTCCACGTCCCAAAGTAAGCATAATAGGTATCGAGCACGACGGCCTTTAACTGAGCTTCCTTGTCGCTCCCGGTGGGCGTTGGCCGCGATGCAGGAGCTTCCATGGACGGGCGAGGATGCCCGACTATTTGAACGCTCATCCAACCGGAACGCTCGTAGATCAGAATCCCGGTCGAGCCCTCGTTGTAAAAAGGATCTGTCCTAGTACCTTTGGGTCCCACAATTTGGATGCTGAGAAGTCCCCAGACCCCGATGAGCTCCTCTCTGGTCGCGCGGGCGGCGAGGTTGCGATCAGGGTCCGCCGCATAGGATGGCGACGCGATGAGAAAAACGAGGAATAGGAACGGCCATCGTACCCGGTGGTGGATACGCATCGGTTTTTTGCTCATTTGCCGACCCGTGAGGCTTTCAACCCTTCAAGTGCGAGGCGCCGATTTGGATAAATAGCCAGTGTCTTTTCGAAGGCGACAGCCGCCTCGTCGAAACGGCCCTCCTTCAGGAGAAGTTCGCCAAGCAATTCATCGAGCGGTTTGGCCGACCAAGGCGGACCGTATTCGAAGGCTGCGAGATCCGCGGCCGCGATGGCCTCGCGGACCAGCGCAATCCCGGCTGTTCGATTGCCTTCGTGATACTGGATCGTGCCATCAAGGGCGGTCGCCATGATGCCGGCGTGGGTGAGTTCCTCGGGCGTCACCGTATCATGCCAATCGGACGTTACTCCCTGCACTGCCGCGCGTGCAGCCTCGATGCGTGATCGCAATTCGGCGAGCGCTTTCCGCGCATCCGTCGTGCTGCCGGCCGCAGTCACCCCGCGGGCAAAATCGTGGGCCGCGAAATAACCGATCGAGGCGATGCCGCTGCTGTCGATCGGTGCGTAAGCATCGGGTCCGCGTGTTCCTCGTGTCTCCACCAGCCACGTGGCTCGGGCGTAGGCGAGCCTGATGCGGTTTTCCTTGGTGGCGCCCGCTTCGACATCGTGCGCCAATGACCTGATCAGTTGCTCGGCGTCTTTTCTTCGATCCTTCTGCAAGTAGGCATAGGTGAGCCATAACAGCGAATGGTAGCCACCGTCCCCCTGCGCCCGGGCGATGTTCAACGACGTGAGATTTGCATCGATCGCATCGTCCCACATACCGAGAGCGAAGAAGATGTGCGAGGGCATGTGTTGCGCATGCGAGGCGGCAGGCGCCACCTTGCCGTAAAGTCGTGCGGCGCGAAGCCCCAGCGGCGCATGAATCGGATCGTCATACGCGTGAATGAGGTAGTGCAAAGCACCCGGATGATGCTTGTCGACGTCGTATACCGCCTCAGCCTCAGCCGCCGCCCGCATGTAATTAGCCACGTCGCGATGACCCCCGGTCAGTCCTAAGATGGACAGTGCATAGAACGCGCGCGCGTCGGAGTCATTCGGATACTTTCTTGCCAGTGCGCCCAAAGTGGAACTATATTTCTCATCGCGGAGCACCTTGCCCCCGCTGCCATAGAGCTGCTCGAGCGACGCAAAATAATCCTGCTCGCGCGCCGTTTTGGCCTTCGATGCGCGTCCTTCCGGCGTCGCGTCCAGTTTAGCGAGGGCCGCTCGCGCTGCGGCGAGATCCTGCTCTCCCCACAGAGTCTGATTGTGCGTCAAGGCTTCGCCCCAGTATGCCATCGCGAAGCCCGGATCGATTCGCTCGGCTGCCTGAAAAGCCGTGCGTGCGGCATCATATTCAAAACTATGCAGCAGCAATAAGCCACGAAGGAAGTCTCGCTGGGCGCGCGGCGCGCCCGAATTCGGGAAATGGGTAACACCCAGACCCCCCGCGACGGACACGGCGCCGTGCGCGGAATGATCGCATGCGGGTGCGGCCGCCACGGTCGAATTGGCCAATATAGCCAACAGTGCAATGCTCAACTTCATCAAGACATTCCAGTGTTTGTGATGCGGCCGATGCGGCATTACAGGTAACGCCCGCGCCAGAGACGTCTCAGCCGCAATGCGTCGGCATGAATTTTTTGGAGGATCAAGCCTGGCAAAGTCCGCGGCGCTGCGCCTGGCCTCATTAGGTTTTCCGATTCTACGAGATGAGAGACTCCCATAACCCCAGGCACTTTGTCGATAGGCGATACCGCGACGCCTGGCGCCCATGAAGATGCGTGTACCTGTAAACGAATCGCGCGCAGTTGGGTAAAGGCCAAAACGGGTCCTCTTGCCGAGCGCACGTATCTGCAACCGGGGCGGACAGTTCGATGCGCCCTTCTGGACGCATCGAACGAACACCGGCCGCCGCAGCAGGCAGGGTCGCTGTCGCTCGGCCCCACGATCCCGCTCGGGACACCCTTCTTACTGGAGTGCGAGCGCAGCCCCAGCTCACTTCGCGGCAGCTGCCTTGCTCTTGAGCTCCACCTGAATCACTTCCGTCGCATTGTCACCGAGGTTCTCACCCAGATGGGTTACAGCGTCCGACCAGCGTACGGTCCCCGCCTTCACCGTCGCATCTTCCGTCTTTCCGCCGGGCACGGTAAATTTAAAATGGCCATCGGTTAAAAACACCACCACTCCGGCGGGGTGCGAATGCATCACTGATTTCTCATGCGGCCCCACGTTGATGCGAAGAATGCGGACTTGATCGTTTTCGAACTCTACCTTGTAGTGCTTCGTGTCAACCTTTGCGGCATCCTGTGCACTCGCAGTGACTCCGGCCGATAGCGCCATCATCCCGAAAATCGCAAGCCCCGCCACAGCGGCAAAACGATGCATCCCCCGCCTCTCAATCTCGGCATTACGCACTGAATGAAACATACATGAGTCCCCTTATTGTTCTGTTCAGAAAAATTTGCGGCCACGGCCAAATTTGCCGAAGCGAGCGCGCTCGCGCCATCGTCTTAACACTATCGGTTGCCTTCATCCGCCGGGCGATCCACCTGCACCCAGCGTCACGCCGGCAGCCGCGCGCCTATATAAGGCCACACCGGGGCGGTTGTCTACAGGCCTTGGGGAGCGCCGGCCGCAAGCCCCGCGGGCCGGAAGCCGATTCCTTGGCCCAGTGTTCCCGGTGATCCCGGCGCTTGAACCTGGTGAGGCCCGGATGTTTTTGTATCGTCTGAGTAAGCTCTACGCGGACCATTAACGCTCGAAACCGTGACACTTTATAGCTGTGTTACGCTGGCGATTCGCATGCAAGGCAATATCGATACATCGCTGATCAGGGTGCCGTTGCTTGCACGACGCTTTGTTGTCACGCCATTAGTCTTTCTCCTTCTCGCCTACCTTCCCTTCACCTCCTTGGGCGCAATCCAGCCATCGAAAGACGAGCAAGCCAATGTGCCTGCCTGGCTGTTTCCCCTGAATGCGGCGGCGCCAATTTCTCCATCGCACGATGCCGTTAGGAGCTTGCATGTCCCCAACAGCAAAGTGTCCTTTACTGAAGCTGAGCTCAACGACTTGTTCAGCGCACCGGACTGGCATCCGACATCTCACCGCGCAATGCCACCGCTGGTTGCCCACGGACACCCGCCAGATGTGTATGCCTGTGGCTACTGCCATACCGCTGGCGGACAAGGGCGCCCCGAGAATGCGGCGCTCGCCGGCTTACCCGCCCTCTACATCATGAATCAGCTGGCGGATTTCAAGAGTGGCGAGCGAAAGTGCGCGTCCCCCGGCCCGTACCGGCCTGCTGACCGCATGATTGAAACAGTGAAACACGCGAGCGCCGAAGAATTGTCGGCAGCAGCGGAATATTTTGCCGCGCAGCCGCTGCAGCCGCGCGTCGTTGTCGTCGAACGCGCAAGCGTCCCGCGTTCACGCGTCATCGGATGGGTATACGCAGCCGACGAGGGCGGCCGAGTTGAACGTTTGGGACAACGTCTTCTTGAGTTTGCGCCGGATGCAGCTCGTCACGAGAACCGCGACGATGAAATGCGCTATATCGCTTATGCGCCTCCCGGCAGTATTGGTCGCGGTAGGCACATTTCACAGGCCGGCTTCGATTCTCCGGTCAATGCCTGCAATTCGTGCCATGGGCCGCAATTGCGGGGAGTCGGACTGATCCCACCCATCGCCGGGCGATCGCCGACCTATATTCTTCGTCAGCTCGTGGCGTTTCAAACCGGCGCGCGATCGGCCGCAACTGGGCTGCCGATGCGCAATGTGGTGAAGAGTCTGAAGATCAACGGCATGATTGACGTGGCTGCATATGCGGCATCGCTACCGCCCTAGCAGCTTTTAACGTGTCACGCCTGTCCCCACGGACCTTGGCTGTCGCGTCATCAGTGCTCCATGAAAATAGCGCCCTGCCGCCTGCTGAAAAAATTGACGTTTGCCGAATGGAAGCGTCGGGGCTAATATCAGTGAGATTGCGCACGTCTGAACAAGGGAGTGGAGAGGATGAACTACAAAGTCCTTGGACTGGCGACGTTGCTCGGAGGGTCACTGGCGACAGTGCACGCGGAGGTGCTCGTCTACACTGGGGCGGCCCTTACCAATATTCAGAACAGCGAATCGACACCCGCCCCTGTTCCTGCTTTTCTGTCGGGTACGTTGATTTTGGGGACCAATCTCGCACCGAACATGGTCGATCAATTGGTCACACCCCTGTCATTTAACTACGCCTCGCCGGCAGGGTTTCTCAACACTGCGTTTCAATCATTTGAGCCCTTTGGGCATGCGTCTTTCCATTTCTGGACTTCGAGCACCGGCGCCATCACCGGCTGGAACATTGATCTTTTTTCCACGTCTGGTCCCGGCTCCAACACCACTTTGGATGAAGCTGCAACCAGCGCATCGTTGAATGGCGTAGGAGGAGACAGCTTCTACACCTCGTTCAGTTCTCCGAGTTGTGCCGTGCCTCCTGGCGTTTTTAACCCGTGTTTCTCCGGCGGTGCAAGCAATGCCCGGGCCGGGAGCTGGGCTGTCGAGGCAGCACCCGAAATCGATCCGGCTTCGGCTGCCAGCGGTTTGACGCTCCTGCTTTGTTGCATAGCTGTCATGCGCGGTCGTAGGAAACTATCTACGCAGGGACATTGCGCATCCAGTGACTGGCAAAGCGAGCACGGGCGCGATTGCTAGCGCTTCGCGAGCCAACCTGCAATTGCGGCGGGCACGCTTTTGCGGGCTTTGCCGCTCACGTACATACCAATGTGACCTACGTCAATTTGCAGCGCTTCGTAGTCTTCAGAGCCGACATGGTGACCTAGGGGAATACTTGCGCTCGGCGGAACGAGGTGGTCGTTGGCAGCGTATATATTCAGCACGGGGCACCGGATGTTTTTGAGCAGCACTGGTTTTCGGTCAAGCATCAAATCACCGCGGACCAGCCGATTTTCCTGGAAGAACCACTGAACGAATTCGCGAAACGCTCTGGCCGGTTGATCGGGGCTGTCGAAAATCCATTTCTCCATGCGCATAAAGTTTTCCAGCTGCGCCGTGTCGCCCTGCATCTTCAGCAAATTGACATACTTTTGCTGCGTCAAACGAAACGGCATCAAGGCAAGAAAAATCAGGTTCAAGAATTCACCCGAGACGTTGCCCGATTGAGTCAGTAGATCAAGGTCGACGTGTTGCGCCCACTTGGACAGCAAATTCTCCGGCGTCTTGAAATCCACCGGCGACACCATGGTGATCAGATTGCCGATTTGTTCCGGCTGCAACGCGGCGTAGCACAGACTCATGGTCCCGCCTTGACACACACCCAAGAGATTGAGCCGATCAATGCTGTTCTGCCCGAGAATGAATGCGACGCAGCGTCCGAGCCAACCGCAGATGTACTCCTCCAGGGGTGTGAACCGATCGGCCCCGTCCGGGTAGCCCCAGTCGAGAAGATAGACATCGACACCCAGGAGCAGCAGTTCGCGAATCAGCGATCTGTCCGGTTGCAGATCCAGCATGTAAGGCCGATTGACCATGGCGTAGCAAATGAGTAGCGGGGGAAGTTTTGCCGACCGCGCCAGGGGCGCATAACGGTACAGCTGGAGCTTGTTTTCGGCGTAAACACAGGTCTTTTCGGACAATCCGACTCGAACGTCGCCGATCGTCCGCAGCGTGCGCACTACCGATTGCCCGCGCTCCCGGATGCCTGCGGCTTCTTGCAGCATTCGAGCGAGCGACTCGGCCGCTGCAGTCACTTGCTGCCTCGTCTTCGAGCTTTGGTTTTGCCGGCCCGCGCAGCCTTCGCAGAGGTCTTGCGAGGGGAGTCGGTTTTGGACGCAGCGTCTGTTTTGGCGGTGCGTGGGGCCGAATTGACGGATTCGGGCGGCGCCGGCGCGGCGGTTTTGGCAAGGGCAGCCGCCAAAGTTCGCACCTGACGGTGCAAGCTGTCGACCTCGGCTCTGCTTGGCCAGTCCATATGCCGGGCGAAGGCTTCGAGCATTTTACTGCGTTCGATTTTGAACGCGCTCAATGTATTGCAAATATCGGCGAGCAATCGCGCGAACGCCTCGCTATGCGCGACCCGTGCATAGGCTTCTTCGGCGCGGTCTATCCAGGCATCGTAAACCGCGGCCGGTGACGCATCCATGGTTCGCTCGCGCGAGCTGCGTTGCATGTCCTGCAAGGCGCTTTGTCCGACATCTATGCCCTGCTGCGCGAGGTCTGCGCAGCGACGCTGAAAATGCATGCTCAGCTCGAGCATGCGTCGGGCAATCTCCTGGTATTCACGCGAATATCCAAGAGCAGGCAAAAAACCCGCGAGCACTTGTTCTGGTTTGAAATGCTCTCCCGGCGCCGCGTGAGCAGGCACTCCCAGGTTTGCTGCGAAATCTTTGAGGGATCCAAGGAAAGCAAGCGGAGTTGCTCCGCCCATATCCGCCGTGGACCCCCCGCTCAGGCACTCAAGCACGGCTTGGCAAGCTCTCGCCCAGTGATCCCAAGCTTGCAGGAATGGCAGCGCCTGTGGCTCGGCTGCTGTATCGAACTGCGTCATACTAGCTCTTGCGACGCATTACAAGGCTCGGCTTTGTGGTCTAATTCCCACACTCGGTGGTTTTTGCAATGCATACTAGACGGACTTATCATGGGGTTGCAACGCGGGCGAGGGCCATATTATGTCTAACGAACGGATTATCAAGAAATACGCGAATCGCAGGCTCTACGACTCTACTGCGAGCCGTCATGTCACCTTGGACGACGTGCGCAAAATGATCGCTTCCGGCGACAAAGTAAAGATCATCGATGACAAATCAGGAGAGGACCTGACGCGTGCGGTCATGCTGCAAGTGATCGCAGAGCAGGAACAATTTGGGACGCCGGTTTTGAGCCTGGAGCTGCTCGAGTCGATTATCCGATTCTACGGCAATCCGGTACAGGAAATGTTGACCCGGTACATGGAGCAAAGTGTCGGAGCGCTTGTGCGCCAGCAGCAGGTCATGAAAACGGAAATGGCCAAGGTGCTGGAGGGCCCCATGGCCCCGATGGCCGAAATCGCCCGCCAGAACCTTCAGCAGTGGTCAAAGATGCAGGCTGCGATGATGGGCGCGTTCAAAACCCCGGAACCGCGATCGGCTGCTCCAGACGATGAGAAATCCCAGCAACCCAAAAAAAAATGAGCATCGTGCGCTAGACATCGCGAGCAGATAAATGCAAATCACGGATAAAACCATTGTCATCACCGGTGCCGCTCGCGGCATCGGCCGCGCGCTTGCCCTGCGATTTGCAAGCCAAGGAGCGAACATTGCTCTCTTGGACCTCAGTGCGGCGGACCTAGAGCCGGCGGCAGCGCAATGCGTTGCTCATGGCGTACGTGCCCTGGCGTATACGGTCGACGTATCCTCGGAAATTCAAGTATCGGATGCTCTCGATCGCGTCGTGCGAGATTTCGGCGCACTCGATGTGATAATCAATAACGCGGGAATCGTCAAAGACGCACTATTTGTCAAGGTCAAAGACGGTGAGATCGTTGGCAAAATGTCGCTGCAGCAATGGCAGGCAGTGATCGATGTCAATCTGACCGGAGTCTTTTTGTGCGCCCGCGAAGCCGCCGTGCGCATGATACAGCTCGCCAAAGGCGGAGTGATAGTCAATATCTCCAGCATATCGCGACAAGGTAACGCCGGACAAACCAACTACACCGCCGCCAAGTCCGGCGTTGCGTCGATGACGGTCGTTTGGGCCAAGGAGCTCGCGCGTTATGGGATCCGCGTCGGATGCGTGGCCCCGGGGTTCACCCACACCGACATTTTGGCTTCGATGAAGCCCGAAGTCCTCGAAAAGGTGATCGCGCCGGTTCCCCTGAAACGCCTCGGCAAGCCGGACGAAATCGCGCACGCCGCACAGTTCATAATCGAAAACGATTTCTTCACGGGGCGTTGTCTCGACGTCGACGGCGGCCTACGCCTGTGATCGTCGCAGATTTCAGTGCCGCAGAAGCGCCGCAATGCGCACGGAAAACTGCGCCCAGCGATCGATGTGGAGGTGCAAGCGGATGGCCAAGTATTCCTGTTGCCTTGCATTAGTTTTGCCCTTTTTGAAGGTTATTGACGTTCCAATAATTTATTAATACTCAAATACAATCAACCTGTTACAGAATAATTTAAACAAAGTTACGTCATTTCCACTAAACCTTTTGCACTGCATACTTTTCTGTGTATAATGGCGCCACTTACACAGCCATACGCAGTTCACCAAGGAGCCTACCATGACCCAGCCCACATTCGATTTCAGCGCCCTGTTCGATACTTATCGCCAGGCCTTTGCACCGGTAATGACCGCCCAGCAAAACTACCTCAAGACCCTGGAGCGCCTCGCACGCTACCAGTTCGCGGTCGCCGGCGATTATCTGGATTGGACTCTGTCGCAGGCTAAGGCAAGCGTTGAGCCAAAATCCGTCTCAGATATGGTCAGCAAGCAAACCGCATTGAACACGTCGTTTGGCGACAAATTGCGCGCCCGAGCCGAAGAGTTCACGCAAATTGCCTCCGAAACGCAAGGTGCCGTAAGCCAGTGGTTGGACGACACCGGAGCGAAAGTTGCTGCGTCGGTAAAAAAAGCCGCCTGATACTACGACATTTTGCGATCTCGAAGGGCGACAATGGTCGCCCTTTTTTTCGCGTGTACGAGCGTGTGGGACTATCATCAAACGGCCGGGGGAATATATGGCGGAGTCTGATCTCGGATCGAACGTCCAGGAAGTTCTAACGCGGGAGATGCGCGCGCACCTGGCCGCCATCACCGGCGGACTTGCGCCGGATGACTACGCGCAAGCTTGGTGGGATTGGTACTTGAATATCGCGCAAACGCCGGGCAAGCAGACGGCAATCGCTCAAACGGCATTCGAGGGAGTTGTGGATAATCTGGTATTCGCCATGCGAGCGTCGACCGGGCAACCGGTCGCCCCGGCAGTTGATGACAAGCGCTTCGCATCAGAGTCATGGAACCAGTGGCCTTTCAACGTCTTGGCTCGTGGCTATGTAAACTGGGAGCACGCCGTTAAGCAAGCGACCTCGGACCTCCCCGGGCTTTCGCGACGCAGCGCCGATCTAGTTGCGTTTTCGTCGCGGCAAATCCTCGAAGCCGCCTCCCCCGCTAATTACCTTCTCGCCAATCCGGAACTGCTCGAGATCACCCGAGCGCAGTCCGGAAAAAATCTCGTGGACGGATTTAAGAACTGGCTCGAAGACATCGACGCGACGCTCAAGCACAAGCCGCCCGCCGGCAGCGAGGCGTTCAAGGTGGGCGAGAACGTCGCAGTCACACCCGGCAAGATCGTATACCGCAACGAATTGATCGAACTCATACAGTACGGCGCAACTACGGACAGCGTACACCCGGAACCGGTACTGATCGTGCCCGCCTGGATCATGAAGTATTACATTCTCGATCTATCTCCTCGCAATTCGTTGGTGAGATATCTTGTGGGCAAGGGACACACGGTGTTCATGATTTCTTGGAAAAATCCCAACGAGACCGACCGCAATCTCGGCATGGATGACTACCACAATAGAGGCGTCCGTGAGGCCCTGAACGTGGTCAACGCGATCGTTCCTCAAGCCAATGTTCACGGCGTGGGTTATTGCATCGGCGGAACACTGCTGTCGATTGCGGCCGCTGAACTCGGTCGCGTAAAGGATCATCGTCTGGCATCGATGACCTTATTCGCGGCTCAAACGGATTTCAGCGAACCTGGCGAGCTGTCGCTTTTCATCAGCCCGAGTCAGCTTTCGATGCTCGAAGCGGTGATGCACAAGGCCGGTGTGCTGAGCAGCGACAAGATGGGTGCATCATTCGCCCTGCTGCGGGCTCGGGATTTGCTTTGGGCGCCGGCAATCAATACGTATGTGAAGGGCAGTCGAGAAAAGCTCAATGATCTCATGGCTTGGAACAGCGACGGCACGCGTATGCCGTGTCGCATGCACACCGAATACCTGAAACAATTGTATTTGCAGAACGATCTTGCGGGTGGCCGCTTCCGCGTCAACGGCGAGATGATAAATCTCGCCGCAATCACCGTGCCTACATTCACGCTCGGCACCGAAACCGACCACGTAGCGCCTTGGAGATCGACTTACAAGACACGCGCCTTGACGCGATCTGCGGACTACACGTTCCTGTTGACCAGCGGGGGCCACAATGGAGGCATTGTGAGCGGCCCCGTTAACCCTAAGCGCCGCTACCGCGAATTGACTTGGAAGGACACGACGAGCGGATATGAACCCGAGCAATGGCTTGAGAGGTCGAATTTACACCCGGGCTCCTGGTGGCCATTCTGGCAGAACTGGCTTGCCGCACATTCAGGCCCGCCCGATGCGCCCCTGCCGACGCTGGGCTGCAAGGCTGCAGGTTTCGACGTATTGGGCGACGCGCCCGGCCAATACGTGTTGCAAAAATAAAGTTGAATGTCTGAGGGGGCAACGCCAGCAAGAAAATCTCTACTGGCGCGACCGCTCCTCGATGAGCTGGTTCACGACGCTTGGATCCGCAAGCGTCGAGAGGTCCCCAAGCTGCTCGTGCTCGTTGGCCGCGATTTTGCGAAGAATGCGCCGCATGATCTTTCCAGACCGTGTTTTGGGAAGTCCAGGCGCCCATTGGATGACATCCGGCGTCGCAATCGGACTAATTTGTTGACGGACCCATCCGCGCAGCTCGAGACGCAAGGCTTCGCTCGGCTCGGCGGCCGAGATCAGAGTTACGTACGCAAAGATCCCTTGCCCCTTGATGTCGTGCGGAAAGCCTACGACGGCCGCTTCCGCCACCTGCGGATGAGCCACCAGCGCACTCTCAATCTCTGCGGTCCCTAAACGGTGACCGGCGACATTGATGACATCGTCGACACGACCCGTGATCCAGTAATAGCCGTCCGTATCGCGGCGCGCTCCGTCGCCGGTAAAGTACATTCCTGGAAAGGTTTTAAAGTACGTGTCGATGAACCGCTGGTGATCGCCATATACCGTGCGCATTTGCCCAGGCCAGCTGTCCAGCAACACTAGATTGCCCTCACATGCGCCCTGAAGGATGCGACCCTCGCCGTCGACGATGGCCGGCTTCACCCCAAAGAACGGCAAGGTGGCAGAACCCGGCTTAAGGTCAATTGCCGCCGGCAACGGGCTGATCAGAATACCGCCAGTCTCCGTTTGCCACCACGTGTCCACAATCGGACAGCGGCCATCGCCAACGACACGGTGGTACCACTCCCAAGCCTCCGGATTGATCGGCTCTCCCACGGAACCGAGCAGGCGCAATGTCTTCCGGGACGAAGCTTTCACGGGCTCTTCGCCTTCACGCATGAGTGAACGAATCGCGGTGGGCGATGAGTACAGTATGGTTACTTTGTGCTTGTCCACGACCTGCCAGAATCGGCCGGTGTCGGGATAGTTCGGCACGCCCTCGAACATGACGGTCGTCGCGCCATTGGCGAGGGGACCATACAGGATGTAACTGTGTCCGGTGACCCAACCGACGTCTGCAGTCGCCCAATAGACGTCATCTTCACGCAAATCAAAGACCATTGCGTGCGTAAACGCAGCGAACACGAGATAACCGCCGGTGGTATGCAGTACGCCTTTGGGCAGCCCGGTTGAACCCGATGTGTAAAGGATGAAAAGAGGGTCTTCCGCCTCCATCTCAGCGACCGGGCAGGATTTCATCTGTTGCCCTACCACCTCATCGTACCAGCGATCACGCGGCGCATACATGGGAACAGCCGCGCCGGTGCGACGCACGACCAGGACATGTTTGACGCAGCCTGTGCCTTCGATACTCAACGCCCCGTCGAGATTTTTCTTCAGCGGTACAATCTTCCCGCCGCGAAGCCCCTCGTCCGCGGTGATAACGACAGTCGAAGAGCAGCCCGCTATGCGGCCTCCCAGTGCCTCGGGGGAAAACCCGGCAAAGACGACCGAATGAATTGCACCAATGCGCGCGCATGCGAGCATTGCAATGGCGATCTCCGGAATCATGGGCAGGTAAATCGTGACGCGGTCCCCCTTCTTCGCGCCGAGGGACTTCAAAGCATTTGCACACTGACAAACGCGCTCGTAAAGCTGACGGTAACTGATGTGTTCGGCAGCTTTCGGATCATCACCCTCCCAGATAATGGCAGTCTTGTCCCCGCGCGCCTCCAGGTGGCGATCCAGACAATTGCTTGCGGCGTTCAGTGTTCCGTCATAAAACCAGCGAATGCGAAAATCGCTCTCCGTATAGCTTGAGTCTTTGACCCGAGAGAACTCCTTGATCCAATCGATGCGACGACCGATATTGCTCCAGAACCGTTCTGGATCGGCAACAGACTCTGCGTACATTCGTTCATAGTCCGCCCGCTTCACATGAGCGGCGGCCGCAAAGCTCTCTAGGATCGGGTATAGGCTCTTGGTCATGACGAAACTCTGAGGTTGATCTCGGGTGGAACTCAAGGCGCCGTTTGCGCTCTCTCGGGATCCGCTGCTACTGCATGTGCTGCCCGCCGTTGATGGCAATATTGGCGCCGGTCACGAAAGCCGCCTCTTCACTTGCCAAATACGCAACAAGACCGGCCACTTCTTCGGGCTTGCCGAGCCGCCCCATGGGTATCTGCGGAATAATTTTTAAATCCAGCACGTCCTTCGGAATCGCCATCACCATGCTCGTGCCGATGTAACCCGGCGAGATCGTGTTGACGGTCACGCCCTTGCGCACCACCTCTAAAGCAAGCGCTTTGGTGAAGCCGTGCATGCCGGCCTTGGCCGCGGAATAATTCGTCTGGCCAAATGCGCCTTTCTGGCCATTGACCGATGAGATATTGATGACGCGGCCCCAGCCGCGATCCATCATGCCGTCGCAGACTTGTTTGGTCATGTTGAAGCACGAATCAAGGTTCGCATGCATCACGGCATCCCAGTTGATCTTGTCCATTTTCTTAAAGGTCATATCGCGAGTGATGCCGGCGTTATTCACCAACACATCGACCGGTCCGAGATCTTCCATCAGCTTGCGAATGCAGGCTTGACAGGATTCCCAGTCGGTCACATCGCAGGGAAACGCGTAGAAGTGGTAACCCTTCGCGTTCATCGATTGAAGCCATTTTTGCGACTTGGTATTGCCCGGCGAGTTGGTTGTGGCGACGGTATACCCGAGCTCCGCCAGTTTTATACAAATGGCCTCGCCGAGGCCGCCCATGCCACCCGTCACCAGCGCGATTCGTTTTGTGGTTGCCATAAGTTCTCGTTAGCTTGTTATGATTGAAGAAGCGGGTCTGCGGTCATTCGTTCACCGTTCGATTGCAAGCGCAACGCCCATGCCACCGCCGATACACAGACTCGCGAGTCCCTTTTTTGCATCACGGCGAATCATCTCGTGCAGCAGCGTCACCAAGATCCGGCATCCCGAAGCGCCGATCGGGTGACCGATGGCAATGGCGCCTCCATTGACGTTGATCTTCTGAGTGTCCCAGCCCATTTGACGATTCACGCCGATCGCCTGAGCGGCAAAAGCCTCGTTGATTTCCATTAGATCGAGTTCCTGGTGCGCCCACCCGGCCTTCTTCAAGCAGAGCAGGCTGGCCGGCACTGGGCCCATCCCCATCATCTTCGGATCCACGCCCGCAGATGAGTACGCACGAATCCAGGCGAGGGGCTTCAGACCCAACTCGCTCGCCTTGCGGGCCGACATCATCAACACGGCAGCGGCCCCATCGTTGATGCCGGAGGCGTTGCCCGCGGTGACTGTACCGTCCTTGCTGAAGGCGGGCTTGAGTTCGCCGAGTGATTCGGCGGTGGTGCCCGGGCGGATGTATTCATCCGCCTCGAATAACGTGGTGGTCTTGCGCGAGACGATCTGGATCGGAACGATCTCAGCATCGAATCGCCCGGCCCTTCGGGCGGCGTCGGCCTTGCGCTGCGATGCGGCCGCGAATTCATCCTGTTCACGACGCGAAATCTCGTATTTCTTCGCGATATTCTCGGCCGTTGTTCCCATGTGGTAGTTGTTATACGCATCCCAAAGACCATCGTGGATCATGCTGTCGACAAGCTTGGCATCCCCCATGCGTAAGCCGTCGCGAGATCCCGGCAGTAGATGAGGGGAAGCACTCATGTTTTCCTGGCCTCCGGCTATCACGATATCAGCATCGCCGCATTTGATCGCCTGCGCCGCCAAGTGAGTGGCCTTCAGGCCGCTGCCGCAAACTTTGCCAATGGTCATTCCCGGTACCATATCCGGCAGGCCAGCTCGTATCAAGGCCTGCCGTGCGGGGTTTTGACCGACACCGGCGGTGAGCGCCTGCCCCATGATCACTTCGGAGATCTGATCCGGTTGCACCCCGGATTGGGCGAGTAGTGCTTTGATGATGTGTGCACCCAGGTCGGCGGCCGGCATATTTGCGATGGAACCGTTGAATTTGCCAACCGCAGTGCGCAATGCGCCTGCTATGACCACATCGTTCATGTGCTTCTCCTTAATCAAGATGTTTGAAGCCAGCGGCTACACAATACAGGCCGAACAGCTTGCGCCCAACGGGGGTCAGTCGCGAACCCGGTTGCGCTATTTTTTGAGATGCGTGGCCATACGTTCAACAGCGCGCGTGCCTCAATCTGGTCGGCTGCCGCCTTGAAATGTTCGGTTTGCGCCTTCCAGTCGTTCAATTGCTTTTCCATCAGCGTTGGATACTCTTCTCGAAGTGCCATGATCTATCCTCCCGCCATCGTTAATCGCTACACCAACATCCGCCAGCGGGCATGCCGCGAATCTTTTTCCACGCTCAGCCGCTTACCTCTAGCATATTCTGATGCCATCGTCGGTGCGGCACCGTACAAGAGCCACCCTGGCCATCGTGCTCGCAGCACGTAGCCGCCCACTCGACGCCGGGAATGCATAGCCGGCTGGGCCGGTTAAATCGGCTTTGGAAACTGCCGTTGCCGGCATACACTGTCCGTTCGATCCTTCTCGGCAAATCACCACTGGCACATGAGATTGCGATGAATGACGGCGAACACGCTGACGCTTCGAAGATGGCTCGTGTCCTACGCGGCACGGGCTGCAACTTGAGCCGTGCCTGACGGGATTGCGCAGATTGCTGCGGGCGCGTTCAGCGGCGGATCGTACACCAATGGCGCTGGTTGCCGCGCCTACAAGTTATTCGCTCCGCACCGATATCACGGCCAGGCCCTGCCGTTGGTTGTGATGCTGCACGGGTGTACGCAAGATCCTGACGACTTCGCGGCCGGGACCCGGATGAATCAGGCGGCCGACGAGAGCGACTGTTTCGTACTCTACCCGCAGCAGTCGAAGACTGCCAACCCGTCCCTTTGCTGGAATTGGTTCAATGCGCTCAATCAGCAGCGTGGTCATGGTGAGCCATCCATCATTGCGGACATGGCGCGGGAGGTGATCAAGACGTGCGGCATCGACGCGCGCCAGGTCTTCGTCGTCGGCATGTCGGCGGGCGGCGCCATGGCGGTCATTCTGGCGGCCGCTTACCCCGACCTCTTTTCAGCTGTTGGAGTGCATTCAGGAATACCGTATCAGGCAGCGCAGGATTTATTGACGGCCCTGTCAGCTATGAGGCGCGGTGCTGAAGACTCTGCCTTGAAGAATCTGAAGCATGTGCGCGCAATTGTCTTCCACGGCAGCAGAGATAGAAAGGTTCATCCTCGCAATGGCGAGCAGATCATTCTGCAGTTGCTGGGCTCTTCGCCCGCAAGCACGACTGGTCAGGGCGTGATTCTCCAGACAGGAACCAAAAACGGCCGCTCCTTCCAGCGAAAAATCTTCCGCCATCCAGATGGGCGCGCTCTCGCAGAGCAGTGGCTGGTCAAAGGTACCGGCCATGCTTGGTCAGGCGGCAGCCCCGAGGGCAGCCACGTCGATCCCGCGGGCCCCGATGCAAGCCGCGAAATGCTCCGATTTCTTCTCGGGTCGCCCGATCCGGTGGGGACAAGTGGAGAGGCCGGCGCTCAAAAGAGCCTTCTGCGCCGGGCGCTGCACGCCCTCAAGCTCGTACCAACCCAAGATCCTTAAGATTCACGAGTCTTCTGCTCACCCCCCTGAGCCTTGAGGCCCGCGTCGGTCGCGCAGCGCAGGTCCGCAGGCGACCTTTCAAGGCTCGCCCACCGCGAGGGACATTTTCGAATTGCCCGGGCGGTCTCACGGATTCTTGAACGCGTCATCGGACTCCGCGCCATGGCGCGGCTTCCAAGCAAGCGAGTAGTAGTCCCCGCGATCCCGCGCCCATGGATCGAAGATGTTGACGACATCCTTCAATTCTTCTGCAAGTTCGGGCATCGTCCGCAGCAGCAGTCGCTTCAACGGCGATACCGGCTGTTCGTGACCATTCGGCTTGCCCTTCTCCGTCATCTCCGATCCAGGACCGTTGTGAACCACCCAATCAACGCCAAGTTTCGTATAGAACTCCGGCCGGAAACTCGAGGTCAAAAACCGGTCGCTGTACAACCGCCGGGAGGCGTTCAGAATGAACACGACAAATTGCGTTTCGGAAATCGCGAAGCCGTGAGGGCGCGTGCTTTCCGCCAGGTACCCGACGATCGTATCGACGTCTTCGACGTTATCCACCATGCTGCCGTCTCTGAAACCGAGGCAATCGGTGATTGCAGAACCATCGCCATTGCGCTGCGCGTGCGTGATGATCTTCGAAGCGTCGCAGGCGTGTTGCCCGTACGTCACGCGCAGGCTCTTCACCAGCTCCTCCTGTTGTTTGCGCTCGCCTGAGCCGCTAGCCGCGTGTTGATCGATGAGATCGTCGAAGCTGATTATCTGCCGCAATCCGTATTGGCGCCGGAACTCATTGTACCGCGGAACGCCCCGCTCACGATCGCGGATCAGGTCGAGCGCGGCCACATCAATCTGCTGGCTTTCGGACTTTAGCCGGTTCATCTTCAGGTTCTGCAAGAAGCGCGGGTGGTTTTGGAGTGCAAGCGCGCCCAGCCGCTGGCGTCCCATGCTCAGAGCCCAATTCGACAGGCCGCGCATCCGCATCGCATCGGTCGCTTTGCCACGAAAAGTCTCCACTACGGGGATCTTGTTGCGGATCCGGTCCGGAGCATCTTCAAGTTCTCTGTATTCAATGAGGTCCGGCACCAGCGCATGCAAACGGTAGACCGTGATGAACTCCTCGGGGAAATTGAACGGCGAGCCGAAGTGATTGACTCCACCGTTCACGTGGTCCGGGTTGCTGACGCTCCAGACGTCCTTCTTATTTGAATCGAATGCGGCAAAAATCGGGTCCTCCAGATACACCTTGCTCCCCAAGCCGAAGATGCCGGCTCCGGAAGCGAACGCCGAATACCATTGGGTCGCGTTCTTGACGTTGTTCGACTTGCCGAAGCTGCGACTGACGATCTGTCCGAGCAGCGTTGAGAGGCCCTCGTCGGAGCCGAACAGCCCGCTCCAGTTGGCATTCATGCCCCGGTAGAGCGGCTCGTTATACAACAACTGCGTCGTCCACTCGATCGTGTGAATCTTGGCGATCTCCGCCGATATCACCAGTCTGGCGGCTTCGAATAGTTCGTCGGCGGTGACGTCCCCATATCGAATGACACGCTCCGGCGCCGCCGGATTTCGCATGCCGCAATCGGCGTCGGGGTGCAGTGCCGTCACGCGCCGGAACTCTTGGACGAACAGATTGTGCTCACGCGCAAACAGGTTCGTGTAAAAGCTCATGCCGATCGACCAGTTGTCCGGGAACGCCGTGGACTCCTGTCCACTCCAGTCCGGATTGATGGGATCGGCGGGCGTGAGTAGCGGCAAATAGCCAAGTGCGTCGCCTTTGCTGGGACGGCCGACAACTTGGATCAGCAGCAGCTTTGCCCGGTCCGAGGGGTCGCGTTTCACTCGCTTGAGGGAGCGCTCGTCGTAGCCGTAGATTTGCGATGCGTCCCACCATGCGGTGGTGTTGTTACGGAAGGTCTTGGGCGCGCGTGTCGGGTATTCGACGCCAGCGTACGTAAAGGTGGCTGCCTTGCCGCCCTCCGCCACATACGCCTTATCGATGCGATCGGCTGGCCGGCAACCGACCAGCTTCACGTCGGCCTCGGAGCAGCCGACCGCCATGAATTCGGCCGCATTATGCCCCTCCTCCAGATGCGTGAACCAGTCGTGGGTCATGAACTGTATCCAAAATGCCGCCAGTACATTGAAGAACGACGCCTTTTTGTAATCGCAGTTGGCGTCCGCCGAATAATCCTTGAGGCCGTATCCGTCATTGCACTTGTCAGGATCTGACTGTGAGCGTGTCAGCAGTGTGCGGCTGATCAGCTGCGGATCGGGCTTGAGCAGACCGAGACGATTGCCGTGGCGGTTTTTGGCCAATTCGTCGGCGCCCAGATCCGGGAAAGTGGCGGAAAATTCGACGTTGCGGGCAAATAACTGGCCGGTCGATCCCATGAGCGGATTGCGGATGTCGTTGCAAATTCCGGTCAGTGTCCGGCGGCGAAGGAGTTCGCCACGGCACACTTGCTCGGCCTCGCCGCCGACATTGGCATACTCCGGGTGTGCCGCAGGAAGCCGCATCTGCGGCCAAGTCTTCAAGGCCGCGCCCCCCACCCCCTTGCGGCCGGTGACATACGCCTCATAGGTTTTGTTGTTGTCGAAGAGATTGAACTTGATCAGCTCAATTCGCTCGTATTCAAGGTCGACCAGCGCACCGTCCACTCCACGCTCGTTCGGCGCAGCGTGCCCCGCCTGCCTGGCGAAATCCGGCGCCTTGGAACTGAGGTCCCCGGCCGCCCAGTAGTTCCCCCAATCGGTCCAAGGCGTTGCGCGAAACCCTGCTGCGTAGTCGCCGCCGCGGCATCTCGCCGTCGCCTCGGCGACTTTCCCCAAGAATCGCGAGTCGCGGGTAGTGGCGATCGGGCGCACCCCGGCCTCGAGCAGCTTCTGGCACGCGTGCAGCGACTCGAGTTCCACGCGCATCTCGGTTTTCTTTGAAGGGGAGCAGCCGAAGAAGAACAGAACTGCACAAGCCAGCACGCTCTTTGGAGCACGCCTGGTTTTGAAAATGGAATCGCGCGCGATATACCGCATATCTTTACAGAACAAACCGCAAGCAAGTTTGCAAAAAGTGAAGCGCACTCTTCCCAGTCATCCCCGTCTGTCGCAGGGCACTTTCCAACGCAGCGCGCCGGATCATTTTAGTATTCGATTATTAAAGGGTAGTTGAAGCGTGCTGGCAAGAATTTCGCATATACTGCCAGGCCCGTCCCGCCGACGTTGCAAACACCAAGAGTCGGTGGGTGCAGGGACCACAGTGCGTGGGGCATCAACGGGGTGCGGCGCGGCGCTTGAAGGAGGGAAACATGAGGCCTGCACAATTGCTCCAGTGGCAATGGGAGGGCTACCCGCGCTACCACCTGTCCCGTGCCAATTTGCTGGTGCATATAGTGGCTGTACCGCTTTTCCTGTCAGGCAACGTGGCCTTGATTGTCGCATTGCTTAGTGGCTCACTGGCTGGCGGGACTATCGGCCTCACCTGCATGGTCATATCGCTCGTTGGGGAAGGTCGCGGACACAGATTGGAGCGGAATCCTCCCGAGCCGTTTACAAGTCCAATGAATGCAGTCGCACGGCTCTATCTCGAGCAATGGATTACCTTCCCCCGGTTCTTCATTTCAGGCGGATGGCTCCGGGCACTACGCACATCCGCGCATTAGATTTCGGGTTGCACAGCTATCGAGAGCACGATGCGTACAGGTCTAAGAGCGTCCCGGACCGTGTCGCTGCTCATGAACAGTCTCAAAGGTCTCTTGTCGTATCTCATGGGTGGCGAGAACGTGCGCCATCCCTTGGATCAGCAATGGTATGTGGGCGCGACTGGCGCGCTCATCAGCCTCGTTGGTCCAGAAGGTCACGGAAATAGCCTTTCCGGTCGCGCGATCCACGAACCAGTCACCGTGATCGAATCCGCGGCGAGCCGCAATGGAGGGCGCGTTGCGGTCGCGGAAGATGGCCACGCATTCCTCCATCTTGCCAGGGGCAACCTGAATCTCAACCAGACGGGCGTACATTAAGTGTCCTCAATGACACACACGGGGAAGATGATGCACCCCGGCTCTCCGCCGATCAAGCTGTCCAGAACTGTATGATGGAGCGGGATGACTAAAAAGCAGCACAAACCTGCGGCAAAAGTTCTCTTCGTCGAGGCAATGGAATGCCTGCCTGTGGCGAACCTGCCAGAGGGCTCGGAATGGAGTTACGAAATCAAGCTCGATGGCTATCGGCTCGAGGCCGTGAAGAATGGCGGCGAGACCCTCCTCTATTCGCGGCGACGCAATATACTGAATCGGAAATTCCATTACATCGCAACGGCACTCAAAGGTCTGCCCGACGCGACGGTCCTGGACGGCGAACTCGTTGCGATGGGTGATGCAGGCGGATCGGATTTCAACCTTTTACAGAATTTCAAATCTGCCGAGTCGAAGATCCACTATTACGTCTTCGATGTCTTGGTGCACAAAGGCAGATTGCTGACGCAACTCCCCCTCGTTGAACGGCGCGCGATAGTCGCCAAGATAGTACCGATCAACGATTACATCAGCACTTCGGCGGTCGGTTACTCGGCCAAGCAAATGCTGGAGTTTGTCGAGCAACATGGACTTGAAGGTATCGTCGCGAAGAAGTCGGAGAGTATTTATGAACCGGGAAAACGCTCCGGCCTTTGGAGCAAGTACCGGATCAACTTGGGTCAAGAGTTTGTGATCGGCGGCTATACGCAAGGTGGCGGGTATTTTGACGCTCTCATCGTCGGTGTTTATCGTGGCAAAGACTTGATGTTTGCCGGACGAGTCAGAGCCGGCTTTGTCCCCGCCACTCGGCGCGCAATCTTCGCCGAGATCAAAGACCTAAAAAGGTCGTCTTGTCCTTTTGCCAATCTGCCAGAAAAATCCGCAGGGAGATGGGGTCAGGGATTGACAGCGGAGAAAATGAAGAACTGCGTTTGGGTGAAGCCCAGGCTTGTTGCCCGTATCGAATTTGCCGAATGGACCGGCGCCGATAAGCTCAGGCATACCAAGTTCTTGGGCCTGCGCGATGACAAAGAGCCACGAAAAGTGGTGCGTGAAACCTAGTGATCAGTGCGTTGCGGAACCAACCAGTGAGATTTGTTTGCATGTCATACGCAATGCCGCAGAAAAACGTGACTGATGCGGCGGGCATCTAATAATCGCCGCAAGGTATTCGTGAAGCTCCCTCCTCCCCGCCTCAGCCGCATCCCAGCCAAATGAATCTAGGTCAGTCGCTTGACTTGAAATCCTGCATTTGTCGGCCAGTGCCGCAGCGATAATCTCTATCGGGATCGAAGCCAGGTGTTCTTCGAGGCAATCGGGACACACGACCGGAAATCTCACCAGGGGCTCGCCCATAGGTCTGCTGCTCCCAGACTTTTAATTGTCAAACTCACCGTGGTTGAGCCTACGCGTCCGACCATAGCGTGGATATACAGGGTTATGTGTAGTTGGCATCTGAATACATGCCTTTGGCCTGTCGGGGAAACCCTGGCCCTCTCCTTGACCTCATTCGATCCGCGGCTTCCTATTTACAACTGCAGAAAAGCGGATACTCCGATCGTGCGAGGCACTAGCGTGTAGCCGCGGTTCACAGTCTGCAGATTGGGGCGCTGAATGATCGTCTGATCATTGAAAAGGTTTTTGACGAACATTGAAAACTCCCAATGTCCATAGTTGACCCCGGCGGTCACTCCCGCCACGGTGTAAGAAGGACGTACGTAGTCAGGATCTGACATGCCGACGGTGCCATGACTCGCCCCCACGTAATTCCAGTGGGCGGTTGCGAATCCGGCGAAGGTTGGGGTCACCGACGCGCGGAACTGTGCCGACAGGTCGGCACTCCATCGCGGGACGCCGGGAATCTGCTGTCCGCTGGAGATGCTGAGCGCCGGTACGCCCTGCGTGAAAGTCGCATTGGTGTAGCCACCCGAGGCGCCGAGCGTCAGGTGCGAAATTGGCTTCAGTTTGAGCTCCGCCTCGCTGCCATAGCTCCGCGCAGCCCCGGCGTTCGTGTTGTAGTCGAAGGTACAGGGAAGGTTGATGTCGACTTGTATGTTGTTCCATTTGATATAGAAGACGTCTGTGGTGACTGAAAGCCTGCCATCCATCAATAAGGACTTGACGCCGGCCTCGTAATTCCACAGCGAATCCGGCCCGTAGGTCGACTGCTCCACGGGACAAAAGGAAGCCAGCGGCCGATTCGGGCCGCCCAGCCGGAATCCCTTGCTGATCGTCGCGTACAAGGCATTGTCCGAGTCGATGTCGTAGGCAATAGCAAACTTCGGAGTGGTCGGCCTTCCGCGGCTGGAGATGGTGACGGCCGGCGGGGACCCGGTCGCAAAATAGTATCCGCCGACCCGTAGCAGCGACGTATCGGCGGTCAGGTAGCGCAGCCCTGCCGTCAGACGCAACGCCGGGGTGACGTGATAGGTGGCTTCGCCGAACACCGCGTACTGTTCTTCTGTGAAGAGCTTGTTGTTGCGATACACGATATCGTTGGGAAATACCGGAACCGGCGGACTACCCAAGGCGTTCAGGAAGGCCGGCGAGGTTAGTTCGCTGGCTCCATAAAGTGCCGTGATCGTATTGTTGAGGCCGGGGACCGTCTCGAAATCGCGTGAATCGATTTTTTGATGAGAATAGAACACACCCGCGATCCAGGTGACGGGCGCGCCGCCAGCCGCATAGGGTTTGGACGCCAGCCGCAACTCCTCCGTGAACTGCTGCGTCCATATCTGGTAGTGAACGGGCGAAGCGACATTGCCCACCAACCCGCCGTCTAGATTACCGTCCAAGCCGGTAATGCCGGCGCCATCGATGAGTGAGCCAATGAAGCCAGAATTGTAGAACGTGCCGTCGACCTGACGATCGAAGAATCGATAAAAATAGCTGGTGACGGAAGTCAGATCCGCTCCGTATACGTCGTAACTTATGTTCGCGCTCGGCACGAGCAACGTGTCCTTTCCGGGTTCGGCGACGCGCTTGTGCTGAGACAACGAATCTGCGGACCCCAGATCCAAAACGTCGAGGTCACCGCTTTTCGTATATTGATAAAACAGAGACGGCTTGAGGACAAATCCTTCGGACGGCCGCCATTCCATCGCGACGCGCGCTGTAGTCGTCTGGACGCCGTTGACACCGCGGCTCACCAACTGGCCGAGATTGTCCGGATTGTAGTGATCGACGTAGCCGCTGCTCTTGGTCGAAACGACGCCCGCACGCAATCCTAGTTCGCCGCCGATGAGCGGTATGTTGACGATCCCCCGCCCGGTGTAGTTCGTGCCGCCGTGCTTGGTGCCGGACACGTCGGAATATATCGAGCCACTATAAGCGTCCAGGTTGACTGGATTTGAAATGTAGCGAATCGTACCGCCCTCGGAACTCGCGCCGTAAAGCGTGCCCTGCGGGCCGCGCAGAACCTCGACCCGCTGGACGTCGAAGAATCCCGGTTCTGCCTGGCCTTCCGTATCGAGATTCCGCACCGTCATCGGCACATCGTCCAAGTACACCGACACGGTGGACGAACCCGCGCTCGAACTGATGCCGCGCAGCTCAATGTTCTGGTTGCCGGGGCCACCCTGGGTCGAGAAAGAAAGATTGGGCACGGCTCGGGTAAGGTCCGCAATGTCGAGCATATGCAGCTCAGCAATGTCCGCCGCCGACACCACCGAGATGCTCGCCGGAACCCTGCGCACGTCTTCCCTGATCTTCTCCGAGGTAACGACTACTTCTTGCAGTTGATCGGCGCTATCGACATGCTGCACCGCCGGCTGTGCGGACGCCGCGGAGCAAGCCAGTCCGATCAGCAACACCATTGGAGTCAAGTGCTTTGCCTGGCGCATCAAATTAGATTCCTCAGGGCTCGGAGTTCCGAGAACCACCTTTTTTTAAAATCGCGGCTCAGGCGCAATTATAGACATGAGGCTGACGATTTATTCATTCTGTCGTGCGGACCGAACTGCGCTACGCGCGCCCGAATAACCCACGTGCACCAAGAGGATGCCCATCGCACTTCGGCGCCTGCCAGATGAGCGCATGCCCGTCGTCAGGCGGGCAGGATCATCTGGGGCGGGGCGCGACCCAGCGACGCACGCCCGAACACATAGTACAGAATCCCCGGTACCAGCAATCCGACGATCCAAGAGATGTCAACGCCGCCGAGCGTCTCTACCAGCGGACCTGTAAAAAACGCGGTCGAAAGAAAGGGGATCTGAAGCAAAATTCCCAGGACGTAGATGCCGATGCCGGTCAAATTCCATCGTCCGTAGCGCCCGTCCGGATCGGATATTGCGGGCACGTCGTAACGCGACCGAGTGAAGCAATAGTAGTCGATCAGATTGATCGCACTCCAGGGCGTGAACACTGCGAGCAGGCACAGAATAAAAGCCTCGAAAGACTGCAGGAAAGTATGCCGGCCGCACAGCGCCAGCAGTGCCGATGCACCGACCATGCCGACGATGTAAAAGAACCGGTGTTGCCCTGAAATACGAAGGCCGCGTCGAAAGCCGCTCACCATAGTGGCGATCGACATGAAGCTGCCGTACGCGTTCAACGAAGTCACGGTGACCTTACCGAATGCGATACTGAAGTAAAGCAGGCCCATGACCTTGGCCGTTGCTCCGAGACTCACGATGTAGGGCACCTCATGATGTCCAAATTGCTTTCCAGCGAGCGCCGCGGCGAAAACGCCGAATGTCATGGAGATCTGCGAGCCGATGACAGATCCAAGCCCGACGGCGGCGAATATTCCAGCGACCGGCGTGTCCCGCGGCAAGTAGCGGGAATAGTCAGCCACGTAAGGTCCATAGGCTATTTGCCAGGACGCCGCCAGCGACATCGCCAAAAGAAACTTGCTCGCCGAAAAATGCCGCACTGCCAACAACGCAGAAATAGCGTGGGTCGCGAACAGTCTGCTGAACATGTACACGAAAGCGGCAATCCCGACGACGCTTGCGATTCGTCCAAGAAGGTGAATGAATCGATACCCAAACAGCGTCACCGTTACGATCAAACAACTGAAGATCACGATGCCGAGAGCATCGTCGACACCGAGCAGCTGACCGACTGCTTGACCAGCCAATACGCACCCGCTGGCCGAGAAGCCGATGTACATCAGACACACCGCCACGATCGGAATGATTGCGCCATAGACGCCGAACTGCACGCGACAAGAGATCATCTGGGGCAGCCCGAGCTGCGGGCCCTGCGCCCCGTGAAGCGCCATGACGGCGCCGCCGATCAACTGACCCAGCAAAAGCCCCACCAGCGACCAAAACACGTCACCCCCGAAGACGACGGCAAGTGCGCCAGTCACGATCGCTGTAATCTGCAGGTTGGCCGCGAGCCACAGAGTGAATTGGCTCGCCAGTCCGCCATGACGCTCCTCGTCTGGCACATAATCGATCGATCGAACCTCGATCGAGCCCGGCACCGCCTTGATAGCATCCGAGAGCGGCATCAAGTCTCCCTTTTGTACGCATCCGCCGCACAACTGTGACACGAACAGGGTGGATTTACGACTGCGAGGGGATGCAGCAAGCCTCGATGATGCCGGCTCTTTTCAAAATGGCCTGCGATTTGCCGCGTGGCCGGGCAGCGCCGCGGAATCATCATGGATTCCATTGTCTGCAAAGACGGGTGTGCAATCCGAACTGTGCAAGTTCCCGCCGTGATCAGACCTTAGATACCCCGGCTTGTGGCCGGGGTTCTGTTTGTGCCTCAAGCGCGTCGGCTGCTACTTAGCACTCTTAGTCGTGTACCAAACCTGCGGTGCTCCTTTGACGCCCGCTTTCTCCATAGCGCTCTTCAACTCCGGCGATGAGGCAAACGCTTTAGCTTGCTCGAGGCTGTGGAAGTCGTGGGTGACCGTGACATCATTTCGATTGTCGACCGATTGATAAACGGCCTGGGCAACGACGCCCATTTTCTTCTGCGTGGCACGAAACCCATCGTACGCCTTCTTCCATGCGGCGTAATCCGCGACTTCGTGACGGACAAACATGTGCACATCCGCTGCGAACGTTGGAGCCGCCACGCAGAGAACTCCGAGCGCCAGCACGCTGGCTGCCAATTTTGACCTGAATTTCATCGCTGTCCCCTTCTTGATATGTCTCCGCAGGCTCTCAGCGATCCACCAAGAAGCGGGCGGCCGGGAATTGTAACATCGCGTCATGGCTCTGCGCCCTGGTGTCGGCGCCAAATCCTATTTCGCTTCGCCAGCGGGACCTAGTCTTCCTCGTCCTCATCGCCATGGTGGTCGTAGTGGTCATGGTGGTCGTAGTGGTGATGATAGTGTCCGATCACGATTGGGAAGGGAACCCGAATGTCCGGTGGATAGATAACGCACCCGGACAACGCTAGCCCGAGCGAAACCACCATCAAGGCCAACCTGCCACTCCGTTTCAAGGCTTCATGTTTCATATGCTTGCCCGCTCCCACTGTTGGCGATCACTTCTGCCATACCCCCCATAAGACACGGCCAACAAAGATAAGTTCGGCACAAAGCCGGTCAGGGCCTGCGCGGCCAGTCTGCCAGTGGCCGAATCGTTCCCAACGCCGGCAGAGATAACGCATCTTTAATCTTATCCTTGGCCTAATCTGTACGCACCCGCGGAACGCTGATGAACATGGACTCCTCCGCCTCATCGGCTGCGGCAAACTCGTTGCACGAGACGAAGATTGATGCATTGAATTCGCCACTGCGCTCGAACGCTCAAGACTATTGACGGCTTCATCCGAAGATTCCGCGTTCGCTGACAGCGAGGTTAGGTTGGACTCCGAGAGCCGTTGACATCACAGGGAACCCGCCCCATACGTGGTCAACACGCTTCTGGCTCTCCGCTCGAATCATCACCGTCAGAAACGCATCTTCGGCGCGCAACTCACGCTGTTCTTCCATGACTGCTACGATCGCTGGTAGTAGCACGATTCGGACGCCTAAACTGGATGCATTGTTTGGGCGGACCGTTCCCCTGTCGGTGCCCTTTTTGGAGCGGTGGAAGCCGTGCGCTGCTGCAGGTCGCATCAAACGCCTGCTGTCTCTCATTGATGACGCACTCTCGAATAAAAGAAAGATGTTTGGGACGAGACTCGCAGATGCACTTTCCTGAGATCTCTTTCGCCGCAGGTTTCCTACTCGCAGGTCTCTTAGCCCTTCCCCCTCCTGCGCAAGCCCAGACAATCGACGTCGTCGTCGTTACTGCAACTCGAATTCCAGTAGCTGCCGATCGTATTCCTGCTGCGATTTCGGTTGTGTCGGGCAAGGAGCTGCTGGATCGGGACGCGATGGACATTTCAAGTGCATTGAGTCTCGTGCCCGGCGTAGAGGCACCGCCGGGGGGCGATGCGGGGCCCTCAAGCGCGGTGCCTTCTTTTTGGGGCCTGCATGAATTCGATGCTTTCCTTCTAGTGGTGGATGGAGTGCCTTGGGGAGGCGCGTTCAATCCCTCGGTAACGACGCTCAGCTTCAACGACATCCAGCGCATCGAGGTGCTCAAGGGGGCTGCGCCCGTAATGTACGGAGCAACGTCCTTTGTCGGCGTGGTTCACGCGATCCATTATCCGGCTGGTGAAGCTGCCGACCAGGCGGATATTGCTTACGGCACCTACGGCTCCGTGCGAGGCTCAGCCTCGTTCGTGTTACCGCCATTAGGTGCGTGGCGCCAGTCTCTGGCAGTCGACGGGGAGAGCCTTGGCTTTGCCGACTCTCGCGAAATGATCTCGTATGAACATGTGCTCTACCGAGGTGAGGGCGATCTTGGCCGCGGCCGATTGCGCGTCGATGCGGATGTGGCGCTGATTCGAGATGTCCCGCCGAGTCCAGTGATCCGCCTTGGCACCGCGCTCAACTCGGTTACACCGATCAACGCCAATTTCAACCCAGCGGACGGGAAGATTGATCAAGACCGGTATCACGTAGCGATGGGTTATACACTGACAACCGCCAGAGGAGCCTGGGACACGCTCGTGTCATTTGCGTATTCCGATATCACTGATATTCGCGCTTTTCTGCATCCCGATCTCAGCGGTGCGGCCGACACGCAGCATCAGCGGCGCCATCTCGACGACGGTTACCTGGACAGCCACCAAACCCACCAGCTGTCCGCCGAAACGACCTTGATCGTGGGTATCGATATGTTGCATGGCCGCGGCCGGCAGACCACCTTGAACGGCAACGGTGGCTACACCGTACCACTCGATGGATCGGTGCTGCCGCCGCCCACATCAGGCGTGCCGGTCAATGAAATTGGAACCGTCAATGATCGGCGCCTGTTTGCGGGCCAGTACGCACAGTTCGATTGGAAGCCCAACGACCGCTTGGACGTGACAGCAGGGCTGCGCATCAACGAAGCTCACGAACACAAGGATACGAGCGACTTCGTCCTCCCTCCACCCCAGCTCTCGACCGGGAGCGTGCGCAGGACCACTGTCCGTCCGTCCGAAACCATTGGTGTCAACTATATAGCCTGGACGGAGGGCAAGAACGAGTTCGCGGTCTATGGTGACTATCGCAACGCCTTTAAACCGGCCGCAATTGATTTTGGACCCGATTTTACCCCCGCTCTGTTAAATTCTGAGACTGCGCAAAGCTACGAGGTTGGTTTCAAAGGGGCCGCGGCTGACGGGCGTATAACCTACCAGGCGGAGTTCTTTCTGCTCGACTTCAACAATCTGGTCGTCAGAAATCGTACTGGGGCTTTGGTGAACGCGGCCGCAGATCGACTCAGGGGTTCCGAGGCCGGGGCGCGATATCAGGTCAACGCGGATTTCGCGATTGCGCTGAGCGGTGCGTATCACGACGCGCGCTTCACGCGATTTCAATTCTTCAATGGCGTTTCCAACGTTGAAGTTGGAGGCAATCAGCTGACCTTGTCGCCTCATATTCTGACCTCGGTGGGGCTGCTTTACACACCAAAACGGGGCATCAACGCGAGCGCCGTCGCGAGATATGTCGGCCGGCGTTATCTCGACCAGGAGAACACCGCGCTGGTCGGCGGGTATACCAAGCTGGACGCCAACCTGGGCTATACCTGGGGGCCTTTGAGCGTCACTCTCGAAGGAAGTAATCTTACCAACCGGCGCCCGCCGGTGACGTCCAGCGAGTTCGGCAGCCAGTCATTTTATCTTTTGCCAGCACGCATGACGTGGATTCGGATCGGATACGCGTGGCGTTGAGCTCCGACTGCAGCAATGTCATTACACGCAGTGCAATTACTTTGCGAGCACCCGCTGGCGAGCGACTCGAAGAACACAACTCAGCGGCCGAACGACACTAAGGATTCGATGACTTGATGGATGAGCTCATAAAATGGCACGGCGATGACCGGAACCAGCGTTGCGGATGCCATCAGTTGATTGACGGTGATTGCCGGAGTCGGATTCTGTGACGGCGATAGCAACAGTCGCACCCGTTCTTCCACTTCATTCAACGCAACGGGCATGCTGAGCGCGGGAAGCGATCGATCTGCGCCTTTCGCAAGTCGGGCCACTTTGATCAGCGCCGATGCGAGCGCAACGCGCTTGCGGGGATCTGAACCGGTGGCCCGTTCGTCTGCCTCAAGCTCGGCCGCGGCTTGCCACCGCGCCGTTAGGGCCACGCCGCTCGGAAGCCAGGCGAGCGCATCGGGACTGCCGAGGAGGATTAGGAGCTTCAGATTGTCTCGTGCCGAGACGTGCGCGACTTCATGCCCAATGACTTGGCGGAACTCCTCGTTACTGCACACGCCGAATACTCGCCTGGCCGCCACGATTCGCGGCTGCCACCCTCCAACGACCGCGGCAATCGGTTCCGGGATGTCCATTAGGTCGACGGTCTGCCCGTCCTCCGCGAACCACCGGTCGGCTGGCCCCCAGTTCCTAAGGAGCGTCTGCGCGGCCTGGCAGGCTCGTAATCCCCGAAAAATCCCCGCGCCGACGCTAATCAGCCCAAAGACTGCAAAGGTCACAATGAGCTCGCTGATCTGTTCAATCTCGTGGGCCGGCTCGTAAATCAGAAACGCGGGCAGAGCCACGGTTAATGTGAGGAGGGTGCCTCCGCCCGCGGGCAATAGACGCAAGACCAGAAGATCGATCGAGGTCGAGCACCGCCGGTCGAGACCGGCACGCCAGGCAACGGCAACCAGGATCGAAATCAGCAAGCTGGTCAGTCCGTAAACGGCCGTCAAGACGAGGCACAGGATCGCCCCGAAACTCACTCGTCCTCCATCTTGAGTCGCGTACGCTCGGCTTGAACCAGAGCCTCCAACTCGTCAAGAAGAGCGGCATCGGTGCGTCCCACCTCGTGGACGAGGGTCGACAAAATAGCTGTGCTGGCACCAGAAGTTGCGAGCAAACTCGTAACTTGGCGAGATACCAATTCGCTCAGTAGCTGGTCCCGCGAGCAGCGTGGCGCATACGCAAAAGCGCGCCCGCACCGGCGCCGGACTAATATCCCTTTCCGATACAAACGATCGAGTGTGGTCATCAAGGTCGTGTAGGCGAGTTCCGGAAATCCGAGATGGACGTGCCGCACGGTCACGGCTCGGTCTTGGCCCCACAACAGTGCAAGCACTTTCGACTCGAGCGGACCCACGCCGGAGCGAGCCGCCGCCAACGGCTCGGTAGTCGCAACCCCGCGATACGAAGAGGACTTCAAATGTCGGTGCAAGGCTGGATCATTCCATCCCATATTACGCGGTCCGCTTCGAGGAGGTGTTCTCTCTTCACCTACAAGAGCTGCGATTGGTCGAGCAGAAATCTGCTGTTCGTCGCGCGGCCTGACGACGCGTGGATTACTTCGCGCTGCCGCCGCCGCGCAACTGGCGCGCCTGCTGGCCCACCAAGGGATCGATCAGCTGCCGGGATCTTAAAATGTTGCTGCAAAAGTCTTGTCCCAAGCACTTTCTGTTTTTCGGATAGTCCAGATGTCCGTCCTCAGTGTCGGAGTACTCCCACATTGAATCACCGTTTGCGCCTCTTTTTCCCACCTCGATTAGATGATCAAATTAAATGCTGTGTAGACTTGATTCTAATTAGCAACAATTTTAAATTTTTTATAGGGCCGTTTTATGCGTTTACTTCTGATCGTTCCGTTGAGTTGTCTCGTAATGCTCGGAGCTTGCGGCGGACGCGAGGTGGTCAAATCCAGCTATATCGGAACAGCGTCGATGAGTCAGGACCAAGTTACCCAGCTGCTCATGCAGCAAAACTTCAAGGAAATCAACGGACTACATAAAAATGGTCGGGACTGGGTCGGCCAGGCCCAGAAGGACGGTCAGCCGGTGAGCTTTGATATCTCAGCCGACGGAACCATCCATACCAAGTAGCGGTGTCTGCGGGATTGGCAGGTAGTCCCATCGCTCGAGTCCCCCCGGCGGTTCGCCGCGCCGGGGCGCGTGTCCGACTGAGTACGACGGCAGCTAGGTAGCGCGCCGTTTCGTCATGTGGCTTGCAAAATCCGCGTCCCTTTATCATTCGCGCATACCATCGTTTGAAGGGGCGCGTCTTCGACCGATACTCCTCTGAGCCGCGGGCAACGAATAAGCCCGGGCGACGAGCGGCGCTACAATTGATGCAGCGCTTTTTTGATCTTCGCGGACGTGTCATGGTTCGGCGAAGCAGCAGCGCTAGACGAGGGAGCAGCCCCCTGCGCGGCGGTGGACGACGCGGCAGTAGCCGCCCGCTGTTCTGTCTTGTCACTTTCCGCGTCCTGCTGCAGAGGGCCCTTGATGTGGTCGAAAGGCACAGTCGCTGCGAATGTCGGCAGGTTGTGCGCGCGCGCACGAGTCGCCGCTTCATAGCCCGAAGCTAGCCTGATCAGCGTGGGTTCGCTAAACGCCGTGCCGAAGAAGCTGATGCCGATAGGCACCCCGAACACCTCACCTGCGGGAACTTGTACGATCGGATAGCCCGGGCCGGCTGCCAAGCCGGAGGTTCCGAAAATGAAATGGTCGCCGTACATCAGGTCAGTGGACCACGCTGGATTGTCAGTGGCCGATACGACCGCGTCTAGGTCAAATTTGCTCAGGGCTTTGTCCATGCTGACACCGGCGGCTTGGTCCAGATCGAGCGCGATGTTGTAGGACGACATTCCAGCGCTGTTGCTGCCGAAGAAGGCGGGATCCTGTGGCGCGTTTGGATCGCTCGTGTTCAGCGAATTAGCGAGATCAAAGATGTCCTGATTGAAGAACGGCATCTCAATATTTGCGTGGGCATTATTGAAATTGATCGCTGTCTGCAGCGTCCCGCCGGCAACGGGTACCCCGTGGCGGGTAGCAAAGTACGCACGTACGTCATTCTTGAAGTCATAGAGCAGTACGCCGAACTCGCCTGCCGCGGGTGTGAAGCTGAATCCCGCCTTGTCCAGATCAATGACGGTCGCGCCCGCATCGCTAAGTGCTTTGAATGCGGCTTCGATCGCGGCGATCACCGGAGCTGGCGTAACGACATTAGTGAATCCGTTCAGTCCCACGCGCGTGATGCCGATCCTCGCCCCCTTCAGTCCATCCGAGTCGAGAAACTGCGTGTAATCGGTCGGTATGTTACTCGGCCGGGCAAAGCGCCCGCGCCAGCCCAAAGGTACGCTACCGGTTGCAGGGTCGCGTCCGTCGTAGGTGCGGCTTTGAATCACTCCCAGCGCTGCCGCCGCATCAGCCACGGTGCGTGCATGTGGACCGATCGTGTCCTGCGTATGCGAAATCGGCACAACACCAGCCCGGCTCGTGAGTCCAACCGTGGGTTTGATGGCAACCACGCCGTTCGCATTGCCCGGGCAGACAATGCTTCCATCAGTTTCCGAACCGATCGACACAGTGGCGAAGTTCGCAGAAGCGGCCGCGCCGGAACCGGAACTGGAGCCACAAGGATTGCGGTCGATGCCATAAGGATTGTGCGTCTGTCCGCCACGACCCGACCAGCCGCTGATCGATTCGAACGAGCGGAAGTTTGCCCATTCTGACAAGGTCGTCTTTCCGAGAATCACGGCGCCCCCGGCGCGCAGATTCGCCGCGACCGTGGAGTCACCCACGGCCGGCCTTCCCACCAGCGCAAATGATCCTGCACTGGTCTGCATCTTGTCGCCCGTGTCGATGTTGTCCTTCAAAAGCACCGGGATGCCATGCAGAGGTCCGAGCACGACGCCATGTGCGCGCAGCTCATCGGCCCGACGCGCCAGCGCCAGCGCGTCCGGGTTGAGCTCCATGATGGAGTTGACCCCCGGACCACCGGAGTCCAACGCGTGAATGCGGTCGATGTACGCGCGCGTCAGCCGCTCCGAGGTCAGCCGACCGGCGGCCATTTCTGCCTGGAGTTGCGCCACGGTGGCTTCGAGAAAAGGGAATCGGTCGTCCGTCTCGGGCATTGCCGCAAGTGGGGAAAGCACCAGCGCTGTAACCAAAATCCGTTTTGCCATGCGGAACATCATGGGATCCTCCTCAGTTTCGTAGCTAGAGAGGGGCAGTCAGCAGGGAATCTCCCTGCTCCGAACCATTCATTTTTGTGTGGCGAGGGCGACCTGCCATTCTACCGTCAGTGCGCGATGCTACTCGCGCGATATTTCAAACGCAATCCGGAACCGTAGGTGCGGCAATGCGTGCATTCGACTCGGAACAGAAAATCCTCGGACTTCAACGTCGAATAGACAATCGACGCCAACACCGCATTCCGAGTTGGTGCGGTGATTTCGAATTGGACGTCGTGTCTTCTGTTGGAGCACGAGTGCCCCGGGGGCCATAGTCCGGCCACGACGGTTGCTGTCGATCGCCAAGTTGAACAGAGCAAAATCCCGACACCGGCGCGCAATCTGCATGCGCACACGGATCGCCCAAATCTCCTTGAGCTTGAATGGGGTTTTCTTACCTACAAGCTTGTCCTTGTTACCGGGTTCGCGAGTACTGAATGTCAAAGGATGGGTTCCATGATCGGCTGCCTTTGTTGGGGAGCACATAGAGTGGATCGCATCCATGAGTCCAGCTAGGGCGAGAATCGCCACATGTCGTTAAACGAAGCAAATTGGCTGTTTGACGTGTGGCCGTAGCCGTAACCGCCGAACGACCATAGGTTGCCCATCAGGTCGACCCAGGCGGCGCTGTTCGTTCGACCGCCCGGCACATTTCCGACCGCCGCGACCCCCCTGCGTGCCGTATACGCCCGCCGGTGTCATTATTTGATCGTTCATCGAACCATTGATCCATGCCCACGCGCCCATAGCAGGGTCGTAGCGCCATAGGTCATTGGCGGACAGACAGCACACATCGGGATTCGAACCTTCCACGTCGCCGCCGAATAGCCAGAACCTCCCCGACGCATCCGTCCATGCAACAGCTCCCCGACGTGCACCGGGCACATTGCCGGTCGACGGCGTACCTTCACTCCCGTACACACCCGCGGGCACGTTAGAGGGCGGGACGGCGCTGCCGCCCATCCACGTCCACAACCCGCTCGAGATGTTCTACATCCACAGGTCGTTGGCAAATGGCGTGCCGGTACCGGTCACGCTGTATTGACCACCCAATAGCCAAAGATTGCCGCCGCTATCGACCCAGCCCACGGAGCCAGAGCGCGGCGTTGGTATATTGCCGGCCGCGGCGACGCCGCGCGTGCCATAGACGCCCTGCATCGTACCGTCGGGAACCCCGAAATCAGGGCCGCCCACCCAAGTCCACAGTCCCGTTTGCGCACGCTACTTCCAAAGATCGTTGTAAAGGCCGCTCCCTTGGAGGGCTCCGCTCAGGACCGGGCCGCCCTAGCTTCGCCGCAATCTGCCTCAGCGAGTCTGTACGCTGATACCCAGGGAAATCTCCTCGCGCTCCGCGGGACGCAGCGCCAACCGGGACCTACGTCGAGCATGAGGCGCATAGCCACCTCGGAGACGTATCACGCCGTGAATCGAGCCAGCGTGACGATCCAACGCCAGGTCGATCTCACTCCTGGCCTTCCTTCCAACGTCGCCATAACTCGATCTTTTGCGCCGCTGACAATCCTGGACGACCCATTTGCGCCATAACGTACACCCTCAATCTATAAAGATATTGAATGGTGTTGCATCGATCAGTTGAATGCACCGCATGCTTTCTTATGAACACTGCTGCTACCGCCTCCGCGTGATCTTGTCGCATCGTGCAGCGCGGCCGTTCGCACCCCCCATTTTTTCAATGGGATCCAGCGCTCGTTTTGCCGCGCAATGTAGATTCAAATGGCAGAACTCCGATACCGCGGCATGGGAGCGTCGTTCGATGGCAAACGTCGTACGAAAGGGCTTCATCTTATCCCGCTTCAGCCCGCTTGCGATTTGAGAATCGCGCGTTTCCAAGCCCCGTACCAATCGTCATGATACCCCAATGTCTGACGTCCCTCATGAAAGGCGCTGCGCTGAGGCCCTGCACCACCGCATCGTTATGCATTACTGGAGTCATCTCATGACCATCAATTTCTGGAATTGCCTCACGCAAAATCGAGGGCAAATTAAAACTTTTATGCTCCCAGTTTCCAGGGAGATTTTGGCTGCCTTTTTCGATGGATCCATCTTCCCTGATGCGGCCAGGACAACCGATACCAATAAAAGGTGCAAGCTGTATTTTACCCTTGGCAGCACGCTTGATCATGGCCTTTAGCATCTCCACCAATCTATCCACCGCACCGTCTCGATCCGGATCATCATCTGCGTGGCGCCACAGGTCGGAGTCAAACACCTTGCTCTTCGCGAGATCCCCGGATTTTCGAGCGTTCAACTGGACAATTCCGACGCGGATATTTGAGCCGCCGATATCAACGGCAATAATCCCGTCATGCCCTGAAAACATCCAAGAGGGTGCTAATTGGGTGCAGCCAATCAGGCCTGCCTCGTCTGGATCGTGGCGTATCGGCACAAGCTCGATATCGTGCTTCATGGCCTTTAGTAAGACCGCCGTACGGCCAATCGCCAACTCCCCGATGCGGCTCGCGCGTAAGCCGCCGCCTACGACGATACGCTGCGTCCCTTTCCACGTTCTAAGCCTCATAAATTTGCAGATGACGTCCGCAAACGCCGTCGCGAATTCCTCGATCGTGCCTAGCACTAAGCCTGCCGCCTCCGCGTCCCCCTCCACGAGCAGACGATCGAGTTGTTTCTTGCTGATCTCCGAACTTGCCACTTCCCCGATAGGATCGTCATCTAGCTTTCTAACCTGCTCGCGTGCGGTCTCCAAAATCGCGCGGAATGCGCGCCCGCTCGCTCGGTCACCGACGAATCCTCCATCTTTGTCGCTTATTTCGGCGTTGTAGTCATCCACATCGACCTCGGTCAGTCGGGCTGCGCCGTGAGCGACCAACCTGGTCGGGGATTCTATTTTGGATGCCACGAAACCTCCGGATTAGCACGCCTGGTGGCGGAAAACACAGACGGAACTGCACGCCGTATGCGATCCAGCGCTACCACTTCGCTCACGCGGATGGGGTTGGGCCGATGAACAGAACCAGGGACCGGCCTGTGATTCGACACCGTTTGCCTGGCTCAGCCCTAAAGCCGCTTGCCTCGTCGACTATATTGGTATCGAGTTCTAAGAGCCAGGATGTTGCGCCTTCGACCGCCGGAAGAGCGAATTCCACGACGTCGTGATGCGCGTTGAGCACTATCAACATAGCCGCTTCCGTGCCTCGTTGACGTACCCCTGTCGGCCGGGCGCGGCCATCGATAAGCATCCCGAAACAACGCATGGCTGGATCCGCCCAATCGTTATGCTGCATTTCGGTGCCATTGGCATTGATCCAGGTAACGTCCTTGATTCCTAACTCTGTATCTTCGTTTCCCGTGAGGAAAAGATTGCGTCGCAAAACCGGGTATTTCTTGCGGAGCGCACAGAGTTTTTGTACAAAGGCCACCCGGGAGCGTCCCTTCTCCGCAAGGGCCCAATTTAACCAGCTAGTCTCGTTGTCTTGCGCGTAGGCATTATTGTTCCCGTTTTGCGTGCGCCCAAACTCATCGCCCGCCAATAGCATGGGAGTGCCTTGCGAAAGGAGCAGAGTCGCAAGCATGTTGCGGATCTGGCGCTCCCGAAGCGCATTGATCACGGGGTCTTCAGTGGCGCCTTCCACGCCGCAGTTCCACGAGCGATTTTCGTTACTGCCGTCACGATTTTCTTCGCCGTTTTTTTCATTATGCTTCTCGTTATACGTCACGATGTCGCTTAACGTGAATCCGTCATGTGCAGTTATGAAATTAACGCAAGCCCAGGGGCGGCGGCCCAGTCGATTGAAGACATCACCGGACGCGCAAAGGCGTTTGGCTAAATCTCCCGCCGCCGACTGCCCCCTCCAAAAATCTCGCACTGTATCCCTAAAACGGTCATTCCACTCCGCCCATCCGGGTGGAAATCCGCCCACTTGATATCCACCTGGGCCGCAATCCCACGGCTCGGCAATCAGCTTGACGGTGCGCAGCACAGGATCTTGGGAGCACACTTTTAGAAATCCGCTTTGATTGTCGAAGCCATCCGGCTCGCGGGCTAGGATGGTCCCTAAGTCAAATCTGAACCCGTCCACGTGGAGCTCGTTGACCCAATAGCGCAGACTGTCGGTGACCATCTGGATAACATTGGGATTCGAAAGATTGAGCGTATTGCCCGTGCCAGTGTCGTTAATATAAAATCGCTTGTTATCCGGCAGCAGTCGATAATAGTGGGCATTATCGATGCCTTTGAAAGAGAGCGTGGGGCCGCGCTCATTACCTTCCGCAGTATGGTTGTAGACCACGTCCAAGATGACTTCAAGCCCGGCTTCGTGAAAGCTGGCTACCATTTCCTTGAATTCGCGTAACGTTTGCTCGGGCGCTGAGGCGTACCGCGTATCGGGCGCGAAAAACCCGATGCTGTTGTAACCCCAATAGTTAACCAGCCCCTTCTCAAGCAAATAGCTATCGTCGATGAACGCATGGACAGGCAGCAGTTCAACCGACGTCACGCCCAAGCTTTTGATGTACTCGATGACTGCCGGGGTTGCAAAGCCGGCATAGGTGCCTTTCAAGTGTTCCGGTACGAGGGGATGTTTCTTGGTAAATCCCTTGATATGCGTTTCGTAGATGATGGTGCGGTCCCATGCGAGCCCGCGCGAACGCGGCTGGCCTTTCCAGTCAAAATTAGGATCTACGACGACGCATTTTTGCACGAAAGGCGCACTGTCGCGGTCATCAAATGAAAGATCCCCATCCTCGGCGCCGATCGTGTAGCCAAAGCATTCAGGTGCCCATTTGAGCGTCCCTGTGTGCGCGCGCGCATAAGGATCCATGAGCAACTTGTTGGGATTGAATCGATGACCTTCCAAGGGTGCATATGGACCATGGACCCGGTAGCCATAGACCGAACCGGGGTCAATATTGGGGATGTAACCGTGCCAGATTTGGTCGGTGTATTCTGGTAACGCGATTCGCTCCTGCTCGGTAGTGCCCGTAGAGTCAAACAGGCACACCTCTACTTTGGTGGCATGAGCAGAAAAAAGCGTGAAGTTCGTGCCCCTGCCATCCCAAATCGCCCCGTGCGCTGCAGGGCTACCCTCTTTAACCCGACTCGGCGGAATTTTCATCAGCTGAATTCTCCGAAAGGAACCTTACGGACCCTAGGCCCGCGGTATAACTGGGATCGCGTAGTCTTTAAGCATTCTCTGGCTCGACGATTTAAGTCCCACCACAAGCCTTCACCCTCCGCCTCTGGTCCACACGCCCAATCGCAAGGTCAGCAATCGCTGCATGCGTGGAATTACCCCTTTTCCGCACAAATGAACGACGTGATTCGTACGGGAAATAGGCTGACTCGCGGAAAAAGATCCGTTGGAGAACTGCGGCGAGAGTCGCGCGAGAATTCGCTAGGCCGTTCATTTGTCAGAGGTGTCGCCCTGGAATTTCGCGATTCCGCTCTCGCCGCATTGAGTAAATCCTAGCAAGTGTGAGGTGTAGTACCAGAGTCGCCACACCGATTTTGCTGTCAGCAGGAACTTACGCTGAGCCAACGCACCTAGATCTCCGCCTCGGCAAGGAGCTAGTTGCTAAGAGGATCAAATTGAGACTTTCGAGCAGCACTGTGTGGAGAAGCCAAAGGGCCGAGCACTCGTGCGCGTCTACCAAACCAATAGCTCACGCCGAGCGCTGGCAATTCCCTTCGGGCTATACGTTCGCGCACGCACAACGCCGCCGTAATTCGAAGCCCACGTTCTGCGAGAGGCAGCCGTCGGCTTTTGGTGCGGGCGGCACCGGTCAGTAAACTAATCTCCCGTCCTCTTCCGATTTAGCAGGGACCTTGCGCCAATTTCGGACATTGACCGCCCCGCTTTTTGTTGGAATAGTTATCCGCTCACTGGCCTGACCGCATTCCGTAGCCACCCCGGGGTCACGCGGATCTTGAGCTACACCTCCTCGTTGCCCACCGTGCGCCATGGCACAAGCCGTGACCTCGATAATTACATCACGAGGATGTTCAATCTTGGGATCAGGAACGAGGAGACTTCCCTAGGTCGGTTATTTTGAAAGCCCCAGGCGGGGAGACTGAGCGAGTGGGTGTTGCGAGAGTAAGAAATGGCCGACGATGTTTATTCCGGTTTACTGGATAAATGCCGCAATACTCTGCGCTAAGCTTTTGATCCCGCATCGAGGACTCTGTCGCGGGTCATGCCCTCCTGCTTCTGACGCCGGATAGTTCTTCGATGCGGACCATCACAGACAGGATTGAGGCGCAACCGTGAGCGTCAATAGAGAATAGAGGCAAAGACCTGATACACTCCAGGGAGCGCGTGGCTCATCGTGTGGCTGACAATGATGTGTAAGCCATCTTGGAGTCCACCTGACTGATAATTTTGTCAATCTGACTGAGCGAATAATAATTTCGTCTTGGCCAAATGTTCGTTCCAGCGCCATGCGCCGCAAGCGCCACGTACGTTTGAAGAATTTGCACGAGATGCACGGTCACCCCCACGTAACAAAATCCGCCCCCCCCCCCAACATCGGGTCAGGGAATATGGGTGCGCCGGTGCAGTCTGGCAATTCGAAGGAGCGTCTCTGGTGCGTGATGCATGGCGGGCTTTTACCGTACTGTCAGCTGGAATAATCGCCAGGTTCTTGCACTGAAACTTCCACCGTCGTCAGTTGATGGAGAATGGGCAACTTTTCTGCAGCTGGCCCAACGAGCTGGGAGCCGAGCGGACGCCGTGTCGCGCGCGATGACCAGGGAATCTTTTTTGTTTACAATGGCAGAACCACTTTCTGTCGCGGGCACACGGTTTCCCTCTGCCGAAGGACAAATGACATGTTGAGCTACGCTGCTCGTACCGCTCGTGACGGCAACGGATTTAAGGTGTCGTTTCCCGACATGCCGGACGCGTTGCCCCGTACGTTGACCCGCGAAGAGGCTCTTGCCCTCGCGGCCAGAGTGCTGACCACGGCGGTGGACTTCACTTTCAAGATCGTTGGTGGGTTCCTGCCCCGGCGGCGCCTAGGAGTGGCCAGGCGTGATCGGTCTTCCTCCTAGCGCTGGCGCCCAGGTGCTGCTCCTCAATGAGATGCTGCGCCAGCAGTCAAAACTGGCGAAGACATGACTGAAGAACGCTACACGTTGTCCCGGAAATGGCTGGGCCGAGCCGAGCGCGTCATTCCGGGTGCTCACCACCTGTCCGGGCGGGCGCTCACTACGCCCAAGCGCTCCCCGATGTACATCGAGCGGGGCCGCGGCTGCCGGATCACGGACGTCGACGGGCACGAGTACATCGACTTCCTGATGGCCTTCGGCGCGTTCCTGCTCGGCTACGCGGATCCCGAGGTCGACGCGGCGGCGCGTGAGGAGCTTGAGCAGGGGTCGCTGCTTTCGATGAATCGGCCCCAGCACGTGCTTTTTGCCGAGGCTCTCGTCGAGCGGTTCGCCGCCGCCGACATGGCCGTGCTGCTGAAAACAGGGAGCGAAGCAACGACCGCCGCGCTCCGCATCGCGCGGCGCGCCACCGGCCGCCGCCGTATCGCGCGTGCGGGGTATCACGGGTGGCACGACTGGTGTTTGCCGCTCGACGATTCAGTTCCTGCCG
>JALYIT010000061.1 GCA_030775645.1 Pseudomonadota bacterium | reverse complement strand
AGCCATATCGCACTCATCGTCGCCCGTTGTTCTTGTGTCAACATGCCGTCCTCCTTCAGTTAAATCCAGGTGACATGTCATCAGAAATCCGAAATCCACGGCAGAGTGTGGTTACCTAACCGCTTACCCCTAAACCTCGGCGAGTACCTGTTTCTGGCTTTCGATGCGCGTGACAACCGCCCTCTTTTTAGCTACGGATTTGGATTTGGGTTTGAGGGTCAGGAGTCGTGGACATCCACTTCCGACGCGGTGCGTTTGCCTTTTCCAAGAAACGCCGTACAAGTGTCGATCAAAAGGCGCACGAAGGACAATAGGAATTTCACTGAAATCTGGAGCGGGATAATTGATCCGGCGGCCCCGGAGGTGCAAAAGATGGCAGCACCGTCGAGAGCTAAGGCGCGAGTGATTTTCGAAAGTGGGCATCCATCTCAGAAGGTAGACATAGTGATTATCGGGGATGGATACATCGCCGCTGAGCATATGAAGTTCGAGGATGACGCATCGCGGGCAACAGAATATCTTTTCTCTGCCAACCCGTTCAAAGAAAATAGAGAGTCATTCAACGTCCGCTCCGTCTTCCTGCCGAGCGAGGATAGTGGCATCACTAGTCCTTTGGACGGCATTTGGAAACGCACGGCTTTGGCCTCGACCTACAATTCACGAGGGATAGAGCGCCGCATTGAGCCCCTCAACATCGACGGGCTACGTGACGCAGCCGCTATAGTTCCGTACGACTACATCATTGTTATTACTAACACCAAACGATACGGAGGAGCAGCGGAATTTCGCCAGTACAGCATAGGTGCGATAGACAGTGCCTGGTCGAAGTATTTGATTGTGCACGAATTCGGCCATAATTTTGCTGGGCTCGCTGATGAGTACTTCACTCTGGCGGACTGCAACAGAGCGAAAATGGAAGCCGAGCCGTGGAAACCGAACATCACGGCGTCAACCGAGCGCGCAAGCTTGAAATGGGGCGATCTAGTTTCTGCGGATGTCCCCATAGCCACGCCCTGGAATAAAGGCGGATACGTGGAATTTGACAACGAGTTTGCGAATCACTATTTCCAGCTTCGCAAAGAGCATGCCTCAGAGGTTGCCGTTGATAACCTTATTAGGGAGGTGCTTCCGCGTGCGACAGCGATGTTGGAAAGCGAAAAATACGCGGGCAAGGTTGGAGCTTTCGAAGGCGCATCAAACGAAGCGTGCGGCCTGTTCCGCCCAGAAGCTAATTGCACCATGTTCACTCTCAATCCGAACCATTTTTGCGCAGTTTGTTCCAGAGCCATAATGCGAGTAATCCAGTATCATACAGCATAACTCTGGTTAGCTTATCATCCGCTGGTTTGGCCAGGGCGGGTGGTCCCATTGCGACGAAATCAGGGGGATCCAATCACACAATCCTGCAGTGCCCCCCCTCGAACGTAGAGTCGGCTTCACGGAGCTCTACCACTGATTGCCGTCAATCGCAGCGTCCTGATTGATAGTTCTTGGCTGTGCACTCAAAGGTCCGATACATCGACTGCGCAGACCCGTGCCTGGGGAGCATCGCTACCAGCCTCGGCTAGGCTGTCGGCAAACTGCTGCAGATGCGCTATCACCTCGTCGAAAGTCAACACGCTTCCCGCTTCGCCGTGCCAGCCGATGGCTCGCGCGTGAAGATGCGCGATTAGGTAGACGCCGGCTTTTGCGCCCCTCGCCCTCAGGTAGCGGCCACACAACTGCTCAACGAGTCCCTTTTCAAGTTCCGCCAGGCTCCAACTTTCGGCCACTTTGATTTCGATCGGAAGACTTACCTCTCCCGCGAGGCTGCGCAATCTGATGTCCGGCTCGTTCTCGTCCGCAACGAGTGGCTCTCTTTCAAGCGAATAAGCACGTCCCGCGCGGTGGCGCAATTCCTGTGCTATCCATCGTTGCACCGCGTTTTCATCTTGAAGCATCTTGAACACGTCACCCAGGGATGAATCTCCGTGGTGCAGATCATGGACAAGGTCGCTGATCCTGCGGATCGCGATCGCTTGAAGTTCCGCTGGGGTGCGAGGCACCACCTCGAACGTGTGCTCTAGAGCCACCGCTTCGTCCGCCGGCCAGGGCGAATTCTCTGAATCGGCGGCCGCGCGCTCCAGACACCACTGCTCCGCGCCCGCTTTTGCAACGGGAATATCCGGATTGTTTGCCAGCCGCCGTAAGGCAACGATGGTCGCCCGGCCGGGACTGTCTCGCAGTAGCCTAAAGAGCGCTCCACGCGCCGATTCCGCAGCATCGCGCGGGCCAGGTGAAAACACCACGCCGTCCTCGTGAGTAATGTCCTCCTCAATCCGTACGGATCGGAATGCAATCTCGAGTAGCCGCTCCAAGACGGTCAGCGGCAATTTTGGCGGTTCTCTATCTCGATCCCTCAAGGAATCGCCAAAGAGCCCTGGTAGCAATGCCTCGACGAACTGGCGCTGCAGCGCGCGCTCAAGCGTCGCCAATTTTTGCACCAGTGCGTCCAGCGCGGCCGAGGGATCGCGGTGAAACGCCGCCGCGAGATACAAGGCTGCTATTTCCATGTCCTCGGCTTCGGCAGCGCGTCCCAGCAAAAAGGCGGCAAAAGTCTCAGCGGAGGTCGGCAAGCCGCGCGAAAGGATGGTGAGCATCGGCTCGAGAAGTAGCGCTGACAAGTGGCGGCGGGTCTGCAACTCTTGGAATAGCGCTGGCGCGACGGTTCGTGCAATCTCGCTGGCTCCGTTTTCCACATCCTGCAAGGGACCTGCGTGAGGGGTGGGCGACGGCTTATCGAGCTCTGCCACGATCTCGCGCAACAAGACCTCGCCCACCTCGTTGGGCCATTCAACGGACAGTCTGATCATCCAGGACGGGAACCCGTTGAGTTCTAACGTTCCAAATTGGGCTGCTCTCCGGGCTTCCGCCGCTGTGAGGTTTGAAGCCCAACGAGGATTGGCTGCCGCCTCTACCGTGACACTACAGATCCCCATGCAATCGATTTTACTAATGACGTTACGCTGGTCCACCGCCCGCGCGCTCTCGAGGGTCGGTTCCCACTGCCGCCAGAATGCAATTAGCCCGTCTCGGAATGCCGCGGTGACCTCGATACCGAGAACGGGCTCGACCAACCGAACATCCTCAATTGCGTAGCGTGATTGGCCGTCCATGCCACTCAAAAGCTCCCACAGGTAATACAGCCGAGCGTCAATATTCTCCTTGGTCGGCGCCGGGAGGCGGCGCAATTTATCCGGGTCTTCGCGCAACTTGTCGATGAACTCAGTCCACGATGTCTGTTGGGTCGCTTCTCGCTCGGTCTGCTCGGCCTGAAGGCGCGCCATTTCCTCGAGGTGTTCCGTCTCCTCGCGCGACGGGATGCGAGGCACTAAGAAGCGGTTGACCACGGCGACCAGTCCCTCATTCTTATTCGCTATGGCTTGTATCCGTTGCAACAGAGCGTCGGGCTTGCCATGAACCTGCCAGACGTCCATGGCCGCATCCATCGCAAGTTCCGCTTGGTCGTTCGATGATTTATTCGACACATCGGCGAGAATCCACTCCATATCGATTGGCTGCAAGCCAGCGCTCCACCCAAGAATGCCCATCGCCCAGACGCTGTCTAATCGCCTTCCATTGAGCAAGCGATGGTTCGCGTATTTCTCGGCAACGTACCAGAAAGCGATGCGCCGACGCTGTGGCGTCGCGGTGAGGACAGCGACCAAGTCCCTCGACTGCTCGTCTGCTCTTCGATGACGGTGGGCGGATCGGATCCGCAGTGCGACGTCCATGACGATCGATGGCGACTCGTCAGCACCGGCGTGCGCCATCAGCAAAAGGGATGCCGCTGCCAGCAATGAAAGATGCGCTTCCTTACCAGGACTTTCGGCCTCCTCCATCTCATTGTTCGCTGTGCTGACGAACTGATCGATCCCATGGAGGAACTTCTCAAGTTCCACGCGCTTGGTTATGCGCTCCATGCAACGTGGCCCGTAGTAGTCCAAACCGAGGGTGGCGTTGCGTGCGCTATCATCCATGCCTGAAACAATGTTCAGAAAGTCCTCCACCGACAGTGCGCGACCGAACAGCCCGTCGAGTGCTTCCCAGCGGACGAGGCTTGGAAGCTCGGCGGCGTGATCGCGGATATGTGCGCCGTAGCGTTCTAAGCTTGACGGATCACCCATCGCCACCAACGCGCGGCCTCCCAGTATCTGCGTCATATCATCGCTGTAGGAACCGAACACCGCGGCCGCGGCAAGGTCGGCACAGTCCCTCAAGACGCCGAGGCCGATGATCCGAAGCAACAGGGTTCGGCAAGTCGCAATCGCATTGAACTCGCCCCACAGTTCACGCACTGCCGGTCCCAGTTCGGCTGTCGAGAAGCGGCGCAATGTCTCTTCGGGGACATATCCCAGTCGCTCGCCGGTCTCTGCCATCTCCACCAGAATCCGTCGCAATACCCCGGATCGGGTCATGACTGAGAGGCTTCCCGGATCCCCCTCCGCCAGAAGCAGACCCGGCTCTCGGGCAATCACCTCACGCGCAACGTCCGAATCTCGCAGCGCGAGCCAGGCAGCTGTCTGCCTCATCGACGGCCTTACCAGAGAAAAGCCGTAGGTTTCACAGAAAAGAAGATCGAGTAACGCTGAAACGGGTGCTCCGTTTTGCCGTCGGCGATGCAGCCACTTGGCGTTGAGATAGGCGCAAACCAGTCCTTCGTTATCGTTGTGAAGCCTTACATGGCCGAACGTCGAGGGATCGAACACCGCGCGGCCGAGGAGCCGGCGAAGATGATCCGGGTTCCAGTCCGGCAAGATCGCATTGAGCCGCATCCCGTGCGGCGCCAAACCCAAGGTGACCTCAGAATCCGGAATCACAATTTTTTCCACCCGACCGAAAGCCATCGCGGCGCCGACGCGCTCCAGCGCCGACAAGGCCTTGTCCTTCGAGATGGGATCGTTCAGGCGGTGCTGGGAGTTGGATTCCTGAATTCGCTCCTGCAGGCTGGCCTCCAACATGGCGGCCAGCGGCCCAAATTCACCCTGCCGCTGCCAATAGAGCACCATCCACTCAAGATCCAAGGGCCGACGGGCCAAAGACCACAGATCGGCGCGTTCTATCGCTTCGATGAACGCATCGGTGTTGGAAACACCCTTCCCTTGCGCGAATTGCCGAATGCGGGACTCATCGAAAGGTTGCATCAAGACGACTACGGGCTCTTCGGCGGGCGCCGCAGCAATGCTTCCTCGTCCCCGCGACCCGCCGCGCAGTGCACTCACCAGCAGAGTGCTTGCGCTGGGTGGCGGCGGCAATGTGGGATCGGCGGGGACAGCCAGGAGTTCGTGGAATCGCCTAAAATCTGCGCGAAATTCCCAGTCACTCACTCGACCGGAAAGCACCACGAAGGCCCGCCGCGGTGCGCGACGAATCCCATCGGCGAGCTTTCGAAGCGCGGTCTCGAGCCGAATGCCCTCAAGTTTCGCTTCGTCGATGCTGTCAATAAAGAAATAGGCTGGCAGAGCGGAGTTTCGCCAAGACTCCAAGCGCTCGCGCTCAGCGCTCAACGCATCATCGAGCCCGTTGCGAGCTACATCCTCCAAGGCCGCGTGAAAGGCAAAAACATCCTTGGCCGAAAGTTCGCGGGCCTGCGCCCGCATCTCCTCGGTCTTACCGCTCCCCGCTTCCGCCAGCACTACCACGCGTCGATGGGTTCTCAGCTCTTGCCACGCCTTCCCCTCCTCATCGAGACCACGAAGGGACAGCCGCGCCGGCGCGTCGACATCCTTTTCCTCCCAGGTGACAAAGCGGCGATCAAGTGCGACGAATGCCATGGGGACCTTGCTCCATTATCGAAAGTGCGGCGACGCGATTACAACAGAGGTGGGGCACGTCGGCACTGCGACCTCGAAGGCGCGCCGCGCGAGCCATTACAGTCTCCCTTGCGCCTTCGCCGCTCTCGCCATGCCACCCCGTCCAGCCTGGACCTCTTCACCGTACCGCATCGGCATCACCGTCGTCTTCCACCGTGGAGCGAAGGAAATCTGTCACTTTTGGAAAGACATTCCGTCAATCCAGCCTTGGACTGAGGCATTGTGGTCACCGTCGCGGCGATAAGTCATTGAATTTCGCTTTTTTTGGAGAGTAAATCTGTCAATCGTTGGCAAATGATTCGCCCTCGCCCTTGGGCAGTGGAACGTACGATGTCGGTTCCGACGACGACCTCTGCGGCAATCGCAGAGAAATGTAGCCCGCGCGAGAGCGGCTCACGGACCCTGCATTCCTGATGTTGAATGCACTGACGAATCGAGTCATTGTCCTCACACTCAACGCGCGCCCGACAATGCAAACGCGGCGCCGCGTACCGAAGGCGTTCACCACACAACGTGTAAGTTGCGCAGATCCATTTTTTATCGGCTCAAAACGTGATGCCGTCAATCAATGAGGCCGACCTTTGCGAGATGAGTTTCCGGTCGACAGTGCATGAGCATTCGTCAGCCATCATCGATCACCTTGAGAAATTCTCTGGAAGCCCACCGTCATCCTCACTGCCTATGTGCGATGTGCACATCGGGCCGATCGATACCATCCACACGTGGCCACCGCCAAGTCGTCACGAAGCGGCGAAGCCATCGAAAACCCGATGCAACATCGGTCCACTGCCCCAATGCCTATTTTTACCGGCGAAAACGCGCTTTTTCCGGCGGCCGGCAACAATTGACATTTTTACTCTCGCTTGCGTGAAAGTGACAAATTTACTCTCCGGCGCAGGAAAGACAATCTGTCAATGTCGACCGGCGCCGTCGACGAAAGCCATTGATTTTTCTACGAATGGCGATTTCCAGGCCGGTGACAGAATTCGTTCACTTCACGTGTACAGCCTGGTACTTGTTTCATCGCACTGTCGAACGCGAATTCAACAGAAATGTTTCGCATTTCCGCACTCGTACTGCCGATACACCATCGCTGCGAACAGATCCGCCTTCGCAACCCGGACTCTGCTCGGCATCGACGCACGAAACGGCATTTATGGTATTTTCCCGTCTCATTAGCGAGAATTTCTTCCGGCCTCCAGACGTGTTTACGAGTGCCGCGATACCCACGATCGGCGGCCGCGCACTATTTCGGGCAGCCAACCGAGTAACGGCGGGGCGAGGGCGCCCAACGATATCAGGGTTGCCACAGGGCCTCAGTGGGGTGACGTCAATAAAAGGATTTTTACGTACGCCAGGGACGAACAACCCTTTGATTTGGCTACCTTCGTGAACATAGCCACTTTTGTTGAAAAATGCGAGCGGTCGGCAGCATTGCAACCACTTGATTTCATTGATTGTGCGCTGCCGCTATTGTACGTTCTGATCCGAATCTTGAAGTAACCCCATGAAGGGCAATATAAATAATCACCCACCTCGATTGATCGACCTGAATTGACGGGTCGACAACTGCGTGTAGACCGTTTATTGAGCCAAGCCATAGACTTGGCTGAGGTAGCTCATCTTGCGCCATTTACAGTGTGCGTCCCAAGCTAAGCTAGCCTCCAGAAGCGTTGAATTGGTAGCCGGCGTGATACATTGCCGAATCGATGGGGACGAATCTAGTTGGATCTAGATTGATGACTCGGTCGTCAGTGGAACTTTCCATACGGAACCACGTCGGCATCATGAGAAAGGGAGCGTCATAGGCGATTGCCAACCTGCAACCCGCCAAGTCAGTGATGCCACCAACTTCTCCCGACGCGTGAATATCGTGGGCAATGCCATCGAGGATTTCGAGAGTCACATTTTCGCCTTCGACCGTTATGTAGAATCCGCTATTTTCTTTGCCAGTATTCTCTTCGCGCACCACGAACTCCAAGTCTGGTGTGCGAGAGACGCTAGCTAACTTCGAAAAGCCCATCGATGCGAATCGTTTGGCGCAGAAGAAAGCCAACTTCAAGCCGAAATAGTTGTGAAAGGTTTTTCCCCAAATTCGGGTAGCACCGTCCTCCAGTTCAATTTTTTGATTTTCAGGGTCGATATGCTTTGCACTTAGTTGCGATCGGAGGTCGTTTACTTTTTTGCAGAACCTTTTGAGCCGGACGTTTGCGCAGCTCGCTGACAATGTGACTGAGATAGTAGGCGGATCTTCTGGCGATACCAATCGTCTTAAGCTCGCTACAGCTTCGTTGGTGCGACGACTGAGTTCCAATGTCTGTTTCGTGTCCTCAGCAATTTTGGTTTGCTGCTTGAGCGCGTTATTCTGCTGTTCGGATATTTCCGCAACCTGGGCAATGATTCCCAAAGCTGTCGAAATAAGGATCCCAGCGAGCGAGATGCCGCCCCACCTCGTCAATTTCTTCGTCGTCGGATCCTTGAACTCCGTGACGAGGCCAAGGATTCCGAAAAATCCTGTGGATGCAATGGAAATTACTTTCCACGTGGATGGAAAATCCATCTTTCACTCCATCGTGTTAGTACGCGCCTCGCGCGTATAAGTTTCGCAACCGGTTACGCCGGTGCTTCCCAACGATAGCAGAACCACCCGTCGTTTCTAGCAGTAGGTCAAACTCTAAGCAGCATGCGGATTGCTCAGAGCGCGCAGGAGGCCGGGTGCAACTGCCAGGCCTGTCGGCTCAGGAGTCAGACAGTGAACGTCTGTTGCACCGAAACATGACGTCAAACGAGGGCCCAGTTTGCTGAAAAAAAAAGCCCTAACAATGGGCATTGCAGCAACCCTGATTGACGCGCTAAGGCCATTAGCATAGCGTTCCCTTCAGGGATGGACACGGGGTACTCCAAAATGAGTGTGTCATTTGAATTGCCAAGGAACAGGGGTTTACACGGTCTCCTTGGGCACCGCGAAGTTTCCATTATCCCGGTGCAGGAGCGGTTTGTGCGAATGGGGGGCGCGATTGTCCTCCTCATAGCGCTCCTGATGTCCGCATCCGCGGCTAACGCAGTCGTTCACCATGACACCACTGTGCACGGAAAGGGATCGGTAGACCTATCGGTGCTAAATGAAGGCGCGATCGGAGTCAACACAGCCACAAACAAGTATCCGGTGCAATTCTTTTGGACGTTTACTAACTATCCCTTTGCGGCGGTGCAGGGTTCACTGGTGCTGAGCGTCGACGGACACGTGGTCACCAACCCACAGCTGCCTGCGCTGGGGGAACTCGCTCCTTCTCAAAATGTCAGCGGCGAGTTCGAGCTTCCAGGATTCAGTAGCGCTGGATCGCACCACGTATCGCTGGCCTTTGAATTAAGTCCCATCGCCGGCTCAGGCAACGGGGCCACCTTTGGCCGAGCCGACGTCACTGTTTCTGTCGTCGATTTGGACGTGGACAAGGATGGGCTGGATGATTTAGTGGAGCGGAACCTTCTCGATAAGTTCCGACCGTACTACGTGTTTTCTTCTGGTGAGGACTACCGTCCGGCCGACGCAATAGATTACTTGCGCCATAGCAGCCTGCTCACGGAAGGGTACAGCATATTGGCGCCGCAACCCCACAAAGCGCCGATTGTTCCGGAGAAGGACCTATCAGCGGATCCCAGTAAGATTTTTGTTTGGTCGACATGGCCAAACATTGCCAAGTCTTCTAACTTTCAGCTGACCCACTGCAAAAGCTTGTACTGGATTAGCCCAGAATCGTCCGTGCAGCACGGAAGCGATTGGGGCACGGTGCAAACAGTCGGGAATATCGGACTGTATGGGCACGTGACTTGGAATAGGAATACTCCCAACCTGGTTGACATCGAGTATTGGCAGTTCTACGGGTACAACAAGGCAAATTTTACGACCATCGGAGACCACCAGGGCGATTGGGAAAGCGTTGTTGTTACGGTTGACCCAAACAAGCCCGATCAAATTGTCTATGTAACGCACTACGTGCACGGAGCGGCGATTCAATTCAAATCGTTTCCCTATCCGCTTCCTACTCAGCCTGCCAATTCCACTGGACGGATCACGTTTCATGGTCCCAACTATCTTGATATCGCAGTGGATCTCGACTTGAGCGACAGTTCGTCGCTTAAAATAGCGCAGGATGCTGTGGTGGAGGTCATGTGCCAGCAACTGTTCTGTACCCACCCGGTCGTTTATATTGAAAATGGCACCCATGCATCCTGGCCCCAAACCGGTTGGAAATGGCCTGACGTGCCAAAGCATGATGGGAAAGGGCCCGCGTTTCTTACGACCACGCCGCCGAATTTGGGTGAGCCCTCGAATCCCATGACGGAGACTCCGTTTGCATACGAGATACTGAACTATTCTGGAATGTGGGGCGCCTACAGCCAGTCGGTCAACGCAGGCAAGTTAGGGAAGGTTAATACCAATCCGCCGCATGGACCTGCCCTACACAATTTATTCGCCAGACCTAATGGCGGTGCGCCTCCCTCCAGTTGTCTCGAATGACAATGGATCATAAAGTTCGTCGGAATAAAGACCAGGAATACAAAAATGAAAAAGTTGATGGTCAGAACCCGTCTCTCGCTTATTGCGGCAGGGCATCTTCGACTGCAGCTATGCCGCGGAGAGCTTTGACGTACTTGTCAAGACAGTGGACACGCCCCGGAACACCGTTTGGATGATCGAGGTCCCGAACGTTCGCCAGCCATCTACGTTATACCCACAGAGTACATTCGCACCTGGCGACAATATTCGCGTGGTCGCCGGCGGATGCGTCAAAGTGGGAGGAAAGAGCCGTCCTACCCTACCATCAATACGTCGATCCTCATGGCATGCCCGGCGCCAGTTTGTGGAAGTGACCGAGCTCATGACGCAGAAAGGTCGTGCCCATGGAGCCCCTCCGCTTCATCGCCCGGCTGTATCGCATTGAACGACAGATCAAGGAACTCAGTGACACAGAAGGTTGAACAACACCAACAAAGAGCGGTGCCGGTGCTGAATCAGTTCAAAGCTTGGCTCGATGTGCAGGTGAATGCCGTACTACCCAAGAGCGCGATGGGCATTGCCTTGCACTATGCCACTCGCGTGCGCGGCATTTAACGCGCAGCATGTTCTGTAATAATTAGCGTATTTGCAGACGGTTACGGAGAAACCAAAATGCCTCCTTTTGACGGTTGGACAAATTTAGGTGCGCCGAACGGCGTGACGGTCGACCGGCACGTTGTTGCGAAGAATGATGACGGTCGGATGGAGATCTTCGTGAGAGGTATGTCTGCGAGAGCATAAGGAAGTGTGGGGTGACGAATCCGGGAGCCAGGTTGTAATCTAGCGAGATGACGCGACCGCGCAAACCGGCCGAGCCGGCGGCCAGTTCCGTATCGTTGGCAGCGGCGATCGACGACATCGTGCAGGTCAAAGTATGGCTGCTCGGCGTCAGTCCGATGGTATGGCGGCGGGTTCTGGTCCCCGCGACGTTCTCGCTGCGCGAGCTGCATGGCGTGATCCAGATTGCGATGGGTTGGGAAGCCATCCATCTTTATCAGTTTTCGCTCAGAGCGGTCCACTATGGCTCATCGGAGCTGTCGGTCTCCTCGCCTGACATCACGCTCGCTGCGCTGCGTCTGCGCAAAGGGAATCGATTCCTCTACGAATACGATTTGAATATCCCTTGGCGTCACGGGGTTCGCATCGAAGATCGGCTGGCGCGCCAGCCGAACATGACCTATCCCTCGTGCGCCGGCGGCAGCGGCGCCTGCCCGCCCGAGGATTGCCACAATCCGGCCGCGTTCATGGATGGCAGTGTTCATGGTTGGTCATGGGAGGCGGTTGAGGATCTGGGCACCATGGCCGAAATTATTGGCCCCATCGTGCTCGATCGCCGGCCTGAGATTCTCGATGACGACGAGACTCGGTGGCGCCTGGAAAACGCTCTCGATCGCACACGGGCCCGCGAACGCGCGAAGGGCAAGCCGTTTTCGCGTCGCGGCGTCGATGACCGGCTGCGCAAAGGCGCGCACCTTGAATTCATGCATCAACATTACTGACGCGTTCGGCGCGACGCTGCGCCAGCAGGTCGGCGGCCAGTAAGGCGGCATCGTCGCCGAGCTTGCGGCGGATTCCGGTCACGAGTTCGTGGGCGGCAGGGTCAGACAACGCATCGAACTTGCGCTTCAGCGTAGCTGCCGTCGTCTCCGCGTAGTGACGGGTGGTGGTGATGCTCTCGTGTCCGAGAAACCGCTGCAGGTCCGTGATGTCCAGGCCGCGCGAGAGCAGGCGTGTCGCAACCGTGTGGCGCAACAGGTGCGGGTACACGCGCTTCGAGATGCCGGCCGCGGTGGCGACGCCGCGGACCACCTGGCCGACACGCTGGCGAGTCATTGTATGAGGCACCGATCCGGCACCCCGCTGCCGGCTGGCGAACAACGGTCCCGCGCGGCGGGTTCCGATGTGCAATCGCAGCAGCTGCGCCAACTCGCGGCGGATCGGCACTTCCCGGCGCTTAGATCCTTTGCCGCGCCGAATCGTGACGACGCGCTCGGCAAGACTCACATCCTCGACCCGGAGCTGCACCAACTCGGAGGCTCGCACACCGGTTTCGAGCAGTGTCTGCAGCATAAGGCCCGTGCGGCCGTCCTGGGCGTAGGCATGGTCGAGGAACCGCAGCTCCTCCTCGACAGAGAGGCGATCCACCCCGCCGCGTTTCTCGGTCGGGGCGCGCAACCCTGCCCGAGCTCGCGCCGCTTTAAACACGGCCTTGCTCTGGGAATAGTCCACGCCCTCGCGGGCGAGGATGGCGGCGATGGCCGACACGGCGCGCTGGATTGAGGTCATAGCGCAGTTTGCACTATTGCGTTCGGAGTGCAAGCCGGTGGACATCCAGAGCCCGATAGGCCATCGTGACTCTGGTCAAAGCGATATCGAGCTTTCCACACCGTGTCTTGTGGAAAACTCATTTCCCCAAGGTTTCACATCGGAGGTGCGCCATGCGTGTCAGCATACTGCTCCAGATTACCGACGACCACGGGGTTGCCGGTCCGAATGAGGAAGTGGCGGCCTTTGAAAAGGCGACTGAGCGACCCGAAGATTTGGGATTGCTGATGGCCGAGGGGAAAACTCTGTTAGCTGCTATCCAAAACAAGACCGTGATCGCACAGGTTACTGAGTGGTCGCAGCGACACCGCGGCTGCGAGGCCTGTGGCGCGCAGCGCCAAATCAAAGGCAGCTATCCGATTCAGTTCCATACGCTGTATGGCGATGTCGACCTGCGCAGCCCACGATTCCATCGCTGCCCCTGCCAGGGTGCCGAAGGTCCGGCGACCGTATCGCCATTGGGGGACCTGATCCCAGACCACGTCGCTCCAGAACGTCTTTACCTCGAAGCGCGCTGGGCCTCGCTCGTGCCGTACGCGGCCGCGGCCGATGTCGGGGACTGTATCAAACCTGGGGGTGATACGCCCACAATGTAACAATCGGAGCGGAATGTTGACGGTCGGAATGCCAACGGAGAGGACGCCATGGAATTCATCGTGTGGGTTGAGACTCGCCTTGCCTGCAGGATTTCCCAGTTGGGGACCGGCTGATTTCCTAAGTTGGGTACCACCGTGAAGGGGTTACCGGCGGAGCCGAAGGCGACGATTCTTACGCGTCTTTTTTCTTGCTGGCAAGTTTTCGAGCTTT
>JALYIT010000060.1 GCA_030775645.1 Pseudomonadota bacterium | reverse complement strand
ACTCCATTGTTGATGAGAGGACTGTTTAGGACAATCGAGCCGGTTATAAAGTCACCGAGCGCTGCAACGGGTACGCCAGGAGAGAACGGATTGCCAGGAGGCGGGGGATGTAGGCTTCCCTGGTTGTCGATAAGGTTGAAAGGACTGCCTTGAAAGGTGAGTGTTTCGGTCTGTCCCGCGACGACTGACGCAAAGGTGAGGCTGACGCAAAGAAAACTTAGAATTGATTTTTTCATTCTAGTACCCTCGATAAAGTGATCGAATTACAGTTTTGCAGCTGTTGGGCGATTGACACGAATATAGGCTTATTTGTCGCCAATCGGAGCACTAACTGATGGTGCAATGCAGAGCCGAGCCCCGAGAATCGCTGGAACCCTGGAGCAGCTTGGAGATGCGCGAATAAGCCGCCGGGCACTTGATGCCTATCTTAACGGCCACCTCTTAGCTTTTTGCGCAGTCGCCGGCTGATGTGTCGCCAGCAGTTGAAAACCATAGAATAACGGCTATAAGAATTCAGGATTGTACATAATACAATCAACCTCATTTAGGTCTGGGAAATGGCCGGCATTGTTTGGAATTAGCCCGGAAAGCTTGAAACCGAGGCTTCGATAGAATTCCAACGCTTCTAAATACGTGGGAGCACCTTGATAGAGCGGCGTGAGCGCTAGCTCGCTTTGTAATCCGGCAAACTGACGAATTTGGTTGCCCGCGCCTTGCACGACCGCGACATCGTGACCCTGAGTATCCATTTTGAGAAACGGCCGCGCGAACCCGAATTCCGCTTGGAGCGCCGGCAGCACCTGGGCTAGCGTCTGAGTCTGAAGCGAGATTTTTTGCTCAACCGAGTTCTCGTCGCGAAACGCCGTCGTTCGCGATTGGTCTGGTTCATGCAGGGAACTAAATTCAATACTTTTCATTACGTTGAAATTCGCCGTCCGGCTTTGTGAATCGAGGGCCATTTGTTTAACGATCCAAAGCTTGTCGCCGCCTCTGGTTTTCATCATCGCGTTAGCTGCTGCTGGATTAGGTTCGAAGGAAATTATCAAGCCTTTGTACCCGATGTGGCGCAACCGCTCAGCGTATTGCCCCACGTTGGCGCCGACATCGAGCACGCAATCCACTTTAAAGCTCGTGAAAAAGCGCTGCAGTTGCTCGGGCTCAATTAACGCCCAAGCGGCGCCGCGACGGGCAACCTGTAGACCGAAATGACTCGCCAGCCAATCAGCCAAGCGGCGCTTCCACGTTATCATCGACGGTCCTTCAGCACACGGTTTCTGTGTCCGTGTAGAGTACCTAGGAAATTAGGTAGCGACAGCCTTTATTCTGGCTTTGCCACATGTTGCCAATCACGCTCGGCATGCAGAGTGTTGCAGCGTCACACCGTGGTTGCGCTACAATCAAACGACGCCAACTAAGCGTCCTTTCCGAGCTTGCAACCGCAGCGGCATGAATCGTTCAGAAAAATATATCCGTTCGGGATACAAAGAGGTTCATGGCTGGCTGGAGCCCTTTAGTGCCCGCTACATCGGTGAACTTGCCAGACTGCAGCAAGAGTCCGGGATTTCGGGCGCGTCGACGGAAATAGGCGTACACCACGGAAAGCTTTTCATCCTGTTGCACTTGGCTGGCTCGCAGCAGAAGGATCTAGCGATTGATGTGTTCGATGATCAACATCTCAATACCGATCGATCGGGTCGCGGCGATCGAAGGCGCTTCATCGACAATGTAATTCGCTGGGGTGGGACGCCGGAAACAATCGACATCCTTCAAAAATCATCGCTGAGCGTCTCCGAAGATGAGATCTTGCGGCGCGTCGGACGCTCCGTTTTATTTTCCATAGACGGTGGCCACACCGAAGAATGCGCGTTTCACGACTTGAAACTCGCTGACGCGGTCCTGCACCCGGAGGGTGTGGTCATCCTCGATGATTTCTTTAACGAATCGTGGCCCGAGGTGTGTGTCGGAGCGATGAAATATTTTTCTGATTCAAGCGCTCGACTCAGACCGTTCGCACTCACTGCGGGAAAGATGTATCTGTGCACCAGTGAAAACAACGCATTCTATCGAAATAACTTGCGAATCCGATTCTCTGCCCGAGAATACGACAAGGAGGCGAGCATGTTTGGCTCGCCGGTACAACTCATGGGTATGACCGAGCAGCAATTGTCTAAGTCGGTGAAGCTGCGGCGCTTTTTGCGGGAATCTCCGCTGGGACCTACCTTGATAAAACTTAAGAACCGCATGCGTAAGCACGAGGCCTAACGCTGGCAATTCGCAGGCTAAGTATAGAGTGATAGCGGCGGGGGTGAGGGTTTCTTGAGCAAACCAATGCCTTCCAACGCCGCTCCAATCACGCTTTGAAAGCGCTTCACAGTATAGTTCTCGTTCACGAGCTGACGGCCTTTCTCGGCCAATGAGTGTCTAAAATCTGCCTTGGTTAGCAATTGAGCGCAACCCTCGGCGAATTCCCCGTCGTCGCTTCCTCGCCAGAGGGATTCGCGATGGCGCAGCGTGCCTTCGATGCCACGATGGCTATGCGGCGTCACCACGCAGGTGCGGCCGTAGGCAAAGCATTCGATAGCTTTAATTTTGGTACCTCCTCCGCGTTGAGCGGGAACGATTGCAAACGCGCAGCGCTGATATTCTGCACGCAGATCGGATACGAAACCCGCCACGTCGATGCCGGGTAAATCCGTCCATCGGGCGCGGGTGCGGGCATCAAGGCCGTTGCCGACTATTCTTAGCGTTGCATCGGGTACCACGGACCGGATGCGCGGCCAACAGCGTGATATAAAGTGTTCCAATCCTTCGGAGTTAGGCTTGTAGCTGAGCATGCCAACGAAAAGAATCCGTTTACTGTCATCAGTCGGCGGGCAGGGGTCGATCATTTCATCCGATTCGCTGTACGGAATGTTCGGCAAGACCGAGTAATTGCTGGAACCCAAAAAAGGGACGTCATCGGTCGCAGAAACCCACAGATGCGACGCCGCATTCAGCAGAGGGGGGACCGCTCTTTCGATCTGCGGTCGCTGCATCGAATACACTAACCGCCTAACCAAGGGCGTTGAACGGTCCGTATTGTCGCGAGCAACGACATGATCGACATCGTCCAAATCGACAAGCACGGGAACGTTTCGTTGATTCAGCAGACCCGCCATTGCGACAGGATATAAGTAGCGACTGACGATGGCATCGTAGTGATTGTTCTGCATCGCCTCGCGCACGACTTGCATTACCTTAGGATCGGGGCGGTACACGATCGTCTGATCGCCCAAGGCCCTGGCCAGTCGGTCCACCATCACCGGTTGCAAGGGTCGAATGAGGTTCCACGGTTTATATGTGCCCGGCTCAGTGGGCTCGACTGCAGCGATAAGATTGAACCGCTGTCGGCAACCCTCAAGACTCAAGGCCGCCGTTGGACCGTACCGACAGACTTGAATCAGATCGGTAGGACCGTGCTGTGCCAAAGCGCGTAACAACAGTGCGGTGCGCTGGTTGCCGCCCGTTGTCGCAGGGTACGGAAGGGTGTGTGTAAGGCAGAGTATCCGCAATATTTGCACTCCAATACCAGTGGAAACGTCAGATCATGAAGCACACAGGGTTATCGTCAATCTACACCGGACAGCGATGGCGGTAAACTTGAAGCCGCGAGCAAAATTTATAAGAGGATTTTGCCACGCCTGATTGCCTAGAGAACTATTTCGAGAACAAGCGGCCAGCGGCAAGCATATGCTTCGCGCATTTTTTTTGTCTCAAATAGCCCAGCTGTGCGCTACCAGACCTCGATACGGCTGCTATAGTCGGCCCTCGGTGGGCGAACTTGGCAATTACCGATACGATTATTGCGGTAGATCTGCTACGTGATTTGATACTCTGCAAGTTTGCGTGGTGGCCACATTTCGGGCTCATGTATTTTCTCGCGCCGCGGTATTTTATAGAGAGTTTTCTTACTTGCCAGTTTTGAAGGAATCTGTAAAGGCCGTTGATGATAGGACCACGTGAAACAACAATCGCCCTCCATTGATGAAATTCGTCGCCGGTATGGTGAATGGAGTGCGATGTCCATCCATCTGGGTGGCGATTTGTATACGCTTCCTCCCGCATTTGACGGCCGCTTACGCCGTATTCTTCAAATCGCATGCGATCTTGCCGTAAAGCCTTTGAACCAGCTAAGGGTGCTCGATTTGGCGTGCCTGGAAGGCCATTACGGCATCGAAATGGCCCTACATGGTGCCGAAGTAATCGGAATAGAACTGCGCGAGGAGAGTCTGGCTAAGGCTAGCTTTGTAAAGGACTACCTGAAGCTGGACCGTCTCACTCTTTGTCAAGATGATGTACGCAATCTAAGCTTGGAGAAGTATGGCCAATTCGATTTGGTGATCTGCTCTGGTATTCTCTACCATCTTGATGCACCTGATGTATTTCTCTTGGTGCGCCGTATTTTCGAAGTTTGCAACAGACTCGCAATCTTCGATACGCAAATCGCCTTGCGTCCCGGCGAGAAATTTATCTTTGAGAACGAGGAATATCATGGGCTCTGGTACACGGAGCATCATGAATCTGCCGATCGCGACACCCGTTCGAAGGACCTGTGGGCCTCCGTGGATAACGCCCGCAGTTTCTGGTTCACTCCGGCGTCGCTGGCCAACTACGTAGCTCGGGTAGGGTTCACTTCCTTCTATGAATGCCTCAATCCAGAGCACGTACTGCCAGAAGATCGACGCGCATACGTGGCGATAAAAGGTCAGTTGGCTAATATTCTTTCGAGTCCCCCAACTGCTACGATGGGTTTAACACCAAAACTTGAATGGCCCCAACTTCATAATGTAGGCCCGAATATAAGGAACGGACCGGTATTCCGATTCGCAAAGCGCTTTTTGCCTCAATCGACAAAGGATGCGATAAAGCCCATTTTGCGAAAGATGCGAATACTACCTCCGGATGCAACGCCGAAGTTTTGGAAAAAAAAGTAAAATTGATTAAAACAGCCCGTCAAGCGCGAGAAGTTGAGGCGTCGCGCGGTAGCGTTTTCTGTGGATTTTCGGTGGCGTCGGTCCGAGTTACTGGGCGGGTCCGATTAGCGCAAATGCGGCGCGTGGAGCTAGCGGCGCGTTTCCAAAAGCCGACCACAGTAAGGACGGTTCTTAAAGGGCCGTACGGCGGGCAGTCCGAGGTTTAGTCCAAAAGTCGGAAAGTTGCCGACGTGCTTAATTTATTGTGGTGGGCGGTACAGGGATTGAACCTGTGACCCCTGCCGTGTGAAAGCAGTGCTCTACCGCTGAGCTAACCGCCCAAGTTTCGGCGCAAAGTATGACATCGACAATGCGCTAAAACAAACGTCTATGCCGCCTTACCATAGCACGGCTCTGCTAAACTCGCGGCCCCCGCAATATTCAGATCCTCGACGCATGATAGTCCGCACTCGCTTCGCTCCCAGTCCGACCGGCTTCTTGCACATCGGCGGGCTGCGCACTGCACTATTTTGCTGGTTGTACGCACGTCGCCATTCCGGCCGATTCATCCTTCGTATCGAAGATACGGATTTGGAACGTTCCACCGACACGGCCATCCAACAAATTCTCGACGGCATGGAGTGGGCCGGTTTGATACAGGACGAAGGCCCGTTCTTCCAGACCAAGCGATTCGATCGGTATAAAGAAGTGATCGAGGAAATGTTGGCCGAGGGTACCGCCTACCGTTGCTATTGCACAAAAAAAGAGTTGGAGCAGATGCGCGCCCAACAGATCGCTCGCGGCGAGAAGCCTCGCTATGATGGCCGCTGGCGCGAGAGGACCGATTCGTTGCCGGACGTGCCGCCAGTGGTTCGTTTCAAGAATCCTCTGGTGGGGGAAGTTGTCGTCAACGATGTGGTCCACGGTCCTGTCGTCTTCCAGAACGCGGAACTGGACGACTTGATCATTGCACGCTCCGATGGCAACCCGACCTACAATTTTTGCGTGGTGGTCGATGACATGGATATGGAGATCACCCACGTGATCCGCGGTGACGATCACCTGAACAACACACCGCGGCAGCTAAACATGCTCCTCGCCTTGGGCGCCAAGGCACCCGCTTATGCTCACTTGCCCATGATCCTCGGAGCCGATGGTGCGAAACTCTCGAAGCGTCACGGGGCCGTGAGCGTATTGCAGTATCGGGACGACGGTTACTTGCCCGAAGCGCTCCTTAACTACTTAGCCCGCCTGGGCTGGTCGCATGGCGACCAAGAAATTTTCACCATGGAGGAAATGGTTCGCTTGTTCGACATTGCAGATGTCAACAAATCAGCGTCCGCATTCAACGCAGAGAAGCTCGCTTGGCTCAACCAACAACACATGATGCGCGCTCCGCCATCGCGCATCGTACCGGTGCTGCGCTGGCATCTGGAGAAGGAGGGCATTCAAGTCAGCGATGAAGCGCAACTGGAGCAGATAGTGGTTGTCCAACGCGAGCGTGCCAAGACGGTGCGGGAGATGGCGCTGAACAGCGTGTTCTTTTTCCGGCCGCCCGCAAGCTACGATGAGAAGGCGGTGCGTAAGCACGTCAACGCGGAAGCACTGCTGCTGGTGCGTGAGGCTGCGATCGAGCTTGAGATACTGAAGGACTGGACTGCCCAGGCCATTCACGGCCTAATCAGCGGCTTCTCGGCGACGAGGGGCATTTCCCTGGGAAAGCTGGCTCAGCCCATAAGGCTCGCCGTGTGCGGAGGCACGGTGTCGCCGCCGATTGATGCCACCTTGGCTATCCTGGGCAAATCCGAATCCTTGTCGCGCCTGGCGCGAGCACAGGCCGCTTGGGGCACGTAGTCCATTCATTTTCTTGACGAAATGGCGCATGTCAGGTAACGTGCCGCGCCTCCATGTGGGGCCATAGCTCAGCTGGGAGAGCGCTTGCATGGCATGCAAGAGGTCGGCGGTTCGATCCCGCCTGGCTCCACCAGATTTTCGATTTGAGACATTGAGCAAATGATTCCGGCCTGCGTCCCCATCGTCTAGAGGCCTAGGACACCACCCTTTCACGGTGAGAACCGGGGTTCGAATCCCCGTGGGGACGCCACTTCCCGCCGGTCTGTACCAGGCACATCCTTTACAGATCAGTTCGGGGGCATCGTTAACACTTTTGGCTCGAAGGGATTTGGACCTGGTTCGAGTACGCATCTTCGTCACGAAGCTTGTCGATTAACTCATTTGTGACGATACCGCCACGCCGCGCGAAGGGCTTTAGCCCATAAACTGCTTTAGGTTCCTTCAAGGAGAGCGGCCCTTGCGCAGGCGTCAGAGCGCGCCGCGCTAGCTCGGAGATTATTTCGCCGGTGGTCTTGCGTTCCCGCTTTGCCCGCTCCTTCGCGGCCTGCAGAACATCGTCAGCAATGTCGAGCGTCGTTCTCATGCATCAGAAGCTAACGCATCAATCATCACTAGGCCACTTGACATAGATGGCATCAGAGTCCCTACAAGAGGATGTACTACCGCCTCAATGGACACCAAGCTGCAACAATTGTCAGCTCTGATGGTGTCGAAGTCGCCTCTTTGCGGCCGATCCGGAACGCAAGAAAGGCATGCGACTGGTTCGGGATCGGTGGGCTCTTCTGTGGCAGGTATTGGCTGGTTGTTCGCGTCCCTGCAATACTGCTGCTGGTCAAGTTCGCCAAGGACTTCGTGGGGATGACGGGGCCGCCGCCAACTTAATCCAGAATTTCAATGTCCTAAAGTCATCACACTGAGAGCAATATCTTGGCCCAAGGCACGCCGGGAAGCGGCGAGCCATTCCAGCGAAACGCACCATCCTGCAATATGAAGCCGTGATCGATATACATATTGCGACAGGGGTGATTCTGCGTCGTTGACCGGTAGAGCCCAATGATCGGTTTGCCAGAATGCGCCACTTCACAACGTCTGCAAATTTCCGCGAGCATGGTCGTCTCGACCCCGTAGCCGAAGACGCGGCAGCTTAAGACGAACACCGGAATTTCCACGCGGTCATCATAGGGAGCGACAACTGCAATACCCACGGTGCCCATATCTCCGAAGCGGTCGGCAGCATGTGCCAGAACAATGGTCGTCTTGCTGGATTCATGCCACTCGCGCACTTCCTCGAAAGTAGTACGGGTTCCACCCAAATTCCACTGATTCGTCCGGTTGATCAGCTCTGCAACCCGTTTTAAATCGCTGCGCTTTGAATTGGTTATGGAGATTACCAAACCCAATTTATTCAAGGTTTCGCTGCTCGCACCATTGTCGGTTTGGTTTTCGCTGAGCGCATCGCGTAAAGCCTTTTCCTGATACATTCGGGTGCGATCAACGTCGGAACCGAAAGTCATCGCACCCCACAGGTCAATGAGTTCCCATGTCGACGGATCGCGTGGATCAAGAGTCATTAGATCCGGAAATAATGCCAGCACTTGCGCGCGTTCATCCGGCCGGTCATCGAGTAACACCATGTGCTTTGTCTGCAAGTTTAGAGTGTTCTTAATGTTATCGATCCCATTCGACTTCTGATGCAAATTGATCTGGGATGCGACGAAGTCCGCGGGTGTAAGAACTCCATCCGCGAAATGCACGTGTTCCGGTTTATTTTTGGAGGCTAACGACAACACCACGCCGCAGTGATCCTTCAAACGCTTCAAGCTCAATTGCCTGTCTTTATAATGGACTACCGACCCTTGGTCGTGGACGCCCTCCCACAAGGTATTGTCCGGATCGCACACCACAATCTTTTTATCCATCAGATGACCGACCGCGGCAATGCGTACGCGATATTCACGCGCTAATCGCTGGCTGAGGACGACAGAATGTAGATATTTCGAGGTACTCAAGAATTGCCCCAGTGCGCAGCGTCCGAACTTGCGCACGAGTTCCGTCTCATCGAGCACAAAGAAATGCTGAAAGGTCATTGAGTTGGCGGCGGCCACATAGTCGGCTAGCCATTGGTTAATCCTATCTCCCGCCATATGCCTTGTTCTATAGGACAACAACAGACGAAGCGCCGCCTTTGGTACGCTCGTCGCCCTGGGGACAAACGCGGCATTATGGACAAAAATCGGGCACTCGAACCGTTTGGAAAGTTCATCGAGCAACCAGCGGGTCTGATCAATTATTGAGTCAATCAGCTTTTGAATATTGGCGCGAGAACTGAATCGGGCTCCCGATTTGATCAGCGCCTTTACTTCCGCTAACCGGTTGTGGCTGAAGGGACTGAAAAAAATTACATCGAATTGTTTTGTGGCCAGCCCATTTAGAATTCGGTCGAGCTGACCCATATCGCGTGGATTGATCGGGAAGGGTTCGATCGATATGCCCTCATCAGCAATCGGCCCAACGACGAATGAAAGAATCTCACTCATGATGCAGTCGCCAATAAACAATGTTCGGACATGACAACTAGCGTCGTTAACCAATCCGCGGGTTAAGCGCCGGTACTCGGACTCATACGCCTTAAGTTCGTCCTGAGTAACATGCTGTGCCAAATATTTCCGAAATATATCTCCGTCCCGTTGTACTGAGAGGCGACATGCCTCCAAATTTTCTGCAGGTGTTTTCTGTAAGTTTGTCAGCTCATAAATTCTTTGTCCCGCGTACAGGGCCCCAAAGTCCTCTCTTCCTTCAAAATGGTTTATGAGCAGATTGAGATTGTCGCGCACCCGCTGCCGCAATTGCTCGTCGGAATTCTCAAAACGATTTTCGCTGTCTCGCCCCGATGGGCCGAATAAATCGGACACGATGGCTTCGCTGTGGTTGCGGAGGGCCTTCGCACACACACGAAGACTTCGGACGTCGTTAGTACTGCTGGCCATACAACTCGCTATTGACTCCCGATCGATAAATTGATTGCGGGGACAGAATGGATGCACCCAATATTCGTATTGTTAGCATGAGGGTGCTGACATTGAAATCCGAACTCATTTAACTCATTGCCGTCAGATATCTACCTGGCAGACGCACGAACCTACGTGGTCACGCCACTAAGCCGTATTCCCCGCATCTATGGTGATGACGCTTCCCGTGATGTTGCGGCCACCCTCACCCAGCAAGAATTCCACGCTGCGTGCCACATCGATGGGTTCGGGCATGCGATGCAGGGCGCTTCGCCGCGCGATTTTTTCACGCTGCAAGGCATCCAGCTCTTCTGTCATGTCGGTGTCCATAAAGCCCGGAGCCAGCGCATTCACGGTGATCCCCAATTCCCCGACCTCGCGCGCCAATGACCGGGTAAAGCCGACCAGCGAGGCTTTGGTGGCGCTGTATACGGACAGTCCGCTGTAGCCTGTGGAGGCGACAATGGAGGAGATGTTGATGATCCGGCCTTCGCCCTGCGCCATCATCGAACGGACCACGTATTTCGAGAGCAGGATAGGCGAGAGGGTGTTGAGTTGGATGACGCGCTCTATGTCCTGATCGCGCATATTGCTCAAGACGCCGCTGGTCCCCAAGCCGGCGTTGTTGACCAGCCCGTAGAGGGGACCGTACTCGCGCCGCAGCTCGCGCACCAGCGGCCCCAAGGTGCTTAAGTCGGATAAATCACACGGACGAAAATCGATGCCCTGGCCGATCTTCAGATCCGCGCCCGCGCTTCGGGCTATGGCAATTACCCGGTAACCGGCGCCGGCGAGTGTTTGGCTGATGCAAAGCCCAAGGCCGCGGCTTGCGCCGGTAACGATGACGTTACGCACCGGGACGCACCAACTTGCCCGCGGCGGTCAGCTCGAGCGCGGGGACGAAGTGCAACAGCGCAGGTACCTTGTGCGCGGCGAGATGTCGGCGGCAGGCATTCAACAAGTCATTCTTGAGATCTTGCGTGCGCTGAAGGTCGGGAATGCTTGCATCGCTAAGCACTACTTCGGCGACGATCACCGCGCCGGTGATCGGGCTGCGGCGTCCCTTCACGAGGGACATCCGCACGCGAGAGTCGGCATTCAGCACGGCCTCGACTTCTTCCGGATAGACTTTAAGGCCCCCGACATTGATGATCCCGCCCTTGCGGCCGCGAAAATAGCAGCGGCCTGCCTGCAATTCAACCATATCGCCGGTGTCGACGAAGCCATTCTCGCCGGCGAGCGGCGGCGCGGCCGGCCCTAGGTATTTGGCTGCGGTGCGCCCCGAGCGAATCCATAACGTGCCCTCCTTGACCTTCAACTCGATCGCTCCAGGCTTGTCGATGAAATCGATTGGAAAGCCTGCAAGTCCGTCATTGACCTCAAAAGCCACCCCCGCCTCGGTGGACGCAAAGGCGTGGCCTATTCGCGCAGCGGGATAGGCCGCCCGCAGATTATCCAAAATCGTTTGATCGGCCACCTCTCCGGAGAGGCGGACATAGTCGGGCGAGATGAGCCCGGCATCGCCGCTCATCAGCGCGCGGCGCCAATGGGAAGGGGTCCCCGAGATATGCGTCACGCCCGCGGCGGCCGCGCGAGTGAAAAACGCCCGCGTAGTTTCCCCCGCGCTCGATAACACCATGGGAGAGCCGCAGAGCAGGGCGCGCAAGTAAATTTGCAGCCCGCCATAGCGGCGGATGTCGTAGAACGTGCTCCACACCGTGGACCCGACGGAATCAAGCTGTCGTGGTAGCGCACCTGCAAGACTCTCGAACGTATGCAGCACGAGCTTCGGTAGGCCAGTGGTGCCGGAGGTCAGCAAGACCCACTCGGTAGCGTGGGTGGCGCGGCGTTGCAGATGCTCGTGCTTGGGTTCAGCCGCGATGGCGTAGGTTGCGACCTGAAGGCTTTCGGGCGAAGGTGTGCCGCCGTCGATCAGGATCGCATCCGCCTCCGCGATGGCGATAACACCCTTGAGCTGCTCAGTGCTTAAGTCCGGTGTGCTTAAGGTTAGCCGCCTTGCGACCCCGTCGAGTTCCAGCAAGGCGATCGCGGTGGACAACTGATCGCGCATGGCAAGCACGACCGACCGGCCGCGAAAGTGTTCCAGTTTACCCGCCAGAATGGAGCCGGTAACAAGATCCGAAAGCGCCATCGACGCGGCAGGCCCATGAAACATGTCGGCCGGCTGATTGTTGGGCCGCGCGAGCGAATCCCACAAATTGCTCATCGCTCATTATCATCCACGCAGCAAAGCAGCGGCAAGCGACCGCCCCCGGGGCCGCCTGTGGCATTGTGTGGCAGGATGTCCTCGCGCATTGATGAAAATCCCGCCGTATTGTCGCCCAGCCTGGCCAGCCTGTTTCCACCGGGCGCGCTCGCCGCGCAATTGCGCACGCCGGGGGATCCCGCCTTGCTGTTGCCTGAAGAAGTGCCGTTTTTGGGCCGGGCGGTACCAGCGCGCGCGCAGGAGTTTGCCGCCGGCAGACTGTGCGCGCGGCGGCTGTTCGGGCAGTTCAACCTGGGCGACTGTCCCCTCACGGTCGGCGTGGATCGGCAACCTATTTGGCCCCCATCCCTCGTCGGCAGCATCACGCATACATCCGGCTTTTGCGCGGCGGTGGTCGCGCAGAGGGCGCGTATCGCAGCCCTAGGGATCGACTGTGAGGTGATCGAGAGTGTCAAAGAGGGCATCTGGCCGCACATTTTTAGGGCCGCGGAAGTCCTATGGCTGACATCGCTGCCCCATTCGCAGCAAGGCGCCGCGGCCACCCTGGTATTTTCGGCCAAGGAGGCGTTTTACAAATGCCAGTACCCGCTGGTCGGCGAACGTCTGGGTTTTCACGATGCCTGTGTCGAGGTGTCTGATTGGGGAAGCGCACGGGGCACCTTCACGATTGAGGCGCGCCGCAAGATCGACTTCGCATCGCATGCCGAACTGCCGCTGCAAGGGCGATACCTGTTTCACGACAACTTCATCACGACAGGTATTGCCCTGAAAGCGCGGGTCTTATGAAAATTAATAGGCCTTTTCGTCGCGAAACACCTTGACCACCGTCAGGAGCAGAATCTTGATATCCAACATGGGCGACCAGTGACGCAGGTAATCGAGGTCGTAGTTCACCCGAGCCTCCATCTCTTCCAATTTCGAGGTCTCGCCGCGGCAACCGTTAACCTGGGCAAGGCCGGTAATGCCCGGCAGTACTTTGTGGCGCACCATGTAGCCCTTGATGAGCTTGCGATATTCCTCATTGTGAGCCACCGCGTGCGGCCGTGGACCGACCAAGCTCATTCGTCCTTGGAGGACATTGATCAGCTGCGGCAGTTCATCCATGGAGGTTCGGCGCAGCACCGAGCCAACCCGGGTGATCCGGTTGTCGGCCTTGGAGGCCTGCCGAATGGTGTCGCCGTCCTCAGCCACGCTCATGGTGCGAAATTTGTATACCGCGATTTCCCGGCCATCGAGGCCATAGCGGCGCTGCTTGAAGATGACGGGGCCTGGAGAGGATGCTTTCACGACGAAGGCGATCACGATGAGCAGCGGCAGCAACAACAACAGTATCAAGAGCGAGAAACCGATGTCGGTGAGCCGTTTTGCGACCCCCCGATATCCATAAAAAGGCGTTTCGCACATCGCCACCACAGGAATGCCGTGGATCTCGCCCGAACGTGCCTGAATCAAGTCGAACACAAAAATATCGGGCACGTAGTAGATCGATGCGGTCGTGTCGCGCAGGTCATCCAATAGATTCATCACGCGTTTGACGTGCCGGATCGGCAGCGCAATAAAGATCACGTCCGTGCGGTTGTCTTTGACATATTGCGACATATCGCTCAGGGAACCGACCAGCTTGGCGTCCAATTCCATCCCGAGCCGGTCGCTCGAGCGGTCGTCGAAAAATCCGGCCACTTCCACACGCATGCCTGGATTGCTCTTCAGGCGCCGCGCAAGCTCCAAGCTGCTGTTGTTGTACCCGGCGATGATGGCGCTGCGATTGTCGAAGGCATTCATCAGAAAGCGGCGCATGATCTCTTGCATCATCAAGGTGACCAGCACCAGCGCGGCGGGCGTCACGACCGCCCAAGTCAAGAAGATGCGGCGCGGAAATCCGTTGAGCGAATGGGTGACATAGCCGACGGCCAGCAATACCGCCAGCAACAGCAGCCAGCGCGTAATCACATCCATGACCGCCGAAAGACGGGCAGAAGTGAGCTGTGAGCTCACCTCGCGCGGAGGCTGCACCAGCACCAGGCACAACACCCCGATGATGACGATGGCTGCGGAAGAGCGGTCGAATATATTGCCGAACAAGATGATGGTCGCATACAGCGAAATGACGGCAACCACGGCGGGCACCAGCGCTTGGACGCCGGTCAAGATCGCAATGAGAAAACTCTGCTTCAACAGGACCGGTTGGGTCATCTGGAATCCGTCGCGGTGCGAACGCCTCTTGCTCTATTTTTTGGGCGCACGGTGATGCCTGGCATGAAGCGTACGATTATCTTCCAAGTTACGAAAATATGTGTGATTCCGATCAACAAAAGCTGTAATTCGCTCTGCGTCGTCGCCTTGTTCGACGCAATGATATTCTAGGGTGATATGTCAAACGTTCCATTACTCGACCTCAAGGCTCAATTCGCGCAAATCCGCGCCGAGGTGATGCCGCTGATCGAAGAGGTGTGCGCGAGCCAGCGCTTCATTCTCGGCGAACACGTGCTGGGGCTCGAAGCGGAGCTCGCTCGGTACTGCGGCTCTGCCGCGGGCGTAGGCGTCTCTTCGGGCACTGACGCGTTGTTGCTTGCGCTGATGGCGCTCGGCGTGGGCGCGGGAGCTGAAATTCTTACAACGCCGTTCACTTTTTTCGCCACTGCAGGAACGATCGCGCGATTGGGCGCGCGACCCGTCTTCTGTGACATCGATCCGGTTTCATTTAACTTATCGCCGACGGCCGTCCAGGAGTTCGTGCAGCGGCGCTGCAGCGTGCAGAACGGGCAATTGATCAACGGCGTGACGGGTGGGCGGATCGTGGGTCTCATGCCCGTGCATTTGTACGGGCAGTCGGCCGACATGGATCCGCTCATGGACATCGCCAAGCAACATAATCTGAAGGTCATCGAGGATGCCGCGCAGGCAATCGGCACGGAGTACAAGGGCGTGCGCGTGGGCTCCATCGGCGACATAGGCTGCTTTTCATTTTTCCCAAGTAAGAATTTGGGCGCATTCGGCGATGCCGGCTTGTGTACGACGAATAACGCGGATCTGGCGGAGAGCATGCGTGTGCTGCGGGTGCACGGCGGCAAGCCCAAATATTTTCATTCGCTGATCGGCGGCAACTTCAGAATCGACGAACTTCAAGCCGCGGTGCTGCGCGTCAAGCTGAAGTACCTGGACGGCTGGACCGAGGCTCGGCAGCGCAACGCCGCCTTCTACGACGCGGCCTTTGCCGCGGCCGGTTTGACCACGAGACTTGAATGTCCGCGAGCCGCGAAGAACGGCAGGCACATCTTCAATCAATACGTGGTGCGCGTGCAGAACCGGGACGCGCTCAAGGCTTTCTTGAGCGAGCGCGGGATCGGCAGCGAAATTTACTACCCGGTTCCGCTGCATTTGCAGCAGTGTTTCGCCTATCTCAATTACCGAGCGGGTGCTTTCCCTGAAGCGGAGCGAGCGGCCGCAGAAACCCTGGCACTGCCCATTTACCCGGAATTGCAAGAACAACAACTGCGAACCGTGGTTGACTCGATCGCCGAATTTTACAAGCACTAGCCCTTCTTGAAGTCGTCCGGCAGCAGCTGATGGCGCGACAGCAGCTTGTAGAAATCCGTACGGTTTCGTTTCGCGAGACGTGCCGCCTGACTCACGTTGCCGGTCGTAATCTGCAAAATCTGCGACAGGTAATTGCGTGTAAATTCATCGCGTGCTTCGTCGAAGGAGGGAAGCCGGGTGGGATTCCCGCCGAGTGATTGCTGTACCAATTCTGCCGTGATAATCGGCCCATGGGATAGCGCGACGTTCTGGCGCACCACGTTGTAGAGCTGCCGCACGTTGCCCGGCCACTCCGCCGTTGCCAAAAGCTCGACCGCCTCGGGCGCATAAATTTTGCGCTGACCGGTTTCCTTGGCGATTTGCTCCAGGAAGTGTGCAACCAGCAAGGGAATGTCCTCGCGCCGCCGCCCGAGCGAAGGCACTTCGATGTGCACCACATTCAGCCGGTAGTACAGATCCTCGCGGAATTGACCTGCGACCATCATCTCGTGCAGATCGCGGTGCGTGGCGGAAATGATGCGCACATTGGTTTGCACCGCCTCTGCTCCGCCCACCGGGCGAATGGTGTTGTCCTGTAGCACCCGCAGCAATTTGACCTGCAAGCGCATCGGCATGTCGCCGACCTCGTCCAGCAGCAACGTTCCGCCGTCGGCGGTTTCGAACAGGCCTTTCTGTGCGCGGGTCGCGCCGGCGAATGCACCTCGCTCATGGCCGAAGAGTTCCGATTCCAGCAGATTCTCCGCCATGGCACTGCAATTGATGGCGACGAAGGGCTTATTGCGTCGTGGACTCGCCTCGTGAATGGCACGGGCCAGCAGTTCCTTTCCGGTTCCGCTCTCGCCGGTCAGCAGGACCCGGGCGTCGGTGCCGGCGACCATGTTGGCCTGCGCTAACTTGTCCTCCATGAGCTGATTGCGGGTGACGATGCTTGCCCGCCAGTCCTCATCCACATGGGCAAAGCCCGACACCTTGAGCGCCTTTTGAACATGATCGAGCAGTTCCTGCTTGTCGACCGGCTTGGTGAGAAAGCCGAAGGCGCCGCTCTGCGTCGCGTGCACGGCGTCCGGGATGGTGCCGTGAGCAGTTAAAATAATGACCCGCAACCCGGGCCAGCGGCTTTGCAATTCCTTCAAAAGGCCGATGCCGTCCATGTTGTCCATGCGCAGATCCGTGATCACAAGGTCAGGCCTGAAGCGCACGCAAGCGGCAAGCGCCGCGGCGGCACTTTCCACGGCCTCGACCTCGTAGTTCTCCGCCCGCAGGCGAATGGTCAATAGGCGCAGCAATCCCGGGTCATCGTCGACCACCAGGATGCGGGCTTTGCGCTTTTGGGGCGTGGATGATTCGCGTGTGTTCGACTGCAGGCCGAAGGACAGCGGTGTGGTGGCGGCGATGGAATAGGCGTTCAAGACAGTCTCTCCGTATCCGATTTAGGGCGTGTGGGGTGCGCCGGTTCCGCGGTCGGTGACAGATCGTTGCTCGATATGTGTTACCGCCTCGAGTTTAGCCCTGGCCTCATCCAGAGCCTTGCGTAACTTCGCATTTTCATCCGACTCCGCCGCCAGGCGTCGATTGATGGCCTGCAGCTTGTCGTGCGAATCATTGGGCACCGCGTCACGCATACGGCTATTTTCGGCCTGAAGTATCAGTCTCTGCTCAACCTCTTTGAGCTCGACCGTCGCCAGTAAGCGTTCCGCTAACAGTAGAGTCTCAGGCCTTGCCAGCAGTTCCGACAACTGTCGCTGTGCTGCGACGGGGTCAGCCCCGCCGTAGCCCGGCGTCGCCAGGGCCAGAGCATACTTGAGCTTGTTGCTGGTGGTGGGCTGCAATTCTGCCGCATCCTTGGTGCGCTGGAATAATTCGGCTTGGCGGACCGGATCGCCTTGCCGCAGATTGCTCATCATCTCAAGCAAAGGTGTAACCGCGCTGCTTTCGGGCTGCGGTCCTTCCTGCACCGGCAAAGGCGCGGGTTTGGGGGCGCCGAGCACACCGCAGCCGCTCATGGCGCTCACGAGCCCACACAGGACCATTAGGGGCCGGCTATGCGGCATGAGCTTTCTCACGTGCCACCGGCGCATTCTGACGCAGGGGCAGACGCACGCGAAAATGTGCGCCGCCTGCCTTGGACTCGAAGATCTCGATGCTGCCGCCATGGGCGTTGACGAATTCCGTCACCACCGACAGTCCGATACCGGTTCCTTTGACGTGACCGCCCTGGGGAGTCTTACCTTGATAGAAGGCTTCGAATATCCGTTTGCGCTCCTCGGCAGGAATTCCCGGTCCGCTGTCCATGACATCCAAGATCAATTGTTCCCTTTCGGCGCGCGCATGCAGCGAAATGGTTCCGCCGCGCGGCGTGAACTTGACGGCGTTGGAGAGAAGATTGTCGAGGATCAGACGCACCTTGCTGCGATCTGCCAATGGAGTCAGGTCCTCTACCTGCACATCGAGGCGCACGCGCTGCGCCACCAAGGTTAGTTGCTGATTCTCCAAAACGCTTTTGATCAAGGGACGCAACTTGAATTCGGACACTTCCAACCCGACGCTCTTGGCCTGCCAGGCACTGAATGACAATAAATTTTCAATCAGCCGCTGCAGCTTCATGCCGTTCTCGCGCAAGATCCCGGTGACTTCCCGCTGGGCGCTTTGCAGCTCACCCACCGCACCGTCCATCAACAGCTCGGTGCCTTCTCGAATATTTGCCAATGGAGTCTTCAATTCATGCGACATATGTCGCAGAAATCGGTTCTTTTCCTGTGCCAGATCCAGCAGTCGGCCGCGCAGCCATTCCAGTTGCGCCGCAAGCCGCTCGAGGTCGGCGGGACCGCGGATCGCGATGGGCCTGGAAAAGGTGCCGCGGCCCAATTCGCTGATGGCACGATCGATGGCCCGGATGGGGCGGCCGAACAAATAAGTGAACACGCCGACCACGGCAAGCGTCATCGGAACGAGCAGCAGTGTTTGCCAAACGAGATTTTGCTGTGCGCGCTGAGTGGCTGACTCGAGGCTGACCGTTTCGCGATCGATCTGCAAGTTGATTCGATCCGAGAGCTTGGAGGCCGCGTCGGAAAGCTGCGGGAAGTTGCTGATCAAATCGGCCATGTGCGTCGAGTTGGGCGCCGCGCGCTTCAAGTCTTGCAGCAATTGATCAGCTTTGGCTTCCACTGCCCGCACACCTTGCTGCGATGCTTCGTCCAAGGGCAAGGTGAGCAGCTCGTGGATGGCGGTGACGAGGCGCAGTTGATGACTCGCGTACACATCCAGCAATTTGGCATCGCCGATAACCTGATACAGGCGTGCTTGCCGCTCCAGCGCGCCGATCTCTTCAAACATGCGCTGGTTGTTGCGAGTACCCTGCATGCCGTCAACCACCAGCTGCTGGCTGCGAAGCGAGAGTCGATTCATTTGCACGGCGGCATTGACGATAGCAAACAGCAGCGGAGCGGCCACGATGGTGAATCCGATCAGCATCAGTCCGCTCAGTGACTTGGGTCGCGGCAATCGCATGGGTGGGCATTCTAGCAGCGTGTAAGTGTCAAAAAGGAGTGACGGGATCGTATCTGTAGAATTGATTCGTATGAGTAACGATGCCCCGTATTCGAAGTTATCTCCCGAGACCGTGCTCGATGCCATCGAGGCGCTCGAGTTTCGTTGCGACGGCCGGGTATTGGCCCTCAACAGCTATGAAAACCGGGTGTATCAGATCGGCGTCGAGGAGGGCGAGCCGCTGGTGGCAAAATTCTACCGCCCGGAGCGTTGGAGCGACGCGGCGATCCGCGAGGAACACGCATTCGCGCTCGAGCTGGCGGCGCAGGAAATCCCGGTGGTCGCGCCGCTCGTGCGGGACGGTGAGTCGTTGCACGTCCATCGGGGCTTTCGCTACGCCGTATTCCCGCGCCGCGGCGGACGCTGGCCGGAGCTTGGCTCAACCGAGGAACGTGAATGGGTGGGGCGCTTCTTAGGAAGGATCCATGCTGTGGGCCGCGCGTCCGTGTTCCGCGAACGAGGTACCTTGGATCTGGAGGATTTGGGCATCAACGCCCGCGATTTTGTCTTGAGCGGCGAATGGATGCCCGATTATCTGGCCACGAAGTACGCGGATTTGACCGATGAGCTGTTGGACGCGGTCGAGGTGAGAGCCTCCCATTGGGGCGGGGCGAGACTGGGGCGCATCCTCGGAGACTGTCATCGCGGCAATATCCTTTGGACTGACCTTGGGCCGCACTTCGTGGACTTGGATGATTGCCTCACAGGACCTGCTATTCAGGACCTATGGATGCTTTTGTCGGGCGGGGTGCAGGAAATGCGCACGGAATTGCAGGACCTGCTCAAAGGCTATGAACAGTTCTTACCGTTCGACCGCCGCGAGATCGCCCTGATCGAGCCTCTACGCGCGCTGCGCATGATCCATTACTCGGCATGGCTGGCGCGCCGGTGGCACGATCCAGCGTTTCCAAAGGCTTTCCCTTGGTTTGCGGAGCCGCGCTATTGGGAGCAGCACTACCGTTCACTCGAGGATCAGCTCGCAGCGGTACTGGAGCCGCCGCTTAAGTTGTGACGGTCGCACGTTGTGAACGGTGTCAGTTTTGGCGATGATATGTCGATGGCTGACAAGAATATGTGGACAAGGAGCATACGAGCGCTGCTGCTCTGTGCAGCGGTGTCTTTAGTGGCATGCAATAAGCAATCCGCTCCGGCCCCCGCTGGCGGGGCGGTGCCGAACGCCCAGCCCAAGGCGCCGGTACAGCCCAAGCTTGGGCTCACGGCCGCTGAGCAGACCGCAGGGATGGTTTTGGCGGTCAGTCAGGGCAAGTCCCCGGCCCAGGTGGACATCAAGTTCGACTTGGCGCAGAAACCGAAGGTCGGGCAGCCTCTGGATGTCAACCTGGCGCTCATTGCGGAGGCTCCCGCCAATCCCGCCACAGTGCAGGTAAGCGGCTCCGAGGGGCTTTCCGTGGCCCCCGGGGGGGCATTTGATATTGCCGCCGCGGAAGCGGGCCAGGTATACAAGCACACAGTCAGCGTTACCCCCGATACCGAAGGGGTACTGCTGCTGAACCTCAGCGTCTCGCTCAAACACGACGATGCGACAGACACCAAGACTTTCACGATTCCCATCATTGCCGAGCGCTAAAACTTAACCCGCGTAGCTCCTTGAGGCCCTATAATGGTGGGTTTCCCTCAGGACCTCACCGTGACTCAGAAACTTCGCAACATCGCCATCATCGCGCACGTCGATCACGGCAAGACCACCCTAGTCGATCAGCTGTTGCGCCAGTCCGGTACGCTCGATGCGCGCAAGGACCTGCAAGAACGGGTCATGGATTCGAATGATCTGGAACGCGAGCGCGGCATCACCATTCTCGCCAAGAATACCGCCATTACCTGGGGCGATTACCGCATCAATATCGTGGACACGCCTGGCCACGCCGACTTCGGCGGCGAGGTCGAGCGCGTGCTGGCCATGGTCGATTGCGTCTTGCTGCTGGTCGATGCAGTGGACGGTCCCATGCCCCAGACGCGCTTTGTGACCCAAAAGGCCTTCAAGCATGGGCTGCGGCCTATCGTGGTGATCAACAAGATCGATCGCGATGAAGCGCGGCCGGGTTGGGTGCTCGATCAAACTTTCGACTTGTTCGACCGCTTGGGCGCAACCGACGAGCAATTGGATTTTCCGGTGATCTACGCCTCGGCACTGCGCGGATTTGCCGGCCTTGAGTCCACCGTGCGCGACGGCGACATGCAGCCCTTGTTCAAAACCGTTGTCGAGCATTGCCCGCCGCCGGACGTGGATGTCGACGGGCCGTTGCAGCTGCAAGTGACGCTGCTCGACTATTCGAGCTATGTCGGCGCGATTGGCATCGGCCGCATCAAGCGCGGCACGCTCAAGCGCGGCATGACCGTCACCGTGGTCTCTCGCGAAGGCAAGCAGCGTGCCGAGAAAATCACCCAGATCCTCGGCTTTCACGGCCTGACCCGCGTCGAGGTCGAGTCCGCGGGTGCCGGCGACATCGTGGCCTTCGCGGGCATCGCGGAGCCAAAGGTGTCGGACACCTTGTGCGATCCGGCCACCGTCGAGCCGCTACCCAGCCTCACGGTGGATGAGCCGACCATCAGCATGACCTTTGAGGTCAACACCTCGCCCTTCCTCGGGCGCGAAGGAAAATTCGTCACCAGCCGGCAGATTCGCGAGCGCCTCGAGCGAGAAGCCATCCATAACGTTGCCCTGCGGGTGGAGCCCACCGCCGATCCCGACAAGTTCGTGGTCTTCGGGCGCGGCGAGCTGCATCTTGGCGTGTTGCTTGAGAACATGCGGCGCGAAGGCTATGAGATGGCGGTCTCGAGACCCCGCGTGGTGATCAAGCAGATCAACGGCGCGGCGCACGAGCCGATCGAGCAAGTCACCATCGATGCCGACAGCGATGCCCAAGGGGCCATCATGCAGGCATTGGGTAGCCGCGGCGGTGACTTGAAGGACATGCAGGCCGACGGACGCGGACGCGTGCGCTTGGATTACATGATCCCCTCGCGAGGCTTGATCGGTTTTCAAACCGAGTTTCGCACCATGACCCGAGGCACCGGGCTGCTGCACCATGTGTTCGATCACTACGGCCCGGTCGTGCCGCGGCAGTTGGGACAGCGTCCGAATGGGGTGCTGATTTCGAACGGGCAGGGTGTTGCGCTCGCCTATTCGTTGTTCAGCTTGCAGGAGCGCGGGCGCCTATGCATCGGCGCCAACGAGGAGGTTTACGAAGGCATGATCATCGGGATGAACAACCGCCTCGATGATCTGGTCGTGAATCCTTTGAAGGGGAAGAAACTGACCAATATGCGCGCGTCCGGCAAGGATGAGGCGGTGGTGTTGTCGCCGCCCATCCGCTTCTCGCTGGAGCAGGCAATGGAGTTCATCGATGATGATGAGCTGATCGAAGTCACGCCCACCTCGGTTCGCCTGCGAAAGCGCAGTTTGAAAGAAACCGATCGCAAACGATCGGAGCGCGAGACCGCGGATCAGGGCATTTGACGGAGTCGTGACCGAAACGAGACGCGGGTCACACCGCGTAGCGCGGATCCCCCTAACATCGAGAATTAAGTTGCAAGGATGCATCAATTCGAATGTGCGGGAGATACTAGGTCTTGTCACGCGAAACCGCGGCTGCAATCAGCAACGAGCCCGCGCAGCCGGAGGGCTTCAACGAACTGCTGGAGCGACAGATTGCGCAAGCGCGCGAGCCCGGTAGTCCGCTTGATGTAAACCGACTCCTGCAAGCCATCAGCGCGCACTACGATCGACTCGATGCCGAGCGGCGCGGCGTAGTGCGTTCCATGCAGCTGATGTCGGACGAGGCGCAGGCGATGACTCGCGAAATCCGCGAGCAGAACGCCACACATCTTCAAGCGATTCTTGACAACGTCAAGGATGCCATCATCACGGTCGATCTTGACGGTCATATCGATACGTTCAACAACACCGGCCGGCGCATCTTCGGCTACGACGCGGCGGAGGTAGTCGGCAGGTCCATCAGGCTGCTGCTGGCCGACATCGACCTTCAGAATCCGCGCGAATATTTGCAGCGCCTCGCCACCAAAGTCGACGATACACACGTGGACTTGGCCGCGACCCAGACCTGGGGCAAGTCCAAGGGCGGCAGCCGGGTTGCAATCGAGATCGCCGTCAGCGAAGCCAAACTCAACCATCAGGATGGCTACATCATCTGCATCCGCGACATTACCGAGAGGCACCTCGCGGAAGTTTCGGTGCGCGAGAGCGAGGGACGTTACCGCACCCTGGTGGAACATGCGCCGGAGGTCATCGTCGTCTTCGATGTCGATGCCGGCAGGTTTGTCGACGTCAACGAGAATGCCTGCCGCTTCTTCAAGATGAGCCGGGCCAGCTTGTTGAGTTGCGGTCCGGAACAATTGAGTCCGGCGACCCAGGCCGATGGGACGGCCTCATTCGGCGTCTCGCGCGGCTACATTGAGAGCGCCTTGGAGGGAGTCGTACCGGTATTCGAATGGCTGCATTGCGACTCCACCGGCCAGAATTTTCCGTGCGAAGTGCGTTTTGTCCGGCTTCCCAGCTCCAATCAACGCTTGCTGCGGGCGAGCATCATCGACATCACCGAGCGCAAGCGCGCCGATGCGATCGCCGCGGGCGAACGCCGCGTGTTCGAGAAAATTGCCGCCAACGCGCCGCTGTCCTCCGCACTGGAGGCAATTTGCGGATTGATCGAGCGCGCCATGCCGGACAGCTGCTGCGCGGTGAATTTATTGGACCGAGGCAAGCAAGCCCTGAATTTTGGCGTCGCTCCGAATTTACCGCGGGAATTCGTGCAGGCCATGGACTTTGCGCCGATCGGGATCAGGTACGGTTCGTGCTCGGCGGCCGTGTACTTGAGCCGTCTGGTCACGGTCGGCGACATCGAAAGTGATGCGCTATGGGAGTATCGGCGCGAGGCGGCGCGCGAGGCGGGTTTCAGGTCCGCTTGGTCCACGCCCATCGTGGCCTCGGATGGCCTCATCGTCGGCACTGTTGCGGTCTACCGGCGCCAGACGGGCATCCCTTTGTCCCGCGACCATGAATTGATGACACGCATGGCGCAAATCGCGGGCATCGCCATCGAACGGCGCGTGGCGGAAGATGCGCTGCGCGACAGCGAGTCAAAATTTCGAGGCCTGTTTGAGAGCGTGATGGAGGGGGTTTATCAAACCTCACGCGATGGGCGCATCCTGGTCGCCAATCCTGCGTGCGTGAATTTGCTCGGCTACAGTTCCGCCGAGGAGCTCTACCAGGTCCCCGTCGCCTCGCTCTATTGGTATCCCAACGATCGAGAAAACATCGCGCGGCGCGCCGAGATGGAAGGGGAGCTGCGCAATGAAGAATACGTGCTGCGCCGCAAAGATGGCTCCATGTTGGTGGTGGAAGATAACTGCCGCGTGGTGCGCGATGAAAACGGGCGGGCCTGCGGCTTCGAGGGGACGTTGACGGATATCACCGAGCGCAAAAAAGCGGAAACCGCGGTTTTCCAGGCCAAAGAGCGCGCGCAGGTGACCTTGCAATCGATCGGCGACGCGGTAATCACCACCGATTCGGAAGGGCGCATCGACTACATGAACCCGGTTGCGGAAAGCTTAACCGGATGGGAGAACCGTGCAGCGCAGGGGCAGCTGATCAGCGATGTGTTGACGGTGGTGGACGAGGCTACCCGCGAAGGCAGCGAAAGTCCCGTGGCGCGCTGTCTGCGCGAGGGACGGGTGCTGGCGCTGACCGAGCATACGGTGCTGGTGAATCGGCGCGGCCAGGAAATCGCCATCCAGGATTCTGCGGCGCCCATCCGCGATCGCGCCGGAAATCTGATCGGCGCGGTCATGGTGTTTCACGATGTCAGCAAGGAACGCCGGCTGCACCGCGCTTTGCACTACCAGGCAAGCCACGATGCGCTCACCGGTTTGATCAACCGCCGCGAGTTCGAGAATCGGCTCACCGCAGCGGTTGAAGACGCGCGTCAAAACCCTAACGCCTGCCATGTGCTTCTGTATTTGGATTTGGACCAGTTCAAGCTCGTGAACGACACGTGCGGACATCCGGCGGGCGACCTGCTTTTGAAACAAATCACCGGCGTGATTCAGTCGCGGGTGCGCGGCGGCGACACGCTGGCGCGCTTGGGAGGCGATGAGTTCGGCATCCTGCTGCGGGACTGCAGCCAGGATCAGGCGCTGCGCATTGCGGAAAACATGCGCCAGGCCATACGCGACTACCGTTTTGCCTGGCAGGGAGGCGTGCTGGCGGTGGGAGCAAGCA
>JALYIT010000059.1 GCA_030775645.1 Pseudomonadota bacterium | reverse complement strand
GGTCGGGCTTGCCGATGGCCTCGAAGCGCAGTTTCTCGAGAGCATCGGAGGCATTCGAAATCAATTCCCGCAGGAAAATCTCCTTGTGCGAATACAGGGAGTGAATGACCAGGCGCAGCACCTGCTTGGTTTCGGCTTGGAACTCTTTGATTTGTGGGGCTGTTTCCGCAATGGGCTGAGTTTCAGTAGTCATGGCCTTACAATCTGTGGTGGACCGGGTAGAGGTGGGGTCGCCTGCCCATACTTCAAGCTGGGATGGAACATGCAAAAAGCGGCACCCTCAAGGCGGTTTGGGCGGGCGCTGGCGGGCAGCTTATAGGTGGCCCTCGGGCGGGCTAAGCCAACATTTTTGAATCGATCGGCAAGCTGCGTATTCGCTTGCCGGTGGCTGCGAACAAGGCATTGCAGAGCGCGGGGACCACCGGCGGCAAAGCCGGCTCACCTAAGCCTGTCGGCGGATGCGGCGTGCGCAGGAAATGCACTTCTACGGGCGGCGCTTGGTCCATGCGCAGCAGCGGAAAATCGTCGAAATTACTCTGCACGATCCGGCCGTTTTCAATTGTAATCGCCTGGCCCAAAGCCTCACCGATCCCATCGAGCGCCGCGCCCTGCACCTGATTTTCGGCGCCCGTGGGATTGATGATCTCGCTGCCCACATCCCCGACTATCCAGACCTTGTCGACGGTGATTTTGGCGCCATCGCGTACCGTGGCATGCACGACTTCGGCGAAGTAGCCTAAATGACTGTAATAAAACGCAACACCCAGACCGGATCCTCTCGCCGGCGTGCGCTTGCCCCAACCGGATTTCTCACGCACCAAAGTCAGCACATCAATCATGCGGCCAGTATCGAAGGTATCCACTTGCCGGCGCTCGCCCAGCAAGTCGATGCGGTATTGCAGCGGATCTTGGCCGGCGGCGTGCGCGATTTCATCGATGAACGATTGAAATACAAAGGCAAGGGCGTTGCTGCGCGGCGCCCGCAACGGCCCGGTCGGGACGCCCAGCGGCATGAAAGAAATCCCCAGCTGTAGTGCGGACACGAATCTTGCCGGAAATTCATTGGCGCTCAAATCCGCACTCGGGGCCGCTTTACCATTCTCGCCAAAGGTTACGAAATGATCGCTGAAGGCCTTGAGCTTGCCCCCAGCATCGAGACCCGCCTTCAAGAAATGAAACCCGGCAGGACGATAGAAATCGTGCTGCATATCGTCATGCCGATCCCATAACAGCTTAACCGGCGCACCGGCTTGTTTGGAGATCCAAGCCGCCTCAACCATGTAGTCATTCATCAGACGGCGGCCGAAACCCCCGCCGCAGCGAGTCAGGTGGATGGTGATATCGGCATCGTTTAAACCGAGCGTCTTCGCCACGATTTTGCGTCCGGGGTCCGGATTTTGCGTCGGCGCCCAAATCTCGACCTTGCCGTCGCGAAAATACGCCGTGCAGTTTTGCGGCTCCAAAGTCGCGTGCGATAAAAACGGATAGCTGTATGCAGCCTCGAGGGTTCGGTGAGCGGAGCCTAGGGCTTCGTCCACATCCCCCTCGCTCGCCACTTTCAGCGCCGGCGGCTGACCCGACAATTGCAGGGCTTGCGCGGCAAAACCTAAGCTGCTCTGGGCTGCCGTAGCACCTTCATCCCACTGCACCTCGAGTACTTCGCGTGCCTTGTTCATCAGCCACCAGTTCGTGCCGACGATGGCAATGCCGCTCGCCAGACCGTTGAACTCCGCGCCGCCGCTCACAATAAACGCATCGCGAACGCCGGGCCGGGACTTGACCGCGTCCAGATTGGCGCGCAGCGCCTTGCCGCCGAATACCGGGCACTTAACGAACACGGCATACAGCATCCCCGGCACTGTCACATCGATGCCGAACAGGGGGCGGCCTGCGACAACGAGTGGACTGTCTATGCCACCGTGCGAGCGGCCGATGATTTTGAAATCCTTCGCATCCTTGAGCGGCACCTGGGCCAAGTCCGGCGCCGGCAGCGCCGCTGCCTCGGAAGCCAACTGTCCGTAGCGCAACGAACGCTTGGTTGGCGCATGGATCACCTTGCCCAAGGCCGTCTCGCATTCAGATAGCGGCACTGACCAGCGTCGGGAGGCAGCGCTGATCATCATCTGCCGCCCAGCTGCCCCAACCCGCCGCAAGGCCTCATAGTTCAACGGCGTCGCCCGACTGCCGCCCGCGAATTGCTGCCCGTATTTCGCAGGGTCGCTCATCGCCTGTTCAACGCGCACGTCGCTCCATTCCACATCGAGTTCCTCGGCAATCAACATGGGCAGCATGGTCTTGATACCTTGGCCGCACTCCGGATTCTTGGAAACGATGGTAACGATGCCGTCGTTCGATATGTGTATGAAGGCATTGAGCGTGGCGGCGGCACTCGAGGGAGCCGCCCGCGCGCCAAGAAAGCCAGGCAATGAGAAATCCAGCAGCAGCCCGCCGCCGGCCGCAACACTGGCGCGCAGAAAGGCTCGCCGAGAGGTTCGCCGCGCGGGCATCAACGAAGCGCGTCCCGGCTATCGGCGGTGGGTATCCCCGCCGCTTGCTTGATGGCCGCGCGAATGCGGGGGTACGTCGCGCAGCGGCAGATGTTGCCGGACATGGCCTTATCGATGTCAGCATCGGTCGGCTTGGAAATCTTGGCCAGCAGCGCCGTGGCCGACATGATCTGGCCGGCCTGGCAATAGCCGCACTGCATGACATCCACGGCCAGCCATGCGCTTCGCACCGCGCGGCCGGCGGTCGTTTCCGCCACCGCTTCAATGGTGGTGACGGGGGAGGCGCCCAGCGAGGAGATGGGTGTCGTGCACGAGCGCGCGGGTGTTCCATTGATATGCACGGTGCAGGCACCGCACAAGCTCTTGCCGCAGCCAAACTTAGTGCCTTTTAAATCGAGGATATCGCGCAGCACCCAAAGCAGGGGCATTTGCGGATCGGCCTCGATATCGCGAGTCTTGCCGTTGACGCGGATCGTATATTTCACAGTGTGAATGCTACGGCCAATCGACGCGCGGGTCGAATTTGAAATCGCGCTTCATGCGCTCGTACGCTTCCTTCGCGGCCGTTGATTGCGCCGCGGGGGTGACCAATTTGACGGTAACGATTTGGTCGCCGCTCGGGCTGCCGGGTAATCCCCTGCCCCGGAGGCGTAGCTTCTGCCCGGATTGCGCGCCGGGCGGCACGGTTAATTCAACGGTTCCCGCCAATGTGGGAACGGCGACCTTCGCGCCCAAGGCGGCCTCCCACGGGGCCAATGGCAGCTCGATTTGCACATCTTTATTGGTGACCTCATAAAGGTGGTGCGCGCGCAACCTAATACGAAATAGCAGGGAGGTCCGTCCGGCCACGCCCGCGATGCGCAACGACTGCCCTTCGGTAACGCCGGCGGGAATCTGCACATCAACTTGGCGCTGACGGCCGTTTTCGCTGAGGGTAACGCGGCGTTTTGTGCCCGCGAACGCCTCTTCCACCGTCACGTCCAGGTAACCCGCGTCCGATTCGGCGCGTCCCACACCGGGTCCGCCGCCACCGGCCGCACTCCCGCCCATCCCCGCGCCGCCAAACAGGCTCGAGAAGAAATCGCTGAAGCCGTTGAGATCGGAAAACCGCTGCCCTCCGCCCTGCCCGAACCTTTGTGCCCAATCGGGGGGCGGCCTGAATTGCTGCCCGCTGCGAAAATCCCGCCCAAGCTGATCGTAGGCAGCGCGCTTCTTCGGATCGCGCAGCACCTCGTATGCCTCTTGAACTTCTTTGAACTTATTCTCGGCGTTCTTTTCCTTGCTCACATCAGGATGATATTTGCGCGCCAGTTTGCGATAGGCGCGTTTCACCTCATCGGCATCGGCTCCTCGGGTCACGCCGAGAATTTCGTAATAATCTCTATATTGCATCGCCGCTCTGTCGTGTTAAACCCTTGATTTTACACCTATGCAAAAATTTCAAATGATCCTCTCTTGGGCCTTGATTGAATCCATTGTGGTGTGCCGGCTCGAAGTGTTACCGAAGCTTAAACGTCCTCTAGCTTGAAATTGAGTCGCGCCGGCCCGACCATTAGGCTGCCGCGTTACCATATTGCGATTAATTTTCCCATCTAAAGCCCCATGAAACGCATTCTCCTCTTCGTTCTTACGAACCTGGCCGTCTTGGCGCTGCTGAGCGTGGTGCTGTTCATCGTCGAAAATGTCTTTGGCGTACACTTGCTTCAGGGCGGGACCGGGGGTCTGCTGGTAGTTGCGGCTATATTCGGATTCGGTGGGTCGCTCATCTCGCTGGCGCTGTCGAAATGGACCGCCAAGCGCATGATGGGTGTGCGAATTATCGACACGCCGGGTTCCGAGTTGGAGCGTTGGCTGGTCGGGGCGGTCAAGCGGCTTGCCAATCAAGTCGACCTGGCTATGCCCGAGGTCGGCATTTTCGAGTCCGAGGAAATGAATGCCTTCGCCACCGGCGCCCGGCGCAACGCCGCCTTGGTGGCCGTGAGCAGCGGACTGCTGCGCAACATGTCGCGAACACAAGTGGAAGCGGTACTGGGTCACGAAATTTCGCACGTCGCGAACGGTGATATGGTTACTCTCGCACTGCTGCAAGGTGTGCTAAATACTTTCGTAATATTCCTTGCGCGGATCATCGGCGGCATCGTCGACAGAGCGGTGCTGCGCAACGATCGGCAGGAGTCGGGCATCGGCTTTTTCTTGGTCACCATGCTGGCGCAGTTCTTGCTGGGCATACTCGCGAGCATGATTGTATGTTGGTACTCTCGCCGGCGTGAATTCCGCGCTGACCGAGGCGGCGCGGATCTGACCGGCGCCGGCAATATGATCGATGCGCTGCAGATGTTGAAGCGCAGTCACGGACAGCCGATGCCGCAGCAGCTGCAGGCATTCGGCATCAATACAGGCAGCGAGGCTGGTTTCATGCGCTTATTCATGACCCACCCGCCGTTGGACGAGCGAATAGCGGCACTCAAGACTTAGGAAGGATATGACGCCAGAAAAGGAAATTGCGATCGAGAACCCCACGGCCGTGCGCGTGGGCCATGAACTTTCGCGTTGGTTCGGCAACAGCGATTTTGCGACACGGCAGCCGGAGGCTGCGTCGAGCGAATCCGGGCAGCACATCGACTGGGCCCGCGTTGTGCCTTTTCTGTTGATGCACGTGGTCTGCCTGGCAGTAATTTGGGTGGGATTCAGCTGGGTCGCACTGTCGGTCACGATCGCGCTGTATCTCGTACGCATGTTCGCCATTACGGGGTTCTACCACCGGTATTTTTCCCACCGGACCTTCAAGACCTCGCGCGTCGGGCAGTTTATTTTCGGCATGCTGGGGGCCTCGGCGGTGCAGCGCGGACCTATCTGGTGGGCGGCTCATCACCGCCACCATCACGTGCATTCGGACAAGCCGGACGACGTGCATTCGCCCGTGCAGCATGGTTTTTTTTGGAGCCATATGGGCTGGTTCATGTCCCATAAACATTTCGCAGCGGATCTGTCGCGGGTCAAGGATCTTCTCAAATATCCCGAGCTGCGGTTCTTGGATCGCTTTGATATCGTGGTTCCGACGGCGCTCGGCGCCGGGGTGTTTCTGCTCGGCGTGCTGCTGAAGCATGTCGCCCCGGGTCTTCACACCACCGGCTGGCAGATGCTGGTATGGGGGTTTTTCATCTCTACCGTATTGGTGTACCACGGCACCTACACCATCAATTCCCTGTCGCATGTTTTCGGCCGCCAGCGTTACAAGACCGGCGATGCCAGCCGCAACAATCCTTGGCTTGCGATCATTACCTTGGGCGAGGGCTGGCACAACAATCACCATCACTATCCGGCATCGGTTCGCCAGGGCTTTTATTGGTGGGAATTTGATATCACTTTCTACTTGTTGAAGCTGATGTCGTTCTTCGGGTTGATCTGGGATCTGAAAACAGTACCTGCCGCGGTGCGAGAGGGCGGAGTCAAGCGCCTGTAGGATAATTTGGGGGACGGACGCATCCGTTCCTACGCCTCCGTCGAATCCCTACCAGCCGGACCTTCCCGGCGGCGAAAGGCGTGCCCAATGCGCATTGCGGTCATCGGCTCCGGCATCTCCGGCATGGTTGCTGCCTATCATTTAAGCGGCAAACACGATATCACCGTCTTTGAGTCCGGTGCCTACATCGGCGGCCACACCAACACCGTCGATGTGGACCGGGCGGGCCGTCATTACGCCATTGATACCGGCTTCATCGTCTACAACGATTGGACCTATCCAAACTTCATCGCGCTGCTCGATGAGCTGAACGTTGCCTGGCAACCCAGCCAAATGAGCTTCAGCGTCCGCTGTGAGAAAAGCGGCCTCGAGTACAACGGCACCACCCTCAACTCCTTGTTTGCGCAGCGTAGCAACCTCGCGCGCCCCTCCTTCCTGAGGATGGTGGCGGATATTCTGCGCTTCAACCGGCGGGCTCCGGCGCTGTTGCTGCAGCACCAAGACAATCCGAGCTTGGGCGGCTACCTGAGCCGGGAAGGCTACTCCCGATATTTCATCGAGCACTATATCGTGCCTATGGGATCGGCGATCTGGTCATCGCGTCCCGCGGAGTTGCTGGGCTTTCCCGCGCGTTTCTTCATCGAGTTCTTTTCGAACCACGGCTTTCTAAGCGTCAATGACCGCCCTACCTGGCGGGTGGTCCGAGGGGGTTCGCGCGAGTACACCAAGCGCCTCACCGCCCCGTATTCAGCGCGCATACGGCTCAACACGCCGGTGGCCTCGCTTTTGCGCAGGCCAAATCGTGTCTCGCTGCGTTTGAAGAACGGCGCGGTGGAACATTTCGACCGGGTATTCCTCGCTTGCCACAGCGACCAGGCGCTGCAACTATTGTCGGACGCCTCGCCGGAAGAGCGCGGGATCCTCGGCGCCATTCCCTATCAGGAGAACGAAGCGCTGCTGCATACCGATACGCGGCTCATGCCGCGCCGGCCCCTGGCCTGGGCTGCATGGAACTACCATCTGCCCGGCGCCCAGAACGATCGCGTCGCCGTCACCTACAACATGAACATCCTGCAGTCACTTGACTCAAAGGAGCAGTTTCTACTCACCTTGAATCGCAGCGAGGCAGTGGACCCGGCCAAGGTAATCGGCCGCTATGTCTACCATCATCCGGTGTATACCACCGCTGCCGTTGCCGCGCAGCAGCGCCTTCATGAGATCAACGGCGTGCGCGGCACCTACTACTGCGGCGCTTACTGGGGCTATGGCTTTCACGAGGATGGCGTGAACAGCGCGCTCTGCGCCGTGAGAGAATTCCAGCGACAAAATGCACAGCCGTATCTACAAAGGGTGGGTTGAACATCGGCGCACAGCGCCGCGCGAGAACCGCTTTCGCTATCGCTTGTTCATGCTGTATCTGGACCTCGCGGAGCTGCCCACCGTTTTCGAAGGAACGCCGTTCTGGTCCGCCCGACGTCCGGCGCCTGCCTGGTTCAAGCGCAGCGATTATTTGGGGCCCGCCGATGTGCCGCTGGATGAGGCGGTGCGGGATTTGGTGACCGAGCGAACCGGCCATCGCCCGAGCGGTCCGATTCGGCTGCTCACGCACCTGCGATATTTCGGGTACTGCATGAATCCTGTGAGCTTTTATTATTGCTTCGACGCGGCCGGCGTCGAGCTTGAAACCATAGTGGCCGAGATTACCAACACACCCTGGGGTGAGCGGCACCAGTACGTGCTGCCCGTCGCGCCGGGCACGCCGCGGTCGAAGAGCTTCGAATTCGAGAAGGCATTTCACGTCTCGCCGTTCATGCCGATGGACATGCGGTACCGCTGGTGCTTCAGCCATCCCTCGCAGCGCCTGGCTGTGGATATGGAAAATGCTCTCGATGGCACGCGGATCTTCAATGCAACGCTGCGCTTGAACGCCTCCCCGCTCAAACGTGCCTCGCTGCTCTTGGTATTGGCCTCGTATCCCTTCATGACGTTGCGCGTGCTGGTGGGAATCTACTGGCAGGCCCTAAAGCTCTTCTTAAAACGCACACCAGTTTTCAGGAATCCCCATGAACAACAATACTGATCATCCGCTGTCTTCTCTGTCGGTACGGGCGGCTGTTAAGCCGCTGCCGGCCGTCGCGCCGGGCGGCATCGAGCAGCTCGCAAAGAGCCTGCTGCTTTCGCAGCTGAAAAAAATACAGCATGGGCGACTGCGGTTGGTTGACTCGCAGCTCAATCAATCCTACGGCAGCGTGACGCAAAGCGGGCCCTTCGATGTCACCTTGCGGGTGCGCAACCCGCGCTTCTATGCCGATGCCGTCTTCGGCGGTACCACGGGTGCCGGAGAAGCGTACATGAATGGCTACTGGGATTGCGACGATCTCCCGGCGCTAGTGCGCCTCATGGTCGTGAATCGTGAACTGATGAATGATGTGGATTCGGGATGGTCGCGTTTGAGCGAGCCGTTGTTCAAGGCGGCGCATTGGCTCAATCGAAATACCGCCGAGGGCAGCCGCCGCAACATTGCAGCTCATTACGATCTTGGCAACTCGTTCTTCGAGCTGTTCCTGGATGAAACCATGGCATATTCCTGCGGAATTTTCGAATCGCCCGGCGCGTCCCTTTTCGATGCATCGATCGCCAAGTTCGACGCTGCCTGCAGCAAGCTTCAGTTAGCGCCCGGCCAGCACCTGCTCGAAATCGGCACCGGCTGGGGGGCCCTCGCCATCCATGCCGCCAGCCATTACGGCTGCCGGGTCACGTCCACCACCATCTCGCGCGAGCAATACGAGTTTGCCAAGGAACGGGTCGCGCGCGCGGGCTTGCAGAATCGAGTGACGTTGCTGCTCGAGGACTACCGGGATCTGCGCGGAGAATTCGATGCGCTGGTGTCGATAGAAATGATCGAGGCGGTGGGTCATCAATACCTCGACACCTATTTTCGCCGCTGCAGTGCCTTGCTGCGCCCGCACGGCGCCATGCTGCTGCAAGCCATCACGATTCGCGACCAGTTCTACGAACAAGCCAAGCGCTCGGTGGACTTCATCAAACGCTTCATTTTCCCCGGCAGCTTCATTCCCTCGGCGCAAGCGTTGATCAATTCGATGGCGCGCGTCACGGACCTGAAGCTGTTTCACATGGAAGACATCGGCCCCCACTATGCACGTACCTTACGGCTTTGGCGCGAACGGCTGCTGGCACGGCAGGACGAGGTTCGCGCATTGGGCTATCCTGAAACGTTCCTGCGCATGTGGGAGTATTATCTCTGCTACTGCGAAGGAGGCTTCGAGGAACGGCAATTGGGTGATGTGCAAATGCTCCTGACCAAACCACGCTCGCGACGCGGCGCTATCAGCACCGTCCATGCCCCGCCCGCCTAGCCCGGCCACGCTCACGCAACTGAAGGCGGTGGTGGGCCCGAGCGGTTGGCTGGACTCGCCGGAGGATCTCGCACCCTATCTCACCGACTGTCGGCATCTGTATCACGGCGCCACCCCCCTGGTGCTTAGGCCCAGCAGCGTTGATGAAGTCGCGAAGATTCTCGCCATCTGCAACCAGGAAGAGGTCGCTGTGGTACCCCATGGCGGCAACACCAGCTACTGCGGCGGGGCGACACCGGATGAAAGCGGGTCGCAGCTCGTCGTGTCGATGCAGCGACTGAATCGCGTGAGGCAAATCGACGCGGACAATTATTCGATGATCGTTGAAGTCGGGTGCACATTGGCCGGCGCCCAAACCGCCGCCCGCGAGGCGAATCGCTTGTTCCCCTTGAGCTTGGGTTCGGAAGGTACGGCGCAAATCGGCGGCAACTTGTCGACCAATGCCGGCGGCACGGCGGTTCTGCGCTACGGAATGATGCGCGACTTGGTGCTGGGACTGGAAGTGGTGTTGGCGGATGGGCGGGTGCTCTCGGCGCTCAAGAGCCTGCGCAAGGACAACACCGGCTACGATGTCAAATCGCTCTTCCTTGGCGCGGAAGGCACCTTAGGACTGATTACGGCAGCATCCTTGAAGCTATTTCCCGTGGCAGGCGACACGGCAACCGCGCTGGTGGGAATCGACTCGCCGGCTCATGCTCTTGAACTGCTCAACCGGCTGCGCAAAGCCGCCGGGGAACAGATCAGCTCTTTTGAATTGATGCCGAGAATCGCGGTGCAAATGACGGTGAAGCATGTGCCGGGCGTCGCCAATCCACTGGAGTTCGATTCGCCCTGGTACCTGCTGATCGAGTTGGGCGCGGCGAATCCGAACCAAAATTTAAGCGGTCTTTTGACCTCGGAGCTTGAGGACGCCGCGGCTGCCGGCACGGTCAAAGACGCCATGCTGGCCACCTCCATCGCCCAGGCCCAGGCCATGTGGAAATTGCGTGAATCGGTGCCTGAGGCGCAGCGCCGCCATGGCGCAAGCATCAAGCACGACGTGTCGGTTCCGGTATCCGCGATCCCCATGCTCATCGAAAAGGGCACCGCACTGGCGAATGCACTCGCGCCCGAGGGGGACGTCGTTTCCTATGGGCATGCGGGCGATGGCAACCTACACTTCAATTTAAGCCAGAAGCCGGGGGCGGACCTGAAGCTGTTTGTCAGCCGAACGCGCCCGCTCGAGCATGCCATGTTCGATCTGGTCGAATCCTTAAACGGCAGTATCAGCGCCGAGCACGGCATTGGGCGGCTCAAAGCCGAGGAGTTCGCGCGCCGCGCAGATCCCGTTGAATTGAGCGTCATGCACGCATTGAAGCGGGTGCTCGATCCAACAGGTATCCTCAATCCGGGCAAGGTGCTGTGCGCAAACTGACCGTGCCGATCCGCACGGCGCGTTTAAATCTGCGCGAGTTTGTTTCCTCCGACCTTCAAGCCATCCATGCCTACTCGTCCGATCCTCGGGTCACGCGTTATCTTTTCTTTGGCCCGCGCGATGAATACAGCTCCGCCGAATACCTCGAGGAACTGCTGGCGTCACAACGCGAGCAGCCGCGCACGCGATTTGAACTCGCGGTGGAGGAAATTGCGACGACGCGGCTGATCGGGGCATGCGATTTGTCCCTGATCGAGGCCAAGGTGGTGGATTTAGGCTATATGCTGCAGGTCGATCAATGGGGCAAAGGATACGCCACCGAAATTGCCTTGGCGTTGGTCGACGCTGCGTTCTTCGACCTGCGCGCCGAACGCGTGATTTCAACCGTGGATGTCAATAACAGCGCGTCCATTCGAGTGCTGGAGAAAATCGGCATGCGCTGGGAGGCCGTTTACCGCAAGCACCGCCGCGCCAAGAATCGCTGGTGGGACTGCCATCTCTTCACCCTGCCGCGCGAGGTATGGGAGACCTTGAAAGCGGATTCCTGAACGGCGGGAGTCTCGGAACCTCCTTAGCGCTCGGCCTCATCCTTGGCCGCTTCGGAGTCGGCCCGCTTGGTGGCGCGCTTCAAGACATCCTCGCCCGGCATGCCGGTCTGGCGGCTGCTGCGCAGGGTCAGCATTCCGCCTACTAAAATGGCGAGGATCAATACGAGGATGATGATGGCTTTGAGCATAGGACCCTATGACATAACTCTGATTAACCCTTCCTGCGATACGCTGGCAACCAAGCGGCCATCGCGCGCGAACACGTTGCCGCGGGTGAAGCCTCGTGCGCCGGACGCGCTAGGACTGTCCATAGCATACAGCAGCCAATCATCGACTCGAACACTGCGATGAAACCACATTGCATGATCGATGCTGGCGACCACCATTTTATCTCTCACCCAGGACAAACCATGGGGTTTGAGCGCGGTATCGAGTAACTGAAAGTCAGAGGCATACGCCAGCAAGCACCTGTGCAGCGCCTCATCATCGGGAAGCTTATCCACTGCCCGAATCCAGACGTACTTGAATGGTGGTTTTTTCTCCACGCGTGCGAAATTGGGCATCTCGGTGGGCCTGAATTCGAACGGCCGCTTTTGATCCAGCATTTTGCGCATAGCGGGCGGCAATCCCGTCAGGGACGCCCGGTATTGCTCGAGGTCCGGCAACGATTCCGGCAGCGGCACATCCGGCATCGGAAACTGATGCTCCACTCCGGTCTCGGGCATTTGAAAGGATGCGGACATGTTGAATATCTGCTGGCCGTGCTGGATGGCGACGACGCGGCGCATCGCGAAATGCTTGCCATCCCAAGCGCGATCGACTTCGTAGACGATGGGCGAATTGAAATCGCCGCGGCGCAGGAAATAAGCATGCAATGAATGCACCGCTCTATTTTCCACCGTGGCGGTCGCGGCAACCAGCGCCTGGCCCAATACCTGTCCGCCAAACACTTGCGGGCTGCCGATATCGCGGCTCTCCCCCCGGAATAGATTGATCTCGAGCCGCTCGAGGGTCATGACCTTGATCAGGTCTTCTAGTAATTGATGCATGTGGATGTCGTCAGATACTTAAGCGGCGCCGGCGACGCCCAATCGCTGCTGCATGATCGGGCTGGTGGTGGTGTATTGCAAGAATTGCCGCTTCTCGGGGAAAAGATGATGCTGGATAGCGAAGGCGGCGAGCGCCGCCTCGTGAAAGCCGCTCAAAATGAGCTTTTTCTTGCCCGGGTAGGTATTGATGTCGCCGACGGCAAAAATCCCCGGCACGCTGGTCTGAAATTTCTCCGTATCCACCTTGAGTGCTTTTTTCTCAAGTTCCAGGCCCCATTCGGCGATGGGTCCCAATTTCGGATGCAGCCCGAAAAAGGCAAACACGTGGTCCACGGAGAGGGTCCGGGTTTGGCCCTCCGCGGTTTGAACGTCGAGCGCTGTCAGCTTCTCGCTCTCATTGTGGAGGGCAACGGCATTGCCTTGCACGAACTGCATCTTTCCCGCCGCGACCAATTCGCGCATACGCGCCACCGTGGCCGGAGCCGCGCGAAACTCCGCACGTCGATGCACCAGGGTCAGCGAGCGCGCCTTTTCGCACAACGCCACGGTCCAATCCAAGGCCGAATCGCCGCCGCCGCAAATCACCAGGTTCTGATTGAAAAAATCACCGGCAGACCTGACCCGATAATGAATATTCTTCCCTTCGAATGCCTCCGCGCCGGGGATGCTCAAACGCCGCGCCTGAAAAGCGCCGACGCCGGCGGCAATGACCACCGCACCGGCCGTCAGCCGAGTCCCCGAAGAGGTGGCCACATGAAACTTGCGGTTTTCGAGCACCCGCAATTCGGAGACTTCTTGCCCCAGATGGAAAGTCGCATTGAATGGTTTGACCTGCTCGAGCAACCGATCGATGAGTTCCTGCGCACCGCAAATGGGTAGCGCCGGAATATCGTAAATCGGTTTGTCGGGATACAGCTCGGTGCATTGCCCCCCGGGTTGCCCGAGTGAATCGATGATGTGCGCGCTCATTCCTAGCAGTCCCAGTTCGAAAATCTGAAACAGGCCGACGGGACCGGCGCCGATAATGACCGTCTCAACGTATTGTTCCGACATGAAAATCCGACCTTCAGTACGTGGTAAATCGGCCGCGGATTGTAGCTGAATGTGCCCCTATCTGGGGTACCCTGCCGCTATGAGTACACCAGTGAGCACCTTGCTGTGGTTTCGGCAGGATCTGCGGGTCACGGACAATGAAGCACTGACGGCTGCGATTGAAATTGGCGCGCCCATTGTGCCGGTTTTCATTTTCTCGCCGGAGGAAGAGGGCGCCTGGGCGCCGGGGGGCGCGTCGCGGTGGTGGCTGCACGGCAGCCTCTCGCGGCTGGACGAGGATTTGCGCCGCCTAGGTTCGCGCCTCATCCTGCGCAAAAGCCGCGACTCGTGTCAGGAATTGCTGCAGCTCGCGCGCGAGTGTAACGCCAAGAACGTGCTATGGAATCGGCGCTACGAGCCGTGCATCGTGGCACGTGACCGTCGAGTCAAGTCCGAAGCGCGGGAGGCCGCCCTGGAGGCGCACAGTTTCAATGGCGCGCTGCTGCGGGAGCCCTGGAGCGTCAGCACCAAGGCGGGCGCCGCCTACCAGGTATTCTCCCCATTCTGGCGCTACTGTTTGTCGCTTGCCGATCCGCTGCCGCCTCTGGCCTCCCCGCACCGAATGCCGGCGCCCGAAATGTGGCCGGAATCGTTGCCGCTCGAGCAGCTCAAACTCTTGCCGCGAATCAATTGGGCCGGCGCCATTGGCGCCGCGTGGACCCCGGGGAGCGCCTCGGCCCAGGCCTCGCTCGAGCTGTTCCTGAAGCAGGCCTTCGACGAATACGGAGGAAATCGGGACCGTCCTGATACTGCGGGCACTTCCCGCCTCTCGCCTCACCTTCACTTTGGCGAAATCAGTCCGCGCGAGGTATGGCACGCGGTTCGCAGCTTCGCCTTGGCCCGCGGTCAGCACTCAACGTGGCGGGAGTCGCGTTTTCTGACCGAGCTAGGCTGGAGAGAGTTCGCTTACCATTTGCTCTACCATTTTCCCCATCTGCCCGATCAGCCGCTGAATTCCCGGTTTGCCGACTTTCCCTGGAATAGCGATGCTCAGGGCTTAAGCGCATGGCAACGCGGCACAACGGGGTACCCGATCGTGGATGCCGGCATGCGCCAACTATGGCAAACGGGATGGATGCACAACCGCGTCCGCATGATTGCCGCCTCGTTTCTGGTCAAAGACCTGCTGCTCCCGTGGACGCAAGGCGCGCAGTGGTTCTGGGACACCTTGGTCGATGCAGATCTCGCCAGCAACACCCTCGGGTGGCAGTGGGTGGCAGGTTGCGGGGCTGATGCAGCCCCCTACTTTCGGATCTTCAATCCGGTAACCCAGGCAACCAGATTCGATCCGGACGGTACCTATGTACGAGGGTGGGTACCCGAACTCGCGCGACTGCCAAGGGAATGGATTCATCGCCCGTGGGCAGCGCCGCCCAGTGTTTTGAGCGATGCCGGTGTGCAATTGGGGATCAACTATCCGCAGCGGCTGATCGACCATGACAAGGCCCGTCTCGCAGCGTTGACAGCGCTGGCGACTCTCAAGAAGTCGGAAGGATAGAGGGATAATGCACGCACAAGTTGCCGTGAATTCTGCAGAACCGCTGGAATCCCACCAAGAAAGCGCCCAGGATTCCACCCGGCCCATTCGCGCCTTGATTCGCGGCCTCGATGTCTTGACCGAATTGAATCGCCTGCAGCGCGCGGCCATCAATACGCTGGCCGCGGCCTCGAGCCTTCCGCGCACGACCACGTATCGCATTTTGGAAACGCTGCGGCTTGCCGGTTATGTAGAGCGTGATGCATACGATGACTGCTACCGACCTACCGTCTTGGTACGCGCGCTGTCGGCGGGGTTCGACGATGAAGCGCTGGTCGCGCATATTGCTAAACCGCTGCTGGCGGCTCTTGGCGCACAAATTGTCTGGCCCGTGGCAGTAGCGACGCCCTGCGGGTCGAGCATGATGATCCGCGAGACCACCGACCGCCAAAGTCCTCTGGCCTTGGAGCAGTACTGCGCCGGCGTGCGGGTGCCCATGCTCGGCTCCGCTGCCGGACGGGCTTACCTCGCATTCTGCCCGGCGCCCCAGCGCGATGCCATGCTGGAGCTGCTGGCGCGCTCATCGCTGCCAGAGGATCGCGTGGCGCGCAATCGAAGCGAAGTGGAGAGGCTGCTCAGCGAAACTCGCGCCCAGGGATTCGGCATGGCGCAACGTGCACGCCGGGTGTCGCAGGAAACCAGCCTGGCGATCCCGGTCCGCGCCAAGGATACAATTCTGGCCACCGTCTCGGTTCGTTATGCAGCCACAGCGGTGCCGCTGCGAACCGCCATGGAACAATTCATACCAAAGATGCGCGAGGTCGCTCAAAAAATCGAAATGCAGTTCGCGTAATATTCCCGCGTTCGTCAGGGCGTGGGCAGCCTGGCCTAAGGCTCTCCGGTTATTCGATCGTAGACAGCTTCGTACTGCGTCACCCAGTTTTTTTCCACCGCAAACCCGTGACCCACTTTCGGCAGCATTTGTTTCATTTACGCAGCACGTTGCGCACGCCGCCTGATATCAGCGCCGTCACATCCAGAACGGCGCCCGCCATGGCCAGTCCGTGCGGTGCGGCAAGATAGCGAGGCCGCCATACCGGATCAAATTTCTCCTTGAACTTGCGCAAGCCGTCGAAATTGTAAAAAACCTCGCCATAGCGCTGCACCATGCGGCCTAGCTTATGCCACGCGGGAGCCAGCGCGTGTTCCTCGAGCCCGGAGAGCGGCGCCATTCCTAGGTTGAACCACTTATAGCCTTGCGACTTGCCCCACAGCATGCATTCGATCAGCATGAAATCCACGACGCCTTTCGGCGCCGCCTCGTTATAGCGCATCAAGTCCACCGACAACTCGTGAAAACCGCCGCGCCAGAGGTTTGCGAACGCACAGATTTTTCCGTTGTGCCGAACCACGCCCACATCAAAATACGCAATATAACGCTCATCAAAGAAGCCCAACGAAAAGCGTTTTTCGGCGGTTTTCTTCTCTTCAAGCCAAGCCTCCGATACCGCCCGAAGCTCGGGCAAAATCGCCGGCACGTCGCGGCGCGCCACCAGCTCGAAAATTGCACCGTCGCGGATGGAGCGCCGATGCGCCTGACGCAGGTCCGCCCGGGCAGGGCCCTCCAAGGAGAAGTTTTCCAGCGGAACGCGAGCCTCCTCGCCGAGCTTGCTCAACGTCATTCCCAGATCGACGTATAACGGCAGACGCTCCGGGGTGACTTGGTAGAACACCGGGGAGACAGCCATTGCGTCGCAGTCTTCCAGAAACTCCCAGGCCAGCTCCTCCCCCAGTTCACCCGGTCCGATGGGATCGCCCATGGCCACCCAACTGCTGCCGGAGGACTGGAACATGATGCAGGCCGTGCGATCTTTGTTGAACAGCAGATTCTTATCCGCCAGCAGCGCAAGATTGCCGGTCGTGTCCTCGCTCTTCTCGATGAGCTTCTCGACGCATTCCAGATCCGCCTCTTGCGGGGCGGAAAAGCGCGGCGGCGCGGGCCGCAGCACCCGCCAAAGGCCGTAGGCGGCGGCGATGATCACGGCGAGCAGCGAGGCTCGCAGGCTGCGCGGCGCAGAGGCATGAAACGCAAACTCCCACCACAATTCGTTACCGTAGGGCAGATTCCGATACGCGAACAGAACCAGCCAAGCGGCCGTCAACAAGACCAAAAAGAAGGCCACGATCCAGGCGCTGGAGTAATGCTGCTCGATCAGGGAGGCGCGGCGCCGGAATCGCGTTCGTGCCATGAACAGTAGCAGGACTACGGCCCCGATGACCGTTGCCTCTTCGTAATCAAAACCCTTGAGCAGAGATAGCAAGATTCCCGCACAGAGCAGCCAGATGGTAATCCACCAGGCGGTGTGCAAACGCCGGTACAGCCCATGCGCGATGATGAGCAAGCCCACTCCCACGACGCTGCCGAGGAGATGCGACAATTCCAGCACCGGCAGCGGCACGAAATTTCTCAGCAGCGCCAAGCGGCTGCCGAGAGCGGGAGTCGCCCCTGAAAACAGCAGCACCGCCCCGGCGAGGAATACCGCGACGGCAATGGCCTGAGGCATCACTGCGATCAGCAAGGTCCGCACCACCTGCGCGACACGCACCACGGGGGCGCGGTGGATCCAGACCTCATGCGCCCCCAGCAGGACCAGTGCTATGGCAAAGGGAGCAAAGTAATAAATGGCGCGATAAGCAACCAGTGCGCCCAGCAATCGGTCTTTGGGAACCGACGGCAGCAGCAGCAACAAGACGAATTCGAACACGCCGATGCCGCCGGGAACATTGCTGATGGCGCCGGCAGCAAGGGCGATGAGGTAGACGCCCGCAAAAGCGCCGAAGCTGATCGAGGCTTCGCGCGGCAGCAGCGCGTACAAGACGCTGGTGGCGCAAAGCATGTCTAAGCAGCTGATGCCGATCTGCGCAACTGCGACCGGCGGCTTTGGCACGGGAATTTCCACGCTGCGAAAGCGCAACGGTCCATGACGCGTCCAAACCAGCCAAAGGTATGACGCGGCGACCGCCAGCAGCGCCACGCCGGCGGCCATGGCCAGCCATGGATGCACGTGCAATATCGATCCCGACATACGGGCATTGGAGAGCAGCGACAACCCGAGCAGCACGCTCGCACCGAGGAAAAAGGTCAGAGTGCCGAATGCAATGATGGTTGCAATCTGCTTGGCGCTCAGTCCGAGCGCCGTGTAGGCGCGGTAGCGGATCGCACCACCGCTGATCGAGTTGAGGCCCACGTTGTGCCCAATGGCGTATCCCATGAATGAGATGAGCGCCACGCGGGGATAGGGAACTTTAGCGCCGGCGAACCGCACGGCGAGTAAATCGTACAAAGTCAGACACCCATAGCCCGCGCACGTAAAAAATGCCGCGCGAATCAGCTTTGCATTCGAAATCGCCCGGACGCGCAGCAAAATGTCCGTCCAGTGATATTGACCCAGCAGATGATGTAGGACAAACAGCGCGACTCCAAAGAGCGCGACGCCGAGAAGGGTCTGCCAAATGGGGATCTTGAGTGCTGTAGTCGGGTGTGCCAAGCCATCTATCGTATCAGCCTCCAAGGCGAGGCTGAAAACTGCTAGGGTTGGCTTTCGAATCCGTTGAAAGGAGTGTTCAGATGAGTTCTGCCAATGAGGGCCGGCAAGCCGCGATGGACGCGACGCAAGTCTATCGGGAGGAAACTTTTACCGATCGCAAGGTCGGCACGATCCGTCGCTTGAGCCCGGTGACGGCGGACGGGATGCCCGACGAAAAGCGCCCCGTGGTATTCGTGGGACAAGCCCAAGTCATGACGCCCATGGGCGCCGTGCCGATCAGTTTCGAACTCGACGGCCCCACCTTGAGCGCTGCCATTGAAAAATTCGGCGTCGCCGCCGAGGAAGCGGTACGTCAAACCATGCGGGAGCTTCAAGAAATGCGGCGCGAGCAAGCCTCATCGCTGGTGATCCCGGATGGCGCAGGCGCGGGACTGCCCAATCCCAGTGATTTGCTTGGCCGAGGTCGTCCTCGCCGCTAGGCGCTGCCGGCTAGGCTGCGGGCTACGCGCGCGTCGCGGCTGGACTTAGGTTCTCGAGCGCGTCCCAACGCGCGTACGCTGCCTCCAGTTCCAAGCCTACGGCTTGCAGCCGCGCAAGAGTCCGCGTGCTTTGCTCCTTGTCGCGTTGAAAGAGCGCAGGATCGCTGATCAGTGCAGTGAGCTGCGCTTGCTCCGACTCGAGGCGCTGGATCTTCTCTGGCCACTGCTTGAGCTCGCGCTGTTCGTTGTACGACAGCCGTCGCGACTTGACCGCCTGCGAGGCGCTGTTTACCACCGCGGATGCCACTGTCGATGCAGGCGCCGCCGTCGCCGCCAGGGCTGGAGTTTTACGCTGGCGAAGCCAATCGGAATATCCACCCACATACTCATTGACTTGGCCCTGTCCTTCGAACACCAGCGTGCTCGTCACGACATTGTCGAGAAACGCGCGGTCGTGGCTGACCAGCAGCAGCGTGCCGGCGTACTCGGCCACCATTTCCTCGAGCAGCTCGAGAGTTTCCGCGTCGAGATCGTTGGTGGGTTCATCCATGATCAACAGGTTGCTGGGCCGGGCGAACAGGCGCGCCAGCAGCAACCGGTTGCGCTCACCGCCCGACAGCATGCTCACGGGCGCATTCAATCTTTCGGGAGGAAACAGAAAGTCGCGCAGGTAGCCTGATACGTGTCGGGGTTGGCCATCGACGGTCACCGTGTCACCGCTGCCGCCGGTGACGTTGTCCATAATGGATGCGGTAAGGTCCAACTGCTCGCGCTGCTGATCGAAATACGCAGGCAAAAGATTGGTGCCGCGCTTGATCAGTCCAGAGCTCGGCTCAAGTTCCCCCACCAGCAGTTTGATCAGGGTGGTTTTTCCGCAGCCGTTGGGCCCGATGATGCCGATGCGGTCGCCGCGCTGGATGCGCGCCGAGAAATCCTCAATAACCGGCGCGCCGCCGAACGAGTGCGTGACATGTTGTGCCTCGAACACGAGCTTGCCGGATGGCGAGGCATCTTGCGCCCGCAGCTCCACCGAACCGATTCGTTCGCGCCGTTCGCGCCTTTGTATCCGCAATTGCTCGAGAGCGCGTACTCGGCCCTCGTTGCGAGTGCGCCGCGCTTCCACACCTCGGCGGATCCATACTTCCTCCTGCGCCAACTTTTTGTCGAACAAGGCCGCGTGTTTAGCCTCCACCTCGAGCGCCGCCCGCTTTTGCACCACGTAGTCATCATACGTGCCCGGCCACACTCGCAGCTGTCCTCGGTCAAGTTCCATGATTTTGGTAGCCAAGCGACGGACAAACGCTCGGTCGTGGCTGATGAAAAACAACGCTCCCGCAAACTCCAACATCATGTTCTCGAGCCACGTGATGGCCTCGATATCCAGATGGTTCGTCGGCTCATCCAACAGCAGCACATCGGGCGCGGCTACCAGTGCACGACCCAACATCACACGCCTGCGCCAGCCACCCGACAATGCGCTCATCGCGGCATCTGCGGTCAACCCCAACCGGGATATGACCTGATCGACCTGCAACTCGGCCTGCCACTCATCGTCCGGCGATTTCAAATCGACGCCGCCCAAGACTATATCGCGCACCAGCGCCTCGCTGCCGTCGGAGACTTCCTGCGCCAGCGCGGCGATTCGGGCGCCGGGCCTAACCCATACTTCCCCGCTATCAGGCAGCAGTTTTCCTGTAATCAAGTGCAACAAAGAGGATTTCCCTTCCCCGTTGCGACCCAGCAGGCACACGCGCTCGCCCCTGCGCAATTGCAGGCTGACGTTGTCGAGCAAGGGCTTAAGGCCGAAGCTTAAAGAGACTTTATCGAGTCGAACGATGGGCATGAGGGCCAGTGTAAGCCATGTGAGACTCAGGTCACGCACGCCATTGCCGGCCGCCGTGGCAATTGTGTCCAACCGCACAGCCTGCGACGCCCCACCCCCTTAACCTGATGGCCTTTTAGCCTTTAGCCAGCATGGGAGCCAAAAGCGTTGGCGCTTCGAACCCGGATTGCCGTTACTTTTCTGCTGTTGCTGGCGGCAGTGCTCGCGGCTGCGTTGGGCGCGGTGCTGGCTACCAATCGCGACAGCGCCGGACGCGAAGTGCAGCGCCAACTGGACGTCGGTTCGCTGGTGTTCTCGCGTCTCTTGGAAAGCAATCGCCGCCAGCTAACCCAAGCTGCGCAAGCGGTCGCCGCGGATTATGGATTCCGAGAGGCGGTGGCGGCGCGCGACACCGATACGCTGGCCTCGGCGCTGGAGAATAGCGGCGGGCGCATCGGGGCTGCGATGGTGGTACTCACCTCACTCAGCGGCAAAGTCATTGCCGCCTCAGGCACCCGTCTCACGGCCGGCGCACCCTTTCCCATCATGTCCCTGCAAGAGAATGCAGCAGACAGCGCCGTAACCATGATTGTAGACAAGGGGCGCATCTATCAGCTGGTGACCGTGGCGGTGCGCAGCCCGCTGCCGGTGGCGTGGATCGCCATGGGATTCGAGCTCGATGACAAGGCGGCTCGCGAGCTGGCCGATATCACCGGCCTTGCCGTGACGCTATCCGTCCAAACGGGTGGCCGCTCGACAAACGTGATCAGCACGTTTCCCGAAGGTAGCCTGCCAACCACGGATGTGGTTACGCGCCGAATCGAAATATCCAAAGTGGGCGATACGGAGATCGTCGCTGTGCTATCGCGCTCCTTGGCCGATGCGCGCGCGCCATTCGAGCGGCTCACGAAAGTGCTATTCGTCATTGGCGCGGTGAGTCTCTTCGCCTTTGCTCTGGCCGCCTTTTGGTTGGCGCGCAACATTACGCGCCCCTTGAAGGACCTGACCGAGGCGGTTGACCAGATGCGCACCGGCACCTACGACGGAGAAAACTACGTTCAGCGAGGCGACGAACTCGGCGTGCTTGCGAAGGGATTGCAGCTGATGCAAACCGCCGTGCAGACGCGCGATCAGTCCATCCGGCGCCTGGCATATGAGGACACCCTGACCGGGCTGATGAATCGGACCGCCTTCGGTGCCGCCCTCGCCGATGCGCTGCGCGCAGAGCGTGGCGGCCCCATTGGCGTCGTGGTGATCGATCTGCATCGATTTCGCCGCATCAACGAGCACTTGGGATATTCGGTGGGCGATGCCGTTCTCATCAAGATAGCGGCGCGCATCGCCGCAGTCCCATCCGTGAAATCGGCGGTGGCACGTCTCGCCGCGGATCAATTCGCAGCGTTTACACAGCTGGGCGACCGTGCCGGTCTGCATGCGTGGGGCACTTCGCTGTTGCTGGCGCTGGCCGAACCGGTGATGGTAGAAGCCCAACCCATCGACATCAGCGCAACCTTGGGGCTGGCGTTGTCGGGCGGCGCCGCATCGGCGGACGAGCTGATGCGCTGCGCCGACCTGGCCTTGGCAAGCGCGCGCCGTGAAAAGCGCGCCCTGGCGCTCTATGTTGAGGAGCTCAAGCCCGCCGCGCGGGATCAGCTTTCATTGCTCGGCGAGCTGAGGCATGCCGTTGAACATGATGAGTTGCGTCTTTTCTTCCAACCAAAAATCGAAATGAGCACGGGCCGCATCGCCGGCGCCGAGGTTCTGCTGCGCTGGCAACACCCCACGCGGGGCCTGCTGGGGCCGGCAGATTTCATCCCCTTCGCCGAACAAACCGGATTCATACGCTGGTTGACGCGATGGACCTTGGATCATTCCATGGCGCAAGCCGCGCAGTGGCAACGCGATGGCAGGGCCCTCAACTTGGCGGTGAATATCAGCGCCGAGGACATCGGCGATCCGCGCTTTGATTCGCGCGTCGCCTCGCTTTTGAGCCGCAACCAGCTGCCCCCCTCGTTGCTCACGTTGGAGCTCACCGAGAGCGGTTTCATCGAAGACCCCAACCGCGCGCTGCAGATATTGGATGCCCTCGCCGCACTGGGAGTGAGCCTGTCGATCGACGATTTCGGAACCGGCTACTCCTCGTTGAGCCACCTGGCGCGCATGCCGGTGCACGAAATGAAAATAGACCGCAGTTTCATTCAGAATCTGGAGTCTGATCCCGAGTTTGCCACCGTGGTGCGTTCCGCGATTGACATGGCCCACGGGCTCGGCTTGAAGGTCGTGGCCGAAGGTATCGAGACCGCCGCGGCCGGCAAGCGTCTGGGAGAATTCGGATGCGACATCGCACAAGGATATTTTTACGCAAAACCCATGTGTCTCGAGTCGTTCGAAACATGGCTCGAAGGCAGGCCACGCGTGCCGGTCATCGCCGTCCCCTTGGCCTTCAGCGTTGACGATGTCACCGACACCGTGAGCTTGGCCACATTCTGATCGCCTACACGTAATTACTTGTCAAAGTCGCAGCGCACCGCTTGAAATCGCCTCGAATAGGGCGCTGTCGAGCGGCACGTAGCGCTGCACTCGGACATCATCAAAATACATCGGATCGCTGATCCGCTCCGGATTGAAACCCTGTCGTATGAAATCCTGCTTTCGCGGCTTGAAGGTGCCGGTCGTCTCGAGTCTCGACAATATCCTTAAAAAAACCGGCCGCGCGTAAGCAGGCAACCGCGATGCCGCTTCCTCGCGAAATGCCGCCAGATCGAACGCCTTATCCTCCACCACCAGTGCTGCGGTCCCCGCACGTCCGTCGCTGCCCGGAACCGCAACACCGTAAACCACGCCGTCGATCACGCCGCGGCACGCCGTGAGTGCGCTCAAGACTTCCGCCGTCGAGACGTTCTCGGCTTTCCAGCGGTACGTATCTCCGACACGATCGACGAAATAATAGAATCCTTGCTCGTCGCGGCGCATCAAGTCGCCGGTACGGTACCAGGCATCTCCGCGATCAAAGACGTTACGCAACACTTTGCGCGCTGAATCGCCCTCATCCGCATAGCCTTCGAACCGGCCGGCGCGCCGATTGTCCGGGGGTATCAAACCCGCTGCTTCGCCCACTTCATTGGCGGCACACCGCTCGCATAAGCCCTCTGCGTTGCGCCAAGGTTGCGATCGTTCGGCGTCGAATCGCAACAGTGCCACCGGCAAACGGTCGGCCAAAAACGCGGGTATGCGCCCGATGGCGCCCGGTTGCTGCTCGCAGTTGTAGAGAGAAAAATTGCCTTCCGTGGATGCGTAATATTCAAGAATGCGGGGGACTCTAAAGCGCTCCTTGAACCGCTCCCACACCTCCGGCCGTAAGCCATTGCCGCACGCCAGACGCAGCACGTGTCCGGTTTCAATCGGTTGACAAGGCGTATTGACCAGGTAGCGACATAACTCGCCGATATATTGGAACAACGTGCAGCGCTCGTCGCGCACGTCTCGCCAAAAGTCCGACGCCGAAAAACGGGAGCGGATCACTACCGTGCCGCCGCTCACCAGTGTGGCGAAGTTCGCCACCACGCCGCCGACGCTGTGATAGAGCGGCAAGCAATTGAACATGCGGTCGCTCGGCTGGGTATCCATCATGCCGGCGAACCAATGACTCCATTGCATAAGCCGGTAATGGCTGACCTTTGCCGCCTTCGGCAGGCCCGTGGTACCGGATGTATAGATATAGAGCGCCGTGTGGTCGAGCGATGGACCCAAGCGCTCGCAGGCAGGCAGCAACTCACCGCTGAAAGCGGCAAGCTCGGCGTCGAGCGGGGCGAAATCGGCGCGGCTTACGCCATGCACGCGAGTTTTGAGCTGCGCGGGTAGAAGTGGACGGATCGCGTCGATGCGCGGCGCCAGATCCGCGCCCGCGATCAGATACTTTGGGCCCGCGATGTTGAGGGAGTGCAGCAAGATATCGCCGTCGAGCTGAGAATTGATCAGCGCCACCGTCACCCCGATGCGCGAAAGCCCAAGCCAGACAGCCACGTATTCCGCACAATTTTGCATCAGCAACGCGACCACATCGCCGCTTGCAAGGCCAGCCCATATCCCCCAGCGGGCATACTGCTGACATCGAGCGCTCAGCTGCGCATAAGTGAAAGACGCTTCGAGGGACGACAGTGCGGGGCGGGCGTCGAACTCGACACCCAAGCGAGCGATGAGCTGCGGCAGAGTGATTGCTTGCTCGGCGATTCCAGCTGTTTTTTGCAGCGCCCGAAGCCACGCGTCGCGCGCGTACTTTTGGTCGGCATGGCCCGGTTGCGTCGCTAAAGTGGTCATTTAAAACGTCGCCAAGGAATTGCGAACCATACCACGACTACCCGCATCGTTCGAGATACACTGGTGCTAACTCTAGCCATAACCTGCAAGAATGAAGCGCGAAACGATTGCAATTCACGGAGGCTTCGACTCCGACCCGACGACAAAAGCGGTGGCCGTGCCGATTTACCAAACGGCGGCGTACTCTTTCGATAGCGCCGAGCACGGCGCTGCCTTGTTCAACTTGGAAGTGCCGGGATTTCGATACACGCGCATCAGCAACCCGACTACCGAGGTCTTGGAGCAGCGCGTCGCGGAACTGGAGGGAGGAGTCGGTGCGCTGAGCGTGAGCTCGGGACAGACGGCGCTGTTCTATGCCGCGATGAATGCGCTGGAGATGGGCCGCAATCTGGTATCGGTGCCGCAGCTGTATGGGACTACTTACACCTTGTTCGCCCATGTCATGCCGAAGATGGGCATGCAGGTTCGTTTTGCGAAATCCGACCGCGCCGCAGATCTTGAAGCCTTGATCGACGAAAATACCCGGGCGCTGTTTTGCGAGACGGTCGGCAATCCTGCCGGCAATGTCTGCGATCTCGAGGAGCTCGCGCGCCTGGCACACAAACACTCCATGCCCTTGATCGTGGACAATACCGTCGCCACGCCGATGCTCGTTAGGCCCATCGATTACGGCGCCGATGTTGTCATCCACTCCTTGACCAAGTTCATGGGCGGACACGGCACCACGCTGGGCGGAATCATCATCGACTGCGGGCGCTTCCCTTGGGCCAGCCACGCGGCTCGCTATCCCATGTTCACACAACCCGACGAGTCTTATCACGGGTTGGTGTATACCGAGCATTACGGTGCGTCCGCATTCATTGGACGCTGCCGCAGCGTGTACCAACGCACCGTGGGCGCGGTGCTCTCCCCGATGAACGCGTTTCTGCTGCTGCAAGGGATAGAAACGGTGGCCTTGCGGGTGGAGCGGCATGTTGAAAATGCCCGCCAGGTCGCGGAGTTCCTGCGTGCCGATGAACGCGTGGAATCGGTGAACTTCGCGGGCTTTGCCGACAGCCCCTACTTTCCCTTGGTGCAAAAATATCTTGGCGGCAAGGCATGCTCTCTCATGACATTCGAAGTACGCGGCGGGCTGCCCGCGGCGATGCGTTTCTACAATGCGCTTCGGCTATTCAAGCGCCTGGTGAATTTGGGCGATGCGAAATCCCTCGCATGCCATCCGGCATCGACGACGCATCGTCAAATGACCTCGGGGGAACAACTTGCCGCAGGTGTGGGCCCGGGCAGCATTCGATTGAGTGTCGGAATCGAACACATCGATGACATTCTGGCCGATTTGGACCAGGCACTCGGCGCTAGCGGGTGAACGCCGATGCACTGCCGGAACCAATCCCGGCGCTATTTCCTCACAACTCCGACCGCAATCGCATCGGCTGTTGGCTGACATCCGAATTGGAAGCGGCGCGCAGGCGCATTCAATCTGGATCGGTGGCACCGACCGTCGACATGCAAAAATTTCTAGCCGAACTTGAGACTTTTGATTTCAGTCAGCCGCGCACGCTCGAGGAAACGTTGCGCTGGGCTATGGCGCGCATGGAGATCGGCATCGTGCAGATGACGAACCCACGCTATTTTGGGCTTTTTAATCCGGGCGCGAGTTTCCCCTCGCAGTGCGCCGATCAGATTGCGGCAACCTTCAACCCGCAGCTCGCCAGTTCTGGATCCTCCCCCGTACCCGTGGCGCTCGAAGCCCACGTCGTTAAAGCTGTTGCACGACGCGCTTCTTTTGGGGAAGAAGCCGCCGGACATTTCGCCACCGGCGGATCAGAAGCAAATTACACCGCGCTCCTGTGTGCACTCACCGCTGCGCATCCTAAATTCGCCGCCGACGGCGCGCGCGCCTACGCGGGGCCGGTGAAGTTCTATACCTCCCGCGATTGCCACATCGCATGGCTTAAGATCGCGCATCAAGCCGGGATCGGGCGCAGCGCATTGCGGATGGTCGATACCGATGGTTTCGGACGTATGGATCCGAAGGCGCTGCTTCGGGCCATTCTCGAGGACCGCGCGGCGGGAGCCGTGCCGGTCATGGTGGCCGCGACGGCGGGAACCACCGGCGGCGGAATGATCGATCCGCTGCATGCCTGCGCCGACATCGCCCAACATCAGCAACTCTGGTTTCACGTCGATGCGGCATGGGGCGGAGCCCTGCTCGCCTCCGACCGCCTGCGCGGCGTGCTTGACGGAATCGGCCGCGCCGACTCGATCACGATAGACGCCCACAAATGGTTCGCGACGACAATGGGCTGCGCGATTTTTATCACGCGCCGCGCCGATCTGTTGTCCGAGGCGTTCAATGCATCGACCTCCTTCATGCCCTCGAGCGTCTCCGGTCTCGACCCCTACTTGAACACCGTGCAGTGGTCGCGGCGATTTGTAGGACTGCGCCTGTTCCTCTCGCTGGCGGCCGCCGGATGGGAAGGGCTCGGAGCGCACGTGGAGCGCGGCGTGGCGGTCATGGAGCGCACCAAGCAAGCTCTGCTCGCAACGGGTTGGAGAATTGCCAATGATTCGCCGGTCGCGGTGCTCAATGCGATACCGCCTCCCGAGTTCGGGAACGTGCGGGCCCTGGTGCGCCGGGTGGTCGCCTCCGGTCGAGCCTGGGTCGCTCCTACAACCTTTGAGGGCGTGGACGTGGTGCGAATCTGCGCGACGAATGGCGAGGCAACCCTGGAAGATGTGAATGCGCTCGTTGAGGCGCTGAACGGGCGATTGTGAGCCTTCTAAGCGCGTTGTGCCAAGGTGCGCTCAACCAACGATTCGATCGACCTCAAGGAATGGAAATTCTCGGGGGTGATATCGCCCTGCGCAATGGCGATATCGAATTCGACCTCGACAGCTAACATCAGATTCACCATCTTCAGTGAGCTGACACCTAAATCGCTGAGCTGAGCGTCCAATGGGAAAGGCTGCGGAACCACGCTGCCGGCGCCCAATACTGCCTTGACGAGCGCGACCAACCTGTCGCTCATCGCCGCCTTCGCCTGCAAGTCCACTCGATGCCACTCCCCCAAACCAAGGCCGATGATAACCGTAGCGCAGGATACTGATTACGCGGATGCATTTACATATCTTTGCAAACTGAGTCGCGCGTCACTAAGTCACGATATAACTTGAAACCAGATTGTTCCTGCGCGATCGCCCCCGCATAATCCGACGTTGTAGTAACATTAAGACATCACTCGAATGGCCACAGAGACCCACCGGCTGCCGGCTACGCGCATTCCAAGCGTTCGGCACAGCCACTTGACGGCACGCGCCCGCGCGTCCGGCGACATCGCGCGTGCCAATGCGGCAGCGGTCGATGCCGAAGCGCGCTTCCCCAGTGAGGCTTTCCAGGAGCTTCGCAAACAAGGTCTGCTCGGCATCCAAGTGCCGCAGGCGTTGGGCGGGGAAAGCGCCACGGTCGCCGAGATCGCCGATATTTGCTACATCTTGGGCCAATCCTGCTCCTCCACCGCTCTGATATACGCGATGCATCAAATCAAGATGGCCTGCGTCGTGCGTCACTTCAAGAACCATCCCGCGCTCGAGCACATTTTACGCCGCATTGCTGCGGAGCAATTGCTCATGGCCTCCTCGACAACGGAGGGCCAGGCCGGCGGTAACGTGCGCTCCAGCGAAGCTGCGGTGGAACACGACGGCGATCAGATCACCCTGGAGCGCAAGGCCACCGTGATTTCTTATGCCGTGGAAGCAGACGGCATTGTGACGACCGCACGTCGTGCTGCGGATGCCGCTGGCGATGATCAGATTCTCCTGGTTCTGCTGAAGACGGACTACACGCTGGAGCGATTGCAAGTATGGGATACCCTCGGCATGCGCGGTACGCACAGCGAAGGCTTCACGCTGCGCGCGCGCGCCGCAGCGGGACAGATCCTACCTGAGCGCTATGAGCGAATTCATGCGCAGACCATGGTGCCTTTTGCCCACTTGCTGTGGGGATCGGTTTGGGCCGGCATCGCGGCCGCCGCCGCGGCAAAGGCGCAAGCCTTCGTGCGCCACGTGGTACGGAAAGCAGACGGCCAATTGCCCCCCGGCGCTGCGCATTTCACTCAAGCCGTCTCGACGCTGCGCACGCTTCGCGGCGTACTTTCTGCCAGCCTGCGCAGCTATGAAGCGGTTATGGCCGACGAGAAGGCGGTCTCCTCGCTGGAATTTCAGTCGATGATCACTTTGACCAAGGTGCAGGTATCCGAGCTCGCGGTGACCACCGTGATGGCATCGCTGCGGGCGTGCGGCTTGTCGGGATATCGCAATGACACCGAATTTACGATTGGGCGTCTGCTGCGCGATGTGTTGTCGGCGCCCATCATGATCAGTAACGACCGCATCTTGGCGAACCTCGCTACAACATCGCTGATGACGCCGCTGCCGACCTCGATCAGTGGCTGATCCGACCGTGCCGGCCGATAGCACCTCTTCATATCCGCTGAGCGCGCTTGCTGATGGGCTGTTCGAGCGCATGGGCGTGGACGGCGTGTACGCGCGCACCGCCTTGTATGTAGATCTCGTCGAGCGGCTCGAGCACTACATTACCCGGCAGCGGGATCCCCGCGCCGAAATCATGCGTTTTCCACCGGTCATGAGCCGTGTGCAGTTGGAGAAATCCGGTTATCTCAAGAGCTTCCCCAATTTGCTGGGTTGCGTCTGCGCCTTGCATGGCACGGAAGTCTCGATTCGCTCAGCCGTCGAGGTCGCACAAAGCGGTGGCGATTGGACCGCCGCGTTGAGCTCATCGGATTTGGTGCTGTCGCCGGCCGCCTGTTATCCGCTGTACCCGATTGTGGCGCAGCGCGGCGCATTGCCGCGCGGCGGTCTAGAGTTCGATATCGAAGCTGACGTGTTCAGACACGAGCCCTCTTCGAGTCTGGACCGGCTGCAATCTTTCCGCATGCGGGAATTCGTCCGCGTCGGCGTCCCTGACGAGATCATGGAATTCCGCGAGGCATGGATGGCAAGGGCGCCCATGCTGGCCGCCGAGCTTGCGCTTCCGCACACCCTGGAGGTTGCCAATGATCCCTTTTTTGGGAGAGTTGGCCAGGTCCTGGCGGTCAGCCAACGCCAACAGGAATTAAAATTCGAACTCTTGATTCCGTACTATCCGGGTGCGGCGCCGACGGCGTGCATGAGCTTTAATTACCACCGCGAGCACTTCGGGCAAACATGGGGAATCCGCGACGACAAGGGCGGGGTGGCTCATACCAGCTGCGTCGCCTTCGGCATCGATCGCCTGACCGTGGCGTTGTTCGCGAATCACGGCTTGAATCTCAACAAGTGGCCGTTGGTCGCCCGGCAGACCCTGGCGCTTTAGATGACTGAGCGCTGATGGCTCTGGACTCGCGCGTCGAGCGCTTCTTAGCCATCCTGGCCGCGAGCAACCCCGCCGAGATACGCGGCGCGACCGTTGAGCAGCGTCGTGCCGGCTTCAAAAGTCTCATGAATTTCGCCGGCCCCGAAATCCCAATCTATCGCGCGGAGGATCGCATCATCTCGGGCCCCGGCGGCGATTTACGGATTAGGCTTTACTCGCCGTCAGACGCCGCATTACTACCCGGACTCGTTTATTTCCATGGCGGCGGTTTGGTCGCGGGCACCCTGGACACCCATGACCCGGTCGCCCGAGAGCTGGCAAGGGCCGGCGGGGTGCGCGTCATATCGGTAGATTACAGGCTCGCCCCAGAGCACCGCTTCCCCGCCGCTCTGGACGACGCCAGGTCCGCTGTCCAATACATTAGCGAGCATCCCGAAGCGTTCGGAATTGATCCTCAGCGGCTGGGCGTTTGCGGTGACTCGGCCGGGGGGACGTTGGCAGCGGCTACCTGCCAGACCCTGGCTCGCGATCGGCGTCCGGCTCTGGCGCTGCAATTGCTCATCTGCCCCATCCTTGATTACAGCGCTTCAACGCCATCGAGGCGCGAGATGTCGAGCGGATTTCTCATCGACCAGGCCACCCTGGACCACGATTTGAAATACTACTTGCCGTCAGGCGCAGACCCGGCCAATCCGCTCATATCGCCGCTACGCTGCGATCAGCTGAGCGGCATGCCCCCCACCCTGATTCATACCGCCGAATTTGATCCGCTGCGCGATGAGGGGCGCAATTATTTCGAACGCCTGACCCAAGCTCGCAATGAAGTGTCCTACACTTGCCATCCAGGTATGATCCACCTTTTTTATGCCCTGGGAGCCGTTATTCCATATGCGCGCACCGCATTCGAGCAGATCGGCACAGAAATCCGCGCAGCTCTGCTCTGAGCGATAGGGACACCCAAGTGCCTGAACGCATTATCGGAGAGCAATTGATCCAGCAGCTCCACGCGGCGCGCATCGCGGGCGATCTTGCCGGCATGTGCCGCGTTTTAGCCGATGATGGACGATTCGAAATCTTAGGTGCCAGCGCGGATAAATCCATTGCGATTCGCGCCGACAATCTGATCGAATTTCGCTCCTGGCTCGCCATGATGGTCAAGGTTTTTCGAATCAGCAACTATGAACTTTTGAGCCTTACCGTGGAATCGCCTCGCGCAACCGCACACTGGCGAGCCGACATTTTTTCCAAAGTGACGGGCGCCACGATTCCGACGGAGCTCGTGGATATCGTGCAGTACAACGAGGACAGTATCGTTAAGTACACCGAATTTTTCGCGCCGCGCTAAACCTGAAGGCGATGTCATGTCCGATGAACCGCCATGGTTGACCATAGCACGCGAGATGCGCGCCATCGCTCAAACGGGCTTGGCCTTTACCGCCGATGGCTTCGATCATCAACGTTACCAAAGATTGCGCGAGCTGGCCGCGCTATTGCTGGCGCAGGGCTCATCCAGCGAGCAGGCATCGATTCTCGAATTGCTGCGCGAAGAGAAGGGATATGCCACGCCCAAGGTGGATGTCCGAGGCGCCGCCTTCGTCGATGGCCGCGTTCTGATGGTGCGAGAAATCAGCGATGGTAAATGGACGCTGCCCGGCGGCTGGGCCGACGTCAATCAATCGGCGGGCGAGTGCGTGGTGAGGGAGATCGCCGAGGAGTCGGGATTCAAAGCACAGGCCTTGAAGCTGGCAGCGGTCTACGACTATCAACGCAGCGGACACCCGAAGAACCATATGGACTCGATCTACAAGATGTTTTTCATCTGCAAAATCGTCGGCGGTGAGCCTCGCGCCAGCGTTGAAACCAGCGAAGTGGCTTTTTTTCACCGTCATGAATTGCCGCCGTTGTCCTTAGGCAGAGCCACCGCGGCACAGATCGACAGGATGTTTTACCACGCCGAGCATGCCGAGCTTGCAACGGATTTCGACTGAGCACGGATGACCTGGTGCGCCTCGGCGAGGGTCCCGTTGCGCCTGCCGACAATCGCTTTGTGTTAGTGATGCTCGTTTCCAAGGAGTCTCTGGAAGCTCCGCAATTCCCGATGCGCATGGTTGCGGCGGTCATACTATGGTGATACCATTCGGCGATGAAGATCGCAATCTCTGTTCCCGACTCGGTATTTAAGGCTGGCGAGCATCTGGCTCGGCAACTCAAACTTTCCCGCAGCCAACTTTATTCAGACGCGCTTGCTTCTTACCTGAGTTCTCGTGGCGCAGATGCGGTCACGGCTCGGCTGAACCAGGTGTACGCCTCCGCCTCCTCTGACCTCGACAAAGGCTTTGCCGCAGCCCAGGAAAAGATGTTGGATCATGAGACGTGGTGAAATCTGGTGGGCATCTTTGGTTTCGCCTCAGGGCTCAGGTCCGGGTTACAGGCGTCCGGTACTGGTGATCCAATCCAATCCCTTCAATGAAAGCCGCATTGCCACGGTCATTGTGGCGATTGTGACATCGAATATTGCGCTCGCGGACGCGCCTGGAAACGTACGTATTGCACAAACCGAGTCGGGCCTGAAGAGGGCTTCGGTTGTCAACGTTTCACAGATTTTAACCCTTGACCGTCGACTTCTTACGCAAAAAGTTCGTGCGATGCCGGCCTCTGTTCTGCAACAGGTTGAGGAAGGGCTGCGTTTGGTTTTGGCGCTCTGAAGCCTAACGAACGGTTGGAGCAAACGCGCGTGCCCACACGTATCGACTCAAGCGTAGGTGATGAGCGTCGGATCATTGTCGGTATCCAAATGCGGCACACCGTTGTAGCTAACCAGGTGGTGACGCCGCGGCGTCGAGGCGAACTCTGTCACAGAACTGTTGCGAATGCGAAGATTCAGTTCGACCGCAGCCGCAGGAGGAGCGTTGAGCGCTGCGGCGACGATTGCGGCAATGGGCCCGCCTGAGGTGACGATGAGCACATTGCCGTCGGGGAAACGCTGCCGAGCTTCAACAACCGCGGCCACCGCAGAATCTTGAAACGCTTTCCAAACCGGCATGCCTTCGGGCTTCGTGCGGTCTTCGGCCCACGCCAGCAGGGCTTCGCGCAAAACCCGGAAGTGTTCGCGCACCACAATAGGATCGCGTTTTACCGCGGCGAGCGCCGGCGCCGGAAACCCCCCCGTGTGCGCCTTCATGATGGCTTCGGGTTTGTATTCGTCCAATCCCGGAAAAGTCTCTTGAAGGAGTGGCGATGCGAGTTCACGATGGCCCTCGACTATGCCCTGAGCGGTTTCCTTTTGACGCCGCAGCGTGCCCGTAAATACGGCATCGAAGCGTATATTGCGGCGACCCAAATACGCGCCCAGCAGGCGGGCTTGCGTGAAACCGATTTCGGTCAACCGATCGTAGTGCTCAGTACCGAAAGCCGCCTGACCATGGCGCACCACATAGATAATGCCCATGGTGATTGGCCTAAGTGTTCGGCGAAGCGGTCCACATCATCGGGCTACTGTAGCATCCGTTGCATCGGTGCTCCACGGCAAGTCGAGCGCGACGATGAGCCCCCCGCCGTCGCGATTGGCCAATTGAATCCGCCCGCTGTGCGCTTCGGCAATCTCTCGAGCGAGCGCCAATCCTAAGCCCGTGCCGCTGCGCTTGGTCGAATAAAACGGCAGCAGTGCTTGTGCGAGCACGGTCTGGCTCATGCCTGAGCCGCGATCGCGTACCTCGATACGCTGGCCGGCGGGAGCGCAAATGATAGACAGTTCGACGTCGGCGGAAGAGCCGCCCGCTTCGTGGGCATTTTTGAGCAAATTTATCAGAGCTTGTTCGACTTGCCCGCGATCGAACCATCCGGGCAGCGGAGGCAGCGGCGAGCTTTGGGTGAACGTCTGCTGGCCCTTCAAGTCCGCGATGAACTGTTCCCAGGGCACTCTTTCCGGTCGAGGTGCCGGCAACTTCGCAAAGGTCGCGTAGCCGCTCACGAATTGATGCAAGTGTTCGGCGCGCTCGCCGATGGCGGAGAAAACCGCCGGCAACGACGAGTAATCGCCGCGGCGGGCTATCTCGGCGCCGGAGTGCGCCAACGAGGACAACGGCCCCAACGAATTGTTGAGCTCATGACTCAACACCCTAATCAGTTTTTTCCACGTCGACACTTCCTGGCGCGACAGCTCGCGCGTCAGCCGCTTCAGGAGGTAAAGCCGGAAGGCTCTTCCCTGCAAAATGAATGCCCGCTGAGACAAGTGAAATGTCTCCTCGACGCCGTCGATCTCCGAAGAAAACAAGCTGTCGCCCTGCTCGGCAGCCGCACCGCGCAATTCCGCCGGGACCCGCGCCAAGGCGTCGCTGAATCGCAGGCCGTGAAGGCTGCGCCCTTCGCTCAACAAATGCCGTGAGGCGAGGTTCGCATACGCGATCCGCTCGTTGGCATCGACCAATACCAACGCGACCGGGGAATTCTGCATCACCGTATCGAGCAAAAGCTCGCGCTGTACCAAGTGCGCCCGCTGTTGGCGCAGCGCCGCCGCCAGATGGTTGTGCGCCGTCATGAGCTCACCCAGTTCATCGTCGCGATCAGCGACCAATGACAAGCTGAAGTCTCCTTCTCGGTAGCTCGCCACCGTGCCCGCAAGCGCGCGCAGCATTTGCTCAATCGGACGCATGATGCGCGAGCTGAGCCACAGTACGGGCAGCAAGGCAACACCGACAATGAGCAGCCAGGGCAGGAATGGATCGGCGAAGTATTTCGCTGCAAAAGCGCTGACCGCCGCCGTGGCAGCCACAAGAGCGATTAGCAAGAGCGCGAGCTTGGCCTTCAGGCTCACGAGTCGATCAGGCGCCGCTCGAAGCGCGTAGGTTGAAGCGCTCCAGACGTCGGTACAGTGCCTGGCGCGACAGCCCGAGGCTCTGCGCGGCTCGGCTGATGTTGCCGCCCGCCTCTCGCAAGCTCGCCTCCAGTACTTCCTTGCTGAAATGCTCGGTTTCCCGGGGCGCCGGGCGCGGTGCGGCCGGGAGATTGAAATCCGACGCGACCACGACGCTGCCCCGGGCCAAAAGCTTGGCGCGCTCGATTTGATTGCGCAGTTCGCGCACGTTGCCGGGCCAGTCATGCCCCAGCAGTGCGGCCGCGGCATCCTCGCTCAATTGCAAGGTGTGACCGAGAAAGTGGCGCGCCAACGGCAAAATATCTGATGGGCGGTCCGCCAGCGCCGGAACCGCGATGTCGATGACATTTAGCCGGTAATAGAGATCTTCGCGAAACCGGCCCTCGCGGATCAGCGTGGGCAAATCCGCATTGGTCGCGCTCAAGATTCGCACGTTTGCGGTCCGCGTCTTGCTCGAACCCAGCATCTCGAACTGACCAGTCTCCAGAACACGCAGCAATTTCACTTGCCCGGGAAGCGGCAAATCGCCGATCTCATCCAAGAACAACGATCCGCCATTTGCCGCTTCGAAACGGCCCGTGCGCGCTCGGTTTGCGCCTGTATAGGCGCCGGCCTCCGCGCCGAATAATTCCGCTTCGATGAGTTCGGAAGGAATTGCGCCGCAGTTGATCGCAACGAACGCTCCGCTACGCAACGCAGAATTCGCGTGAACGATTTGCGCAATCCGTTCCTTGCCGGCGCCGTTGGGACCCGTGATGAGCACGCGCACGTCCGCGCGCGCCACTCGGCAGGCCAGTTCCACGACTCGCTCCATGGCGTCCGAGGCGAACACAATGCCGCACAGATCATATTGTTCGGCCAGACGCTCGCGCCGGCGGCGCTGCTCATCTTGCAGCTTCTGCCGCTCGAGCGTGCTCTCGGCCAACTCGAGCAAGTTCTCCACCGTGGCCAGCAACTTGTCGTTGTCCCAAGGCTTGCCGATGTAATCCGCCGCTCCGGCTTTCACCAGCTGCACGGCCGATTCCAAGTGTGTCCACGCCGTCAGCAACACCACGGGTAAATCGGGCTGCTCAACCCGCAGTGCCCGGAATAAGGCCGCGCCCTCCTCTCCCGAGGTCGTATCGGTGCTGAAATTCATGTCCGCGATGACAAGATCGACCCGCTTCTCACGCGCGAGTACGGCAAGGCCCTCTTGCGGCGTGAAAGCCGTGAGCGTTCGAATGTCATGCAGACCAAAGAGCAGCGAGAGCGCCTGAGCCACCGCGGGATTGTCATCGATTATGAGAACCGTGCGCATAGGGTGATGTTAACGGGTAGGAACGCAAATCACATCAAAGACGACGTCAACCGCCGCGGGTCGCCAAGGCGGGAGGGATGGAAGCAGCGCGCAGCGCCGGCCAGAGCACGGCGAACTGACCCAGCAGCAGGATGATGATGGCGCCGATCACCGCGCGGCTGTTGTCCATGCGCACCATTTCGAAGCTGCGCACCATCCATAAGTTCAGCGCGATGGCGAAGGCGATGCCGACGGCAGCGCCCGCCGCGGCGATCATGAAGTTCTCGGTTTGAAAATAGCGCACGATAGCCTGGCGCGTAGCCCCAAGCGCCCGACGAATGCCGATCTGTTGCCGGCGCTGCGCGACCCAGTAGCTGGTGAGGCCGATGATACCGAATGCGGTGACGGTCAGGAGTGCCGCGCAGATCGCGCTTAAAAGCACAATGAGGCCATGATCGCCGCGATAGGCGTTGAGTCTAACTTCTTTCATGGACCTGGAGTTGAGGATGCGATTTTGGTCCAACGCGAACAACTTGGCTTCCGCGGCTTTGGTGACGGCATCAACCTGGCCCGGTTGTGTGCGCACCATGTAAACGTTGGACTCGCCGATCAGTCGATAGGGTGACAACATGGAATTTTCCGCAAATGTACTAGTGAAGCCGGTTGCAGCAGTCATGGGTCCTTGCAGCCGATCAACGATGCCGATAATGGGCACGGGCTGATTATTCACGACGTATACTGACTGCCCCAGCGCAGCTCCATTTGGAAAAAGTTTCAGTGCCAATGACTTACTCACGATAAAGCCGCTCGGCGGCGGGGTTTCGTTATCGGTTCGATTCTTGATTTCATCGGCGGCGAAATTGCGGCCGGCGATGAGCTTCAATCCCATGGTATCCAGCGCGTGTTCATCGCCCATGTAATGGGCGGCAAACGCGCTGGGAGTCTTTTGATTCGGTGCCAAGTCGACCGTTTCGATCCATCCGCCTCCTTCCAAGGGATACATGTTGGCCGGGTAGGCATCAACCACGCCGGACAACGAGCGCAACGCCTCAATGTCCCTGGACTGGCGCGCCGCCAGGTCGCTCGGGTGATCGACCATATCCGTTTGAATCACGAAAATATCGCTCTCTTGGATGCCTGAGGGCCTGTCGCTCCAGGCCATGCGTTGCTCTACCAGCGTGAGCGCATTGGCCAGAAAGGCCAGAGTGACCGCCATTTGCGTGGCGATCAGCAGGGCGCCGAACTTATTGCGGCGCATCGCGGAGATTATGGGGCGCAATTCCACTGTCACTCCTAGACTTAAGCTTTCAGCTGCCAAGCAGGCTGTACATGGGCCGCGCGCCAGGTTGGATAAAGTCCCGCAAGCACCGTCGCGCCGAGGGCGAGCACCAACGCCATGCCCGTATCCGTCCAATCCAGCCGGGCCAACGCGACGAATTCTTTGGTCAACAGGGAGCGCGCCGCAAGCAACCCAAGCGCGGTCAGCACGAGTCCCAAAGCGCCTCCGGCGAGCCCCACGACGCCGGTCTCAATGAGACATTGCGTAAATATAGCTTGCCGGCTCGCCCCGAGCGCGCGGCGTACGCCGATGTCGCCGGCACGCCCCATTATTTTTGCGAGCATCAGTCCCATGGCATTCATCAAGCACACCAGCAGAAAGCCGAACGACACCAACACCAGAATCCGCACTTCGCTTGGCACAACGTGCCGGTACTGTAACCACTGGTTGACGTTGCGCAACTGGGTGTGCGGCGGCCAGCGGAAACGCCCGAGGTTCTTCTGTTCCGCAGCATAGCCGTTGAGAAACATGCGGTATCTTTGCGCATCCGCCACCGTGGGCAGTTCCACCCAGAATTGCAGCCATACGCAATCCGAGCGCAACCGCCCCTCCCAACCGACAACGACGACATCGCCGTTGCATTGGGTACTGCCGACATTTCTCATCTGCTTGTCGATTGCGCGGGTGAAGGGAACGAATAGGGCGTCGCCGTCGCCAAAGGGACGGATCGCAAGATCGTAAAAGCGCGGCAAGAGTTTCCAGTCATCCAGCACGCCACTGACCGTATAGGGTTCGTTGTCGAGGCGGATGGTCTTGCCAACGCTATTGCTGCCGCCGAACAGTTTGTCGTTCATTTCCTGCGTAAGGACCACGACGGCGGCTCGATTTTCATCGTCCGATCCTGACCATGCCTTGCCGAATTTGAATGGCGCATCGAACATAGGGAAGAAATCTGTAAAGGTTGCGCGAACAAATACTTTTTTGGGCTTTTGTGAGGGATCCGCCGGGCTCACCGGTTGCAAGGTCGCGAACATGCCAGTCTGGCGTTTGGCGGCGTGCGCCTTCATCAATCCCAGCACGTCGATGTAGCTCAACTGGGGTTCCAAACCATCGGGAGTTTCCCCGTTGTGCTTGTCGGGACCCCAATTGTCGATCTGCGGGGTGTATAGCTGGCTTGATTTTTGCGGTATGGGATCGCCCGACATGGCACGGAACACCGTTAAAGTCGTCATGCACGCGCCGATGCCCACCGCGATGGCCACGATCATCAGGCTGGTCAGCACCACGTTGCGTCTGAGACTGCGAAGGCCTAACCGGAAGTAATAGGCGAACATGTTTTCGTGCTCCGAAGTTTAAGCGGCCCGCGTCGCCAAAGCCGGCGGAATCGAAGCTGCTTTCAACGCCGGCCAGAGCACCGAGGCTTGGCCGAGCAGCAGCACGACGATCGCGCCAATCAGCGCATAGCTCGTATGCAGCCGCTGCATCGCGAAGGTGTTGACCATCCAAAGATTCAATGAAATCGCGAGGCCAATACCCAAGGCCGCACCGGCACCCGCAATCAGAAGATTCTCGGTCTGGAAATATTGAACGATGGCGTTGCGGGTGGCCCCCAAGGCTCGGCGAATACCAATCTGCCGGCGCCGCTGCGCTACCCAGTAACTGGTGAGGCCGACGATGCCGAATGCGGTGACGGCCACCAACAAGACGCAAACCACGCTTAAGATTATCACCAAACCCTTATCGTCCTTATAAGCCTCAACGCGAGCCATTGTCAGTGTCTGAGTCTTCTTTATGACACGCGCCCTGCTCAACTCGAAGAGTTTCTTCGGCGCGGCCTCTAACACAGAGATCGCGTGGCCGGGCTGGGCATGCACGATGTAGTAGGTTGGATACGAGCTCAGGAAGTGGAAAGGCGTAATGATGGAACTGCCGTTGAATTTGCTTCCCCATCCACCGGCTGATACCCACGGCACTTGCAATTGCTCGACGACACCGACGATAGGCAATTGACCTTTCTCAGGATCCTCATACACGCTCTGGCCAACCGCAGAGCCGTTGGGAAACAACTGCTCCGCGAGCGCGCGCGTGATGATCATGGCCGCTGGGGGTTTCTGGTCCGTAAGACCCAACTTGTCCACGACTTCATCCGGATTGAAGTTGCGCCCCGCAATCAATTTCAGGCCCAAAGCCGCGATGGCATGCTCATCGCCGAAATAGACGGAGGCCAAGGCGGTCGCATCCTTTTGATCAGGATGCAGACTCAAGCCGGTAGTTATGCCACCACCGCTCAAGGGAAATGTGTTGGTCGAAAACGCATCCTGCACGCCCGCTAAGGCTCGCAGGGCCGCCAGATCTGCCTGCTGGCGCGCTAACAAATCGGGAGGATTGCCCACCCACTGATTCTGAATGACGATGACGTTGGTCTCATCTGCACCGGTCGGTCGTTTACTGATGGCAACGCGCTGCTCGATGATGAACAGTGCATTGCACATAATCGCCAGGGTGATGGCCATTTGCACAGCGATCAGGATAGCGCCGACTTTATTACGGCGCATGGCGGAGATGATGGGCCGAAATTGCATAAGCACTTCCTTTACTGCGCTTTGAGCTGCCAGGCGGGTTGAACTTGCGCTGCGCGCCAGGTGGGATACAAACCGGCAAGCGTGGTTGCAATCACGGCCAGAATCACTGCAATCGCGACATCCGAGGGACTAAAGTGAGCCAAGCGCGTCATTTCCTCAGACAGCAATGAACGCAGTCCCATAAGACCGAGCGCCGTGAGCGCGAGTCCCAGCAATCCGCCCGCAAGCCCGACCACACCGGCCTCAATCAGGCACTGTGCGAAAATGGTCCGGCGGCTGGCGCCCAATGCTCTGCGCACGCCGATATCGCCCGCTCGCCCCATGATTTTCGCCAGCATTAATCCCATGGCATTGAGCAGGCAGACCAGCAGAAAGCTGAAACTGACCAGCACCAAGATTCGAACTTCATTAGAGACGGCATGCCGGTAGACCAGCCACTCGCGCACATCGCGAATTCTGGTGTGAGCCGGCCAGGTGAAGCGGCCAGAACGCTGCTGATCCGTGGCATAGTTATTCAAAAAGGAACGATAGTGCTCGACGTCCGCAGCGCTCGGTAATTCCGCCCAAAACTGCAACCACACGCATTCGGAGCGCAGGCGACCCTCCCACCCGGCCTCGCTCATTTTGCCGGCACAATTGATATTGCCCCAGCTCGGCATTTGCCGGTCAATTGCGCGTGTGAACGGCAGGTAGACCTCGGCGCTCTTTCCATAGGCGTTGTTGTTAAGATCGTAATATTTCGGTGTCGGGTCCCACCGACCGATGACTCCGACCACGCGATAGTCATGGCCGTCTAGATTGACGGTCTTGCCGACGGAATTCGCACCACCGAAAATCTTGTCGTTAAGTTCGCGCGAAATCACCGCGACCTCGGCGTGATTTTTATCGTCCTCAGCGCTCCAAGGCCCCCCCACTAAAAACGGCGTGTCGAACATCGAGAAAAAATCAGCGTACGCGGCGCGAATTTGCACTTGAAAAGGCAGCAAGTCCGGGTTCGCCGGCGTCAGTGCGGCACCGGTGATATACATCGCCGATTGCCGGCGAGCAGCATGGGCATTCATCAAGGCAACCCCGTCGATGTAGCTGATCTGTTCCTGGAAGTGCTCCGCATCGCCGCTGACGATGGTCTTGCTGTTGGGTCCCCAATTGTCGATCTGCACTGCAAACAGTTGCCGCGACTTTTGTGGGACGGGATCGCTGTCCATGGCGCGAAACACCGTCAAGGTCGTCATGGATGCCCCAATCCCCACGCCGACCGCGGCGATCATCAGCACCGTCAGCACGATATTGCGCTTGAGGCTGCGGACTGCAAGGACGAAGTAGTAGTTGAACATGAGAGTTCCTAACTGGCTGCACTCGCCGTGGCGACTAGGCGCGGTGGCGCCGCCAAATCCACCACCTGACCATCGACGATATGAACCTCACGCTGCGCGCGGACCGCCAGTTCCGGATCATGCGTCACCATGACAATCGTGGCTCCGTCGCGGTGCAATTCTTCTAGTAGATCGAGAACTCCACGCGCCATCTGGGTGTCGAGATTACCCGTCGGTTCATCCGCCAGCAGCAGCCGCGGGGATCCCGCCAGAGCGCGGGCGATGGCGACGCGTTGCTGTTGGCCGCCCGACAATTCCGCCGGGTAGTGCCGCGAGCGTGCGGACAGCCCCACCCTGCCAAGGGCTTCTTGGATGCGGCGGCGGCGCTCCGCGCTGTTGAAGCCGCGATAGCGCAGCGGCACGTCGATGTTGTCCTGTACATTCAAGTCGGCGATCAAGTTGAACGCCTGGAAAATGAAGCCGATTTTTTCGTTTCGAAGCTTCGAACGCTGGTTGTCATTCAAGCCGCGGACGTTGGCGCCGTCAAGCTGATACTCCCCGCCGCTGAACTCTTCGAGGAGTCCCGCGATGGTGAGGAACGTGGTTTTGCCCGATCCGGACGGGCCGGTCACCGCGACGAACTCGCCTTCGCGCACGTGTATCGAAAAATCCCGCAACGCGAAAGTCTCGACGACTTCGGTGCGATACGCTTTGGAGAGGTGAGTCATTTTTAGCATGGTTGCCTCACAGGGCTGGTGGTTTCATTAGTGACTGAGGATGACGCGCTGGGCGCCGTTAAAGGCATCGGTGCCGGAAATGACGACTTGGTCGCCCACCGACAATCCCTCGAGGATCTCGACCTTGGCGATACTGGCGGCGCCGAGCTGTACCGGATGGCGTTCGGCAATGTTGCCGCGAACGACATACGCGAAGCCGCCGCCTTCTTGATCGACGAAGGAGCCGCGATCGACCATCAGGACGTTATCGCGCCGATCGATGAAAATGCGCACTGACAGCCGCTGGCTCTGTCGAAGACCCGCCGGCTTCTCAGCGCCGAAGCGCAATCGGGCGGTGACTTGACCGGCCACCACTTCGGGCGACACGCCGCTCACCACACCCTGCCAGTGGTGTCCGCCGCCCTCGAGGTCAGCGCTCATGCCCGGACGCAGATCGCGCGCAAGGCTCTCAGTCACTTTGATTTCCACTTCCAGGGCCGATAGATCCACCACGGTCAACAATGGTGCGTCTTTGGCAACACTGGCGCGATCCGCCACCTGTACCTGACCCACTTGGCCGTCCACCGGCGACTTGACATTCAGGCCATCCACTTGCCGCTTAATATCGTCGACCAGATATTGCTGCCGATCGAGCTGAGCCTTTTTGCTGTCGATATCGAATCGATTTTGTTTGGGCTGCGAATCGTAAGTGCTCTTGGCTTGCTGAAAAGCAAACTGCGCCTTTTCCAGGGCATCTTCGGCTCTAAGCGCCTGCAATTCCGAATAGGATCCCAGTTCAAAAGCCTTGCGACTGCGATCTCGTTCGCGCTGCGCGGTTTTCTGATCGACTTCAGCCTGGTGGTAGACGTCGCGAAGCTGCGAAAGCCTGTGTTCGGCATCGAGCGTCGCCCGCTGCCAGTCGATGCGCAAGCCGACCAGCGTTGCCTCCTCCTGCGACATCTTCGCGGTCAGATCCGGACTGTCGAGCACCGCCAACACCTGCCCTTTGGCCACGGTATCGCCCGCGTGCACTTTGAGCGTCACCGTACTCAAGGCATTGGCATAGAGCGTAGGGCTGACGGCGGCTACGACCTGGCCGTCCGCGGCGATGTCGCGCACGAAATTTCCGCGCTCCACGCTTGCGATCGAAACACGGGCACGGTCAACCGAAGCGCCCGCGCCGGAATATTTCATCAAAGTGAAGATCAGCACGCCGATTACGGCGATGCCAAGCAGCGCAGCAATGATTATATTGCGGTGCCGCTTGAGAGGATTCTTGGGCTCGAGCACGCGATCCTGCGCGGATGTATCGCGAAGCATGATGGGTTCCTTGGGCAAGAGACGCATGCTCATGCGGCGCTCTCGATCAGTAGATTGTCAATGGCGACGAGATCTTGCTCGGTCAGCCGCCCGGCTTGTTGTTTCAGGACCAATACGTTCGTCAAGTAGTCATATCGAGCCTGCTTGTAGGCCCGCAGTGCGGCGTAGTAGTTATTTTGCGCATTCAACAGTTCGAACTCGTTGCTGGTACCGAACTCGACGTTGCGTCGCATCGCTTCGACGGCGCGCTCGCCCGAGTTCACCGCACGACGAGCCGCGCCGATGCGCTGAATCCCTGTGACGATGTTGCGAAATGCGGCTCTCGTCAGACGTTCCGTGTCGCGCTGTATTGCCTCGTAGTTGACCTGGGACTCGCGAAACAAAGATCGCGATTGACGTACCGCAGAGGCGATCGCACCGCCCTGAAACAGAGGCCAGTTAAAGGAAACCCCCACCGTGTCCAGCGTTTGGTTGCCTCCGAGGACTGCGTTTTGCGTGATCTTGGAGCCCGAGCCGGTCAGCATGATGGTCGGCAGCCCTCGTCCTCGCTGCACGGAGATATCCCAAGATGCCGCTTCCATATTGAGCTGCGCGGTGCGCACATCGAAATTGTCCTGCCGAGCCGAAGCAACCCAGTCTTCCGCCGATGCGGGCTCCGGCGAAAGCAACGGAATGTCCTCCTGCAAGGGGGCCACGCGATCGACGTGCTGGCCGACGATTTCCGTCAGCGCAAGCGTCGCATCATCGAGCGAATTTCCCGCATCGATGACGCTTTGTTCGGTGGCATCATAAAAGGCTTGCGCTTGCTCCACGTCGCTGCGCGAGCCCACACCGGTCTGCTGCCGCGATTTTGCCTGGTTCAAGAGCGTGTTGAATTTTTCACGCTCGGCAACGTTGGTGGCGAGGTGGTCAGCGGCCGACAAAATCCCGAAATAGGCTTGCGCCACGCGCAGCAGTAAGTTCTGCTGGGCACCTCGATAGTGCGACTCGGCGGCGGCGACTTGGAAGTTTGCCTCTTTCAGCAAACTGAAGGATTGGAAGCTCCACAAAGTCTGCGACATGTTGAGCCCCAAGGAATGGGCGGTCCCGTAGCAACGTTGGCTGTTGGCGGTGGAGCTGATGGCGCAGTCGCCGGCTTGAGTTCCGAGTGACCGACTGCCGTTCAATCCGACACGCTCGCGAAAAGCGGAGGCACCTGCTGAAACTTGCGGCAGCCACTGCGCGATGGCCTGCGGCCGCACCTCAACCAAGGCATCGCGCTGAAATTGAGCCGCCTGCAGCGTGGTGTCGCGCGTCAGTGCAAGTTCGTAGAACTGCTTCAAATCATTCGCTGCGGCCAAACGGGCTGTAAAGACCGCCAGAGCGAGCGCTAAAGAATATCGCCACATGGTTAAGGTAAAGCAAGCTGCGTGCCAGCCTGGCTCCATCGTAACTATCTGATTATTGATGCGTTATTTCTCCAGACGTACGGTGCGGTGTCCGCGGACACTGTCCGCGGACGGCACCGGACAGGGCCGGGTGCCGAAGAGATGTCTCCGGTGCGTGATTAACGCCGGGTCTCTTGGCCAGTCATCCCGCGAATCGTGCCCTCAACCGGGTTGCCTGTGCGATCACTCCAGGGGGAGAGATTTCTCTCGTCAAGAGATCAATTGCCGGTGTCCAGACCGCGTCTCAATCGTCGCCACGCCTCCGCCCGGTCCGAACGCGGCGCATCACGCTGTCACCGCGCGAAGGCAATGCCTCGCAAAATGTCTGGCCACGGTGATCTATTACAACCACGTTGAACGTCATAGATGAAACCGAAACCCATGCCTGGGCGTCAAACTGGTGAGAAAATCACCAACCCTTTACGCTGACGCCTCGATTCCCCTTTCTCAATGTGAGCAAACATGAACCTTGCACGTTTCCCGCGAATTCGCTTCGCCCATCTCCCCACACCGCTCGAGCACTTGCCGAATTTGACGCGGGTGCTCAACGGACCGGAACTTTGGATCAAGCGCGACGACTGCACCGGCATGTCCTCGGGCGGCAACAAGACACGAAAGCTCGAGTACCTCATGGCGGAGGCGCGAGATCAAGGCGCCGATATCGTGCTGACGCAGGGCGCGACCCAATCGAACCATGCTCGACAGACCGCCGCATGCGCGGCAAAAATGCGCATCGATTGCCACATCTTGCTGGAGGACCGCACCGGCAAGAAGGACCATGACTACACGGAAAATGGCAATGTCTTTCTGGACTATTTACATGGTGCAAGCGTGGAGAGACGCCCTTCGAATCCAGATATGAACGGTGAACTTGCCAAGGTGGGCGAGCGGATGAAAAGCGAAGGACGCAAGCCGTACCTCATCCCGGGTGGCGGATCGAATCCGATCGGCGCGCTGGGCTATGTTAATGCGGCCATGGAACTCATCGGCCAAGCCAACGATATCGGCCTCAAGGTCGATCAGGTCGTGCAGGCCACCGGCAGCGCGGGGACGCAGGCGGGATTGATCGCAGGGCTCGCCGGCATACGCTCGGGAGTGCCGCTGTTAGGGATCAGCGTTCGTGCCGCACGTGATAAACAAGAGGACAACGTGTTCAAGCTGGCGTGTGCCAGCGCCGTGTTGTGCAGCGCCTCCGGTGCGGTGCGCCGCGAAGACATCGTTGCGAATAGCGACTACGTCGGCACGGGATATGGCTTCCCGACACCAGAGGCGCTCGATGCCATAAGGATGCTCGCCCGGTTGGAAGGAATTCTGTTGGATCCCGTTTACACGGGCAAGGGCATGGCTGGTCTCATTGATCTGATTCGCAAAGGTAGGTTCAAGAAGGGCCAAAACATCGTGTTTGTTCACACAGGGGGCAGCGTCGGGCTGTTTGGGTATGTTGATGACTTTGAATTCGGCCGCACCAAGAGTGCCCGCGAAGCCTGAAATGCACACAGCGCATCGAATCGTCGGCATTATCGGCGGAATGGGCCCCGAGGCGACTGTTGATCTCATGCGCCGTGTGGTCGCGAAGACCCCGGCGCGCGATGATCAAGATCACATTCATCTCATCGTGGAGAGCAATCCGAAAATTCCCTCTCGAATCGCGCATTTGATTCGCAAGACCGGTGCAGATCCCACTCCTGAATTGATCCGCATCGCCC
>JALYIT010000058.1 GCA_030775645.1 Pseudomonadota bacterium | reverse complement strand
TCATCAATCCCAGCAAACTCGCCTCCCAATCGGGCATGGGAGTCTTGCCAAAGACCGGAATGTTGCGAGCCGCCGCGATCCGATCGCCCCGACGCAAATCGCCGAGCGGCACCCACCCGTTCAACTTGAGAAAGGGGTGATTCGCGGTCGCGCGAATGCGCAAACCGGCTCGAGTGCGAAGTTCAAAGATCGCTTTTTTGCCTTGTGGAACAAACGCTGAAACTTTAGCGGCTTTGAGCCGCCAGGAATCGAGCGCCAGCGTCGATTTACCCCAACGCATTTCCGTGATCGGCACGTACGCTCCGGTATCGGCGTCAACGACCCGGGTGTCGCCCGTGACGCATTTTCCCAAGCACACCGTCAACACGCTGCGCGGAATCCGAAAATATTCCACCGTGCTCGCAAGCGCAAACGAGTTCGGCGGAATGATGCAAACGGGACCTTTGAAGTCCACGAAGGACTTCTCGTCGAAGGCCTTCGGATCCACGATGGTGGAATTGATGTTCGTAAATATCTTGAAGTCATCGGCGCAGCGCACGTCGTAGCCGTAGCTCGAGGTGCCGTAAGACACGATTTTGTGGCCATTGGCGACGCGGACTTGTTCCGCTGAGAAGGGTTCGATCATGCCGTGCGCGGCGGCCATGCGCCGAATCCACCGATCGCTTTTTATGCTCATTAGGTTGCTTCGATCGTTATATTTGGGAAGGCTCGGCTGTAGTCTTTGTTCAAGGTTGCCAGGCGCGCCGCCGTGCGCCGCGCCATGAGGAAGTAAGCCCGAGCGCGCTCACTATCAGGCTCCGACACGATCGTCGGTGCGCCGCCGTCTGCATCCTCGCGGATCCGGATGTCCAGCGGCAATTCCCCCAGCAGCTGCACGCCATATTGGGCAGCCATGCGCGCCCCGCCGCCGCTGCCGAAGATGTGTTCAAGGTGGCCGCAGTGCGAGCAGACGTGCAGGCTCATGTTCTCAACGACGCCGAGCACCCGCACCTCAACCTTCTCGAACATTTTAAGACCCTTGCGGGCGTCCAACAGCGCAATGTCCTGAGGGGTTGTCACAATAATGGCACCGCTGACCGGGACCCGCTGCGCGAGAGTAAGTTGGATATCGCCGGTTCCGGGCGGCATATCGACCACCAGATAGTCGAGATCGCTCCACGTGGTGTCGCTCAGCATCTGGGTCAGTGCCTGAGTCACCATCGGACCGCGCCACGCCATCGGTTGCTCTTGGTCGATCATGAAGCCGATGGACATCACCTCGACGCCGTGCGCGCGCAACGGCGTCATATGCTTCCCGTCGGGGCTGACCGGCCGGGAGCCGCTCAGTCCCATCATCAGCGGCTGGCTGGGCCCATAGATGTCGGCGTCCAGCAACCCGACTTTGGCGCCCTGTGCCGCCCACGCCAGCGCGAGATTCGCGGCCGTGGTGGATTTTCCGACGCCGCCTTTGCCGGATGCGACCGCAACGATGTTTTTGACGTTGGCGAGCGGCTTGAGGGTGCGCTGCACCGCGTGCGCCGTGATTCGGGCTTGCAGCTTGAGCTCCAGCCGGGCATCGCCCAAGACAGGCTTCAAATGCGTCTGCAGCGCCGCCTGCAATTCAGGCACGTAGTCGGCGCAGGGGAATCCCAACTCCAGCTCTACCGTTACCAGCCCGGCACGAGAAAGCACCGACCTAACGGCCTTGGACTCGCCCAAAGTCTGGCCGAGGTAGGGGTCCGGATAGGAACTCAAAGTCTCGCGGATGACAGTGTCCGCGGCAGGGGATTGATTCATAAGGGACGCCAATTGTACCGCAGGCAGCTAAAAGCGCGACGTGTGGCATAATTCCGAATTGAGAAACAAGACCAAGGGAGGGCGCCTGAATTAGAGTAAAAATGGGCCATTCTCCGGAAAAGTCGTCAACTTAGGCGCAGAATGAGTTTATTCGCCAATTACCGTGCCGATCGGCTTATCGCCGAATTTAAATCCAGCGGCAATCCTGGCGGTCCGGTGGCGCAAAAAACACTGGAGAAATTGGTTGCGCTCGGTTCCGACGCCATCGAGCCTATCGTCGATGCGCTGGCAACCTCGGAAAAGCGTGAAACGACCGCGTATGTCGAGACGCTTTCCCGACTGGTTGATTCGAAAACCCTCCCCACCTTGTTGAGAATCATGTCGGAGGCGAACGGCCGCGCCCTGTCGGGAATAGCTGGGGCGTTGTCCTCGAGCAAAAACTACCCCGCGAATGCCTTGCTTGATGCATTGAGCAAACCGGGCATGCCCAAACAAGTACTGCTTGACGTCATTACCACTCAGAAAAATCGTTATTCGGTTCGTGAGCTTTTGAATGCCGCGTATACCCAGGAGCCCAGCGAACGCAACGGCCTGTTCAAAATCATTGGCGAAATAGCCGATGAATCCTGCGTCGATGACTTGCTCGCGAGGATTGAGGGCAAGGATCCGGTCGCGCGCCTGCACATCATCAATGTACTGGCCCGATTCAACCTGCCCAAGGTGCAGCAAGCCGTGCAGAAACAGCTCAAGGACAGCAGCAAGTTCATCCGCTCCGCGGCGTTGTCGGCCCTAGCCCAGATGGACGGCAGCTTCGATATGCCCTTGCTCGTGAGCATGTTGCGCGATCCTGAAATCGAGGTCCAAAACAAGGCCGTCGACGTCGTGGTCAAGGTAAACGATCCAGACACCATCAAGTACCTGGTCGAAGTGCTGAAGGATGAAAACGAATACGCTCGACGTGCCGCGGTTGAGGTGCTGAATGTCGTCGGCACGTCGAAATCCGTGAAGTATTTGCTGGAAATAATTGCCGACAGCGATTGGTGGGTGCGAACGCGCGCTGCTGATGCCCTTGGCAAAATCGGCGGCCCGCGCGTTGTCGATGCCGTACTTGCGCTCATCAAGGATGAGAATCAAGACATTCGTCGCGCCGCTATAGAGATCTTGAACCAGACCAAGGATGAGCGCGCCGTGGCGCAGCTTCTCGAGGCGACTCGAGACCACGATTGGTGGGTGAGCGAACGCGCCGTGGATGCGCTGGCGGAAATCGGCAGCACAAAAGCCCTGCCCCGCTTCATCGATATGTTGCAAGGCGAGGCGAAGTCGCTGCCGACGGTGATCCGCGCTATTGGAAAAATCGGGGATCAAAAGAGCCTCGAAGCCTTATTGCCCATGTTGTCCCGCCCGGAAAACGAAATCAAAGTCGAGGCGATCGCCGCGGTGGCGAAGCTTGCGGATGAGCGCCGCGCGGATACCATACGCGTACGTCTTCAATCGGTGGCGGCGGGCGCAGAAGGAACACTGAGCCAGGCTGTCGCGCGCGCCATCCAAGAGTTGGACAATCGATTCTCCACGCAGCAGCTCGCGGCCAATCAACGGGCCCAGAAACTGCAGGAGACGGGCAAGACCCTGCTGGTCGACAATGCGACATTGGCAAATGTCGTCAAGCAGGCAGAGGACTCCGCAGCGACCGCAAAGCTGGACATCACGACCCTAAAGCCAGGGGACGTTATCGAGGGCCGCTACAAATTCATCGAAAAGATCGGCAAGGGTGCGTTCGGCACGGTATTGCTCATGGAAGACACCGTGGTCGAGGAGCGCTTGATCCTCAAATTTTTAAACGCCAACGTCTCCTCCGATGAGGAAATGATGAAGCGCTTCGTGCACGAGTTGCGCTACAGCCGCAAAATTACCCACAAGAATGTCATCCGCATTTACGATTTCTTGTACATCAAAGGCAATTACGCGATCTCCATGGAATATTTTCCATCGCACACCCTCGGCGGAGAGATCGTCAACGAGAAGCCTGTGGCGCTCAAGCGTGCTGTTAAATTCGCGATCGACATCGCCACCGGCATGGCGGTCGCCCATCAAGCGGGCATCGTGCATCGCGACTTGAAACCGGCTAACGTGCTGATCGACAATGACCTGCTGCTGAAAATAGTCGACTTTGGAGTTGCCGCCGCGCAGACGCAGGGCGATACCCAACTGACCAAGACCGGCTATGTCATCGGGTCGCCGAAATACATGGCGCCGGAACAGATCTTGGGAAAGAAGGTGGACGAACGGGCCGACATCTACAGTCTGGGCGTCATCATGTACGAGATGTTCGCCGGGGTCCCCCCCTACTCGCGCGGCGATCACATGTCCGTGATGTATCAGCATGTCCAGGGCAAGGCGCGCCAGCCCATCGAAATTAACAAGGAATTGCCGGTCGAATTGAACAGCCTGGTGATGAAATGCATGTCGCTGGACAAGTCAAAACGGGCGCAGAGCATGGATGAGTTGCGACTATCCCTCGAAAAATTCCTGTAGCGGGCGTGCCTGGACGCGGCTGACGGGCAATAATCAGCCAGGCTCTTAGACGCACCTCACGTTTGTAAGGCATTGCCGCGCTAAAAACTCGATAAACCAATCGCTTACGGGTAGCCTTACGCGTCATGGCAAGAATCGACGCGTTCCTCAAGTTGGGTGTGGCCCAGGGCTGCTCGGATTTGCATCTTGCGGTGGGGGTGCCGCCCATGCTTCGCATGCACGGTGACCTTATGCCGATTAAGTTTCGCAATTTGGCGGATGCCGAACTCGAAGCCTACCTTACCGAGTTATTGACCCAATCACAGCTGAAAATGCTGCGCGAGGGCAACGATCTGGATTTCTCCTACGTATCCGGCGAAGGCGGCCGCTTTCGAGTGAATGTGTTTCGCAAAGAGACGGGCATCGGCGCGGCGTTTCGAGCGATTCCCGACAACATGCCGAGCATGGACCAGCTCGGTCTGCCGCCGGTCGTCAAAAAGCTGTGCGATTATCACCAAGGAATGATTCTGGTAACCGGTTCGACAGGCACAGGCAAGACGACCACCTTGGCCTCCATGATCGATTACCTCAATTCAACCCGTTCGCTCAATATCATCAGCCTCGAAGATCCCATAGAATTCGTTCATCGCAGCAAGAGTAGTCAGGTGATCCAGCGAGAACTGGGTACTCACCTGCCCTCGTTTGCCGAAGGCGTACGCGCCGCGATGCGCGAAGATCCGGACGTGATATTGGTCGGCGAGCTTCGCGATGCCGAAACGATTGCGATGGCGATGACCGCCGCGGAAACCGGCCACCTTGTGCTTGGAACGCTGCACACGACCAGCGCCACCAAGACCATCGACCGCGTCATCGATGCGCTGCCCACCGATGAGCGCGAACAGACAAAAAGTTTCTTAGCCAACAGCCTCATCGCCGTCATCACGCAGATCTTGCTCAAGACTCCGGACCAGCGCGCGCGCCGGGCAGTGTGCGAGGTCATGGTACTGACCAAGGCAATTGGCAAGCTCATCATGACCGATCAAACGCACCAGATTCCCAGTCAGCTGCAAATGGGCAAAGAGTACGGCATGCAGCTCATGGACCAAGCCTTGCTCGCAGCAATTAATGCCAAGGAAGTCGATCCCGAACACGCCTATAGCTATGCATCGGACAAGCGTCAATTCCAGCGCTACGTGACCGACATGTCCGGCGCGCCAGCCCCCGAACCCATCACGCCAGGTTGAGGTTCAGTGCCTGCCATCGACCAATACTTGACTCAGGTGCTCGAAAAAAACGGCTCGGATTTGCATTTTCTGGCCGGGGATCCGGCACGTGTCCGTCAATACGGCGAACTTAAGGCCTTGACTGATCAGCCTCTGGCGGCGGAAACGGTCAAAACGACGCTGTATGAAATCATGCCGAAACTCGCGGTGGAGCGGTTCGAGGCCAAAGACGGCACCGACTTTGCCTACGCCATACCGGGGGTCGCGCGCTTTCGCGTCAACGTGATGCGGCAGCTCAACGGCATGGGGGCAGTCTTTCGGGCGATCCCGTCCAAAGCCAAAACCGCCGAAGAATTAAAGCTGCCAGCCGCCGTCATGGAATTGTGCAAACTGAATAGCGGATTGATTTTGGTCACCGGCAAGACCGGGTCTGGAAAGTCCACTACCTTGGCCGCCATGATAGATGACATCAACTCGCGCGAGAAAGGCCACATCCTGACGATCGAGGATCCGATCGAATTCGTGCACGCGCGCAAGAACTGCCTCATCAGCCAGCGGGAGATCGGGGTTCATGCCGCCTCATTTTCGTCCGCGTTGACTTCAGCCTTGCGCGAGGATCCGGATGTAATTCTGGTGGGCGAGCTGCGCGATTTGGAAACGATGAGTATTGCCGTGACCGCAGCGGAAATGGGTATATTGGTCATGGCGACCTTACACACCAATGGCGCGGCGGCCACGGTGGATCGATTGGTGAATGCGTTCCCTGCGGATAAACAGCCGCATGTGCGCACCATGCTTTCCACCAGCCTGCGGGGAGTGGTTTCGCAGCAGTTGATTCCGAAGACCGATAAACAGGGCCGGGTCGCGGCCTTGGAGATTTTGATCAACACGCCGGCAGTGGCGAATCTCATCCGCCAGGGCAAGATGGATCAATTGGAAAATGCCATGCAGAGCGGCGCCGCCACCGGCATGAAACTGATGGACATGGCGATCCAAACTCTGCTCGATTCAAAGCAGATTAGCGGCAAGGAAGCCTTCAAAAAGTCGATCAACAAGTCCCGCTTCGAAAACGTTCGCGACGCTGGCTAGGAAGGCCCTGACGGGTCAGCGGCGAGCGGCGGAGCCCGGCGGCGCCGACCTCAAGCGCCACCGTCTGCTCTCGTCATGGCATAATTTGGCATGACCCCACGACGCAGAATTCTTGTCACCAGCGCGCTGCCCTATGCAAATGGACCTTTGCACCTAGGCCATATCCTCGAGGCCATCCAAACCGACATCTGGGTGCGCTTTCAGAAGTTGCGCGGCCACGAGTGCTACTACGTCTGCGCCGATGACACTCATGGCACCCCCATCATGCTCAAGGCGCAATCCGAAGGTATCAGCCCTGAGAAACTGATTGCCCAGATCAATGTAGAACATCAGCGCGATCTTAAGGACATGTTGATCGGTATGGATAATTTCGGGTCGACGCATTCGGCCGAAACCAAGCAATTGTGCGATCGGATGTACTTGATGCACCGCAGCTCAGGCTACATCGATAGACGCAACGTTCGCCAGGCTTACGACGATACGGCCAAAATGTTTCTGCCGGACCGCTACGTCAAAGGAACTTGTCCGGTGTGCGCAACGCCGGATCAATATGGCGATTCGTGCGAGAACTGCGGTTCTACTTATACGCCCGCGGACCTCAAAAATCCGCTCTCAGTGGTGAGTGGCACGACGCCGGTATGGCGCGAGTCTGAACATTATTTCTTCAAATTGAGCGCCTTCGAGCAGCCGCTCCACTCCTGGGTACGCAGCGGTGCCGTTCAGGAGAGTGTTGCGCGCAAGCTCGACGAGTGGTTCTCGCAGGGCCTGCGGGACTGGGACATATCGCGCGACGCGCCCTATTTCGGGTTTGAAATTCCCGATGCGCCGCTCAAGTACTTTTACGTCTGGTTCGATGCGCCCATCGGGTATCTCGCTAGCTTCACTCAACTATGCGAACGTACGAACCTGAGGTTCGACGAGTTTTTCAGTCCTGATTCGACCGCAGAACTCCACCACTTCATCGGCAAGGACATTTTATACTTTCACACCCTGTTCTGGCCGGCTGTATTGCAGGCAGCGGCCATGCGGCGGCCCACGTCCGTGCATGCCCACGGGTTTCTGACCATCAATGGCCAAAAGATGTCGAAGTCCCGGGGTACCTTCATTACCGCGCGCCGCTATCTGCAGAAGTTTCCCGCTGAATATCTGCGCTACTATTTTGCCGCGAAGTTAGGCTCGGGCATCGACGATATGGACATGAATCTGGATGAATTTACGACGCGCCTGAATTCAGAAATCGTCGGCAAGCTGGTGAATATCGCCAGTCGTTGCGCCGGATTCATCACCAAGAATTTCGCCGGACAATTAGCCAGCAACCTCGAAGATGAGGAGCTATTTGGCGCATTCGTCGCGGCCGGCGAAAGCATCGCCCAAGCCTACGAAAAACGTGACACTGCCGGCGCGGTGCGCGACATCATGGCGCTTGCCGATCGCGCCAACCAATATGTCGATTCGCGCAAGCCTTGGATGCTTGCAAAAGACTCAGCCAAGCTCGGCCAGGTACAACTGGTTTGCACTCAAGGCTTGAATCTGTTTCGCGTATTGATGATTTATCTACAGCCCGTATTGCCGCAAATGGCGGCTCGAGCAGGTGCGTTCTTTCAAGAGTCGAGTTGGGAGTGGACGGACGCAGCCAAGCCGTTGCTTTCCTCGACCATACGCCCTTATGAACCCCTCGCGGTTCGACTCGATGCTAAAGCCGTCGAGAGCCTGATCGAGCCGGAGGCTACGGCTGCCGCACCGGGTGCCGCCGCACCGGGTGCCGCCGCGCCCACGGTTGTTGCGCGTACCGGTGCTGCGCTTACCGGCGCTGCGGCCAGCACTGCACACGCCGGCGTATCC
>JALYIT010000057.1 GCA_030775645.1 Pseudomonadota bacterium | reverse complement strand
CGTGACCGCCGCGGAACACTGCTCGACAAGGACGGCCAGCCCGTCAGCGACGATGACCCGCAGAAATTCAACAAGTCGGTCCACATGACGTCGATCCACATGGAAAAAGGCATGCAATGCGTCGATTGTCACTTCTCTCAGGATGCGCATGGGAACGGCTACATCTATGGTGAAGTTGCGGCCGCCGTGGAGATCGATTGCGTGGATTGCCACGGGACCGTTCGCGCCTACCCCACCTTGCGCAGTTCGGGGGAAGCCGCGCCGCCCGAAGGGACGGACCTGTCGGTGCTGCGCAGTCCCGACGGCGCCAAGCGATTTGAATGGCGCGACGGCAAACTCTATCAGAGATCGGCCGTCGAACCCGGTAAGGAATGGCGCATCAAGCTGGTCAAGGACAGTGTGGATCCCGAATCCTCCGACTACAATGAGAGGGCGGCGCGCGCTAAATTGATGAGTCGCGGTACGCGGACGCAGGACTGGGGCTTGGACGTTCCCGATGCACAGCTCGCGCACCGCAACGATAAAATGGAGTGCTACAGCTGTCACACCTCGTGGACCACGAGTTGCGGCGGGTGCCATTTGCCGACCGAAGCCAATGCCAAAACGGCGCGGCATCACTACGAGGGCGGCGACGCAAGGGTCTACGCAACCTACAATCCCCAGGTAGCGCGCGACGATATGTTCATGCTGGGCCGCCGCGGAAATGTGGACGGCGGAAAAATCGCACCGGTGCGCTCGAGCTCGGCGCTGGTTGTATCCTCGACAAATGGCAGTCGCGAGCACGTTTATGTTCAGCAGCCGCCGATATCGGCAAGCGGCTACAGTTCACAAGCCTTCAATCCGCATTATCCGCACACCGAACGGACCACGGAAACCAAGACCTGCGACGACTGTCATTTGTCAACCGACAATGACAACAACGCCATCATGGCTCAGCTATTGCTGCAGGGGACAAACTTCATCAACTTCGTGGGCTTCAATGCCTGGGTGGGCACGGCTTCGAGCGTCGCCGCCGTTCAGGTGACCGAATGGGATGAGCCGCAAGCCGTTATCGGCAGCTACCTGCAGCGCTACGCGTACCCGGATTACTTCGCTAAACACGTGAAGAACGATCGACGCCTCCAGAATGCGCAGAGCCACCCTGCCGGCCGTGTCGGGTGCCTACAGGTCCGGGGCGAGTATCTCTACACGGCCGAAAGCACCCGCGGCATGCAAGTGTTCGACATCGCGAACATCGCCAACAAGGGCGTCAGCGAGCGCATCGTAACCGCACCCGTCGCTCCCGGCGGCCAGCAAACGGCCATTCCTTCGAAGGATGCAACCTGCGTTGCGCTTCCCACCAACCAGCCCATTAATCCCGAGCGCAACACAGGATCGCTGATGCGCGATATCAACGAAGAACAACCTATGCACCCGATCTACAATTACGCGCTGATCACCGATGCGAAGGAAGGGCTCATTCTCACCAATATCAACACTTTGGCGGATGGCGAGCCGCGCAACAATTTCTTGAAGCGGGCCTTGACCTGGAATCCCGACGGCATCTTGAACGGCGCAAAACATTTGACCATCGGTGGGCATTACGTGTACGTCACCGCGGCGAGCGGCCTCATCATCGTGAATCTCGATCAGCCGCTCAAGCCCAAGGTCGAAAGCGTCCTGCCGCTCGACGGCGCCCGCGCGTCGGCTTTGCAATTCCGCTATCTGTTCGTGACCGATGCGCAAGGACTGGAAGCAATCGATGTGACGGATCCGGCGCGCCCGCGAAAGATCCCGGAGAATCTCATTGCGCTCGATAACGCGCAGCGGGTCTACCTGGCGCGAACCTACGCGTACGTGGCGGGCGGCCGTCAGGGGCTCGCCATTGTCGACATCGAGCGTCCCGAGCACATGCGACTCGAGCAGCTGTTCAACGCGGGCGGTCATTTGAGCGACGCACGGGACGTGGTGGTCGCCTCCACCAATGCGTCGCTATTTGCGTATGTCGCGGATGGCGCGAATGGCCTCAAAGTTCTGCAGTTGACCTCTCCGGCAAGTCAGCCGAAGTTCTACGGATTCAGTCCGGTTCCGAAACCGGAGCTGATTGCGTCTTACCTCACCTCATCGCCCGCCCTGTCATTGTCGAAGGGCCTCGACCGAGACCGGGCGGTCGATGAGACCGGACATCAAATGGCGGTTTTCGGACGCCGCGGATCCGGCCCCCTGTCGCTCGAAGACTCGCGGCGTCTCTACCTCAATAGCGACGGCATGCCGTGGTTCGTCAAAAAGGCGGGCGAAGCGCATCGCGCGGCGCACTGAGCCCATGACCACGCGTCCCCGCAGCCTCGCGCTTCCTGCGTTATGCTGGGGCCTGATTGCGCAGGCTGCAGTACCGCTGCCCGCGCAACCTCCGGACCGGCATCTGGGGGTCGCCAGCTGCGCCTCGTCGGTTTGCCATGGCGCCGTACAGTCGCCGGCCCGGCCGGGCGCGTTGATGAATGAGTTCGTGACGTGGTCACACGAAGATTCCCACGCCAAGGCTTATCAAGCGCTAGTGAGTCCGTTGGCACGCAGCATCGCGGCGAAACTCAGGCTGGGTCCCGCCGAAACGGAAAAACTCTGTCTTGACTGCCACACCGACAACGTGCCGCAAAGTCAGCGCGGAGATAAATTTGCGCTCACCGACGGAATAGGGTGCGAAGCATGCCACGGAGGCGCCGAGCGCTGGATCTCGAGCCATGCTTCCAATAGCAACTACCGCTCGGATATCAAATCGGGCATGTACCCCACCGCGGACCTTCGCGAGCGGAGCCGCTTGTGTTTGTCCTGCCACTACGGCGACAAGGACAAATTTGCGACGCATCGAATCATGGCGGCCGGACATCCGCGCTTGAGTTTCGAGCTCGACACCTTCCTCGCTCTGGAGCCCGTGCACTACCGCATCGACGATCAATACCGCGAGCGCAAGACCGCATATTCGAAAACTCAATCATGGTCGCGCGGACAATTGCTCACGGCGCACGCGCAAATGCTCATTTTGGAAGGCCCTATGCGGCATACTTCGCGGACCTTCCCGGAACTCGCGCTGTTCAATTGCACATCGTGTCACGACACTTCAATGCACCGCCTCGAGTGGCGTAACCGGCGGCTGACCGAAGGCATCGATCCGGGATCTGTTTTGCTCAACGACGCCAATCTTCGCATGGCATGGGTGATCGCCCGCACCTTGAGCGCCCGCGAGGGCGATATCATCAAAGGGTTGATTCAGGCGCTGCAGAAGGATGCCGTCGAGGACTGGCCACACATCGGCGTCTCCGCCGCGCAGTTACGCTCCGCATTGGCCGACGTGCTGACTCGAATGGAAACCGCGGGGACCGCGCCCAGCGCCCGAAACCTGCTCGACAACGTCCTTCAGGCAGGGATTGACGGTGAATACCGGGACTACCTCGGCGCAGAACAAGCTGTCATGGCTATAGATCTCCTCATGATGGACGCCAACCTTGCGCAAAAATATCGGGCGCAGCGAGACGAGCTATTCCGCCTCGTGCACAGCGATGAAACGTTCCGTTCGACCGAATTCATCGCTTCGTTGAAGTCGTTGGGCGAAGCGATTAAGTAACTTTCGCGAAGCAAAGTAGGCCGCACTTATCGCAGCGGTCCCTCCATGGGGTCAAGCGACGAGCTGGCGGGCACGCTTCAGACGTCTCTGATTTTGCGCATCGGCTTGACGTGTGAGCAGCGATTGCAACACCGGAAGCCGATGCCGCCTGAGCAAAACGGGGCAACACCGCAAAGGCAAGCGATCCTCGGGTTGCGAATCCCATCACTATCGATGCCACCGAGCTGAAAATCTTGGATGATTCGCCATTGCGGGGTGCAGCTGCGTTATTACGCTCGCGAACAGATAGGTCGTCTAGGCTTGATAGGGGCCGCCGGTTTCGCCCCACCCCCACTTTGGCATGGGGGCGCTCCGGGCTGGAGGCTCGTTGGTCTGCGAGTTTACGACAGCTAGACGCGTACCCCATTCGATATAAGCGACAAACGCTGAGCGAAATTCCGGGTCGCTCGGCAGGCCTACTTCATCGGCACACTCCAGAAGGAGGCCCATCCAACGCGCGCGCTGAGCTTCGGTCAGGTGCTTTTCGAGGTGTTTCATAATCATGGCATTGTGGCCGCCCCGTTCCGGGCTATACAGCGCCGGACCGCCGAAAACTTCGGCGATGAAGTGAGCCACGATTCGCGGATGGCTCGGATCCATATGAGCAAATAGGGGCGCAAGCAGATGATCCTGGGCAACTCTATTATAAAAGACGGCACTCAAGTGCTCGAGTGCCGGCAGGCCGCCGGCCCATTCATAAAGCGTGGGAATTTTTTTGTCAGTCATTGAAGTTTTGCGGCCTTCACGGCTGTTTGCTTGTAGTGCCGCATTTCTTCGATACGATCTAAATAGGGTTTGATGGCAGCGAAGAACGACTTGAAACTTTTGCTACCGCGAAACCCCTCCAAATGACCTTCCACTGAATCCCATTCAATGCGCAGACAGTAACTGCCCGGCTCATCCAAGCAGCACGACAGGTCATACGCCAGACAATGATTGGATGCGTCCAGACTCTTCGCCGCCTCCGCGTAGTCCTGTTCAAACGCAGCGGAATCATTAATTGGAATTTTGTATCGGATGTATTCAACGATCATTCACGTCCTTCGTAAGAAAGTTTTCACCCCCGTGTTCCCATGTTAAGGTTCTTTGTGCGCGCAAGATACGCACTTTTTGGTTACCGCCCATCCTGAAGGCAGTCTTTAATGGCAAGTAAACGCCTCGAGTCTTTCGCATGCCCAGTAGCTATGACGCTCAGTCTGATCAAAGGCAAATGGAAGCCAATGATATTGTGGCAGTTGAGTTCGCAGAGGCGGCGCTTTACTGATTTCCAAGTTGCCCTGCCCCAGGTAGCTCACAAGGTATTGAGCCAGCAACTGCGCCGGCTGGAAGCAGACGGACTAATCCGACGCCGGTTCAGCAAAGCATCCGGTGTCACGCTTGTTTACGAGCTTACGGACTTTGGTCGAACCCTGCGCCCGGCTCTTAATGCGCTGGCCAGCTGGGGTAAGACGCATCATCGACCAAAGGCGGCTGTCGATTCTTGATCTTCGCGGCCGCCCAAATGAAACCGCAACAGCATGTGAAACGGTCGTACCGGCGAGAGGCGCTCTACTAAGCGTACCTGGGTGGCGTCGAAGCGTCGGAGGACGATGGTGACATCGGAGCACAGCTTGCGAGCGCGGCTTGCGAATTAGCGCAGCGGATTTTTTGGAGGCGTCCCGCGCTTACATGAGCCCCATCGGATCACCACTCACAAGCTGAGCGCGCGCACCTGATCGCAGAGCGCCCTGTTACACCAAAGTGGCGAGGCTGATGCGGGGCGCGTCTGACTATATAATGAAGCGCGGGCGCCGTTGACGCCCCGCAGTAAGATGTCAGCCGCTTTCGGGAGTACCGCACATGAAAAATGTCGACTCGACATACATGGTAATCGGCGCACTGTGGTTGGTAATCGGCATGGTCGTAGGCGTCGTCATGGGAGCCAGTCACAATTATCAGTTCATGCCAGTTCACGCGCACATCGGTCTTGTCGGATTCGCTTGTCATTCCATCTTCGGAATGGCGCACCGGAATTGGCCGACCATGAGGGCATCAAGCGTCGCCTCTTATCAGTTCTGGATCTTTGTGCTTGCCACGCCGATTACGTTAATCGGCCTCGTGTTCACGCTGCGCGGCGGTCCAGAACTGCCAACTATCTTCGGATCACTGGGATTGGTGCTGGGAGCGGCCTTGTTCTGTTACATCATTTGGCGGGCGCGCAACGCCAACTGAGCCGCCGCCTGTGATGCTGCAAGCATAGCTATGATTCGCCCGGCCCCAGTGTCGAGTTCGCGCATCTGGCGAGCAGCCGATCGAGCGCGTCGAGAATTACAATGTGACGAGGGCGACAGAGGTTATCGGCAATGAAAGGCATCAATCTTGCGGAGAAATTGGCCACTTTTGCGGAGCACTATCGGCCCAAAACCGTGGGCCAGTTCAATGGCCACGATCTAATGGTCGTCAAGGTCAAAGGCCCATTCAACTGGCACAAGCACGATGATACTGATGACTTCTTTCTCGTCTTAAAGGGTCAACTTACGATCCAGATGCGAGACAGAAATGTCGTCCTCGGTCCGGGAGAGCTTTTCGTCGTGCCCCGGGGAGTCGAGCACTGCCCAGTTGCCGAGGAAGAAGCACACGTGCTGCTTATCGAACCGATGGGAACCCCGAATACCGGGAGCCCCGAGACGGCAGCTCCCAGGTCGGTCATCTAGTCGTGAAGCGAGTGTCTCTTTTTTGCGGCCAAGAGCGGACAGGTGATCTTTCCGCATAGCCGTCCACAAAACGAACATTCAACGTTACCGCGCTGTAGCACAGCCGGGCTGGATTCCCTCTCGCCATAGACTTTCGAGCGGTGGTGAGTCGTCGCGGTGCTCATGCCAAGCGGAAACCAGGAACACCCAGCGCTGAGGCCAAGCCATAGCCTCCCGAGGCTGCACAAGCGCGGGCGGAGCGAAAAGATCTCGCGCAGCTCGGGCGTTTCTAAGCTGAGGTTTCCTGCGCGGTCCGATTGCCCTGGACGCAGTCGAGCGCCGGCGCATCGGAATCGAGTAGTGCGAGCGCCTCCGCACTCTTTAGTGCCGTGCAAAATTCTCCGTGCATGCTGGCCACCGACAGGGCGTGCACAGTCTTTGCATCGTAGCGGACGCCGTCGTAGCCCGTGCGATTCGTGGTGGCACAGGCGTCTTCGGCGAGGTAAGTCTCGAAACCCATGTTGCCAGCCTGGCGCACCGTGGTCTCGACGCACATGTTGGTGAAGAACCCGGCGACCACGAGCCGCGAGACGCCGAGGCGTCGCAGGTTGATCTCCAGATTCGTGCCGATGAAACCGCCGTTTACGTCCTTCACCACCAAGATCTCGCCAGACCCAGGCTCGATGCCTTCCTTGAACGCGCCCGTTGGCAGCGCGACCTTCAAGGGCGATTTCGGCTCGCGAGAGTCGTGCTGGGTAAAGAACACCGGCTTGCCGCGGCTCCTCCACCGATCGAGCAGCTCCCGGATGTTCTCCTCGGCACCCGGGTTGTTCCGGTGCGCGCCAGGCCCGCCCCAATGTTCGAGCATATCGACGCCTTTCTGCGCATCGATAACGACCAGCGCCGTATCGGATTGAAAACGGCGAATCATGAAATGCCTCTGTGCAACCTAAGGGTGCAATGTGACCGCATGCTACCCATGGCTGTCGGGAATCTCAAGGTTTCTCCATACTCAACGGTCCGGGCGGGAGCGTGCCATATTCACAATTGAATGGCGGCCATCAGTAGCGTGATGGACCTCGGCGGGTGCTTACTCGCCGTTCAATCTAGAGGCGCATTCGGTCCAGAAGCAAACACCAACCAGCGACGCTAACCGGAAGGCACTTTCAATTTTCCGCCAAAATGAGCGGCTCCAAGTGGCAGTAAGCAGGCCCGCGGCTTAGTGCAGTCCAGACCTGAAATGGGCCTTAAGCGCAATTGCATTAAGGCGCAGAACATCCGTTCAAACCAATTGCGTTGAATTCACAAGTGGGTGTTTAGGTTCGATTCTTCTTGACGAGACAGACATGGGTGACCGTATCAGATCCTACTGTTTGCAAGCATTCGTAGTCGCGTGCGATGTTCTCCGTTCCTTCAAACAAGCGCTCACCAGACCCTAACAATTTGTTGGTAATGACGAGATGCAGTTCGTCGACCAATCCCGCCCTAAGATATTGGCGAACCAGTGTCGCGCCTCCGCCCAAGCGCACGTCCTTTCCCTGAGCAGCTGCAAATGCTTGCTGCAATGCAGACTCGATGCCATCATTTACAAAGAAAAATGTTGTCCCACCTTCCATGGGTAATGCCGCTCGACCGTAACTGGTTATTACAAAAACGGGCGTATGGTACGGCGGATTGACACCCCACCAACCTTTCCAATCATCGCGGATCCAGGGACCGCGCACCGGTCCGAACATGTTGCGACCCAGAATATTGGCGCCAATATTTTCTGTGGCCTTCGCCAAGAAATCGTCATCAATTCCTGTGCTTCCACCTTCCTGTCCAAACATGCTTCGGATCGTGCGGGTTTGCCATGCCCAGTCCATGAGCACAAGGCCGTCCTTGCCGAACGGGTTTTCCAAACTTTGCCCTGGCGCAGAGCTAAAGCCGTCGATGGATAGGGCATAACCTCTCACCACCAGTTTTTGCATTTCATCTTCCTTTGGGATCAGGAAAGAGGGGCCTGGTAGTATATTCGCTTACAAGCGCACTTCCGCTTCAGCAGCACAGGAGCCGTTCAGTTCTGGGGGCGCCACAGACCGTTAGGGGCACGAAGCACTCATTCGCAGTTTTTTCGCTCTCGGCCAACTCCCGTCTCTCAAGCCGAACTTCCAATTTTGCTCGGAAGCAGTCGTTCCCCGGAACCACTGGCTGTTCGATGGAAGTCAGGTCACAACCCGATCTGCTAAGTCAATCAGCGCGGGCGGAAGCGCCACGCCGAGACCCTTGGCGGCGCCCGCATTGAGGGTCAGGTAGTAGCGCGTAGGAAACTGGATGGGCAGATTGCCGGGATCGGCGCCCCTTAGAATTTGGTCGACGTAGCGCGCTGCCATCCGAAACTGATTCGGCAGATTGGGTGCCCAAGCCATCAACCCCCCTGCTTCGGCAAATAATGTCGCTTGGTAGACTGCCGGCAGCCTGTGCGTCGCCGCAAAATCAACAATGAGCTGACGATTGGTGAGCGAAAGGCCGCCCTGAAAGTTCAGGAGCCCGTCCATGCCGTCGCTGACTATTGCGGTAAGGGCGCGCTGCAGTTCGCCGAGCGATGTTGCACGATAGGGAACAACTTTGATGCCTAGGGCAGTGGCCGACTGCTCCGCATCCGCCAATTGCATTTCGTGGCCACCGTGCCCGGGTGTCGTTGAGAGAAGGGCGACATGCGACACCCCGGGTGCCGCTGTCTTCAGTAGCGTGAGACGTTTTGTGGTCAAGCCTGGCGGAAGCTCGTCTATGCCCGTGACATTGCCCCCAGGATGCTCGAGGGTTTGCGCAAAGCCGTTACTGACCATGCCTGGACAGGTAGCGATTACCATCGGAATCGCGGAGTTTGCCTTTCGTACTTCGATAGCAGTTGACAGCGCCGCAGCAACGATCAGCTTGAGATCCATGCGCGCAAGCTCCGCACACATCTCCGGCAAATCTGACTGATCAGGCTGTGATTCACGCATTTCGACGACAAAACTCCCGCCCTCAACGTAGCCGAGCCTACGCAGCTCTCCCTTGAACGCTGTAACCAACTGCGGATAGTCGGCGCCGATAACAAAGCCGATGCGGTGAGCGCGCTGCTGCCGGATTTCATGCACGCATGACGTGATAAGCGGGAGCCCACAGCCCAAAAGGCTTAGGGTCTGCACAAACGAGCGCCGGCTGCTAAGGCTAGCCATGGTTTTCTCCCCAGTCGAATAGTGCGACGCCAGTTCTTAGAGTCTTAGCCCAGAAACCTACCATGCATACCATCGTTCATGACAGTAGCCGATCGGAGTAGTCTTCCCGAAAGCAGACATCATGCTGCGCTACCGCTCGCGCGTGCCGGGATTGACCGCCACACAACGGGTTTAAGACAATAAGAACCATAGAGGACAGGGCATGCAGCAGAAATGGACTCGAACGTTCCTGTGGATCTCGGTGATCGCCTGGGGTCTTCTCGTTGGCGCGAAACTGTTCGATCTTCGTGTGCTCGTGGGCGCTTGGAGCGCCTCGCCACCTGAATCCCTGAGTCTGCTCCCGTACGGTCCGCGTTGGCCGGTCGATACGGGCGATTTCTTCATTCCGATCTCCGCGGCATTGCTGTTAGCGACTCTGGGAGCGCTAATCTCCGGCTGGAGGACGCCTGTTCGCTACCGCGTATGGCTGGCGGTCTCGCTAATCATGATCTTCGGGGTCCTAATCCTTACCGTGACGGGGTTCTGGCCGCGCAACGGCGCGCTTTGGCGGGTAGCAAATGGTTCACCGAACGCACTACATGATCGTGCCGCGATCATCAGGATGGTGCACGAATGGGTTGTCTTAGACTGGGTGCGCATTGCGTCGGGAACTGTCGGCTTCCTTGCTTCGATAAGAGCCATAAGCGTGCCGTTCCCTCCCCTAGAGCAGCCTACGGCGACGTCACTGCCGATGAAGCTCGCCTACGGCGCTGGAATTGCGGCGGTACTTGCCTTCGTCTGCTACTTCGTGAGTAAGCTCTGAAGCCCTCGTGAGCTTGAGTCTCACGGATCGCCTCAAAAGGCAGCGCGCATGTCTTCTATGCCGGTTTTGAACGTTCGGTGTCCGGAACTTCGAAGGGCCCGAGGGGCACAAAAGGCCCGCCGCTCGATACCGATCTGCGAAATTCCGCATAACGATCGTTCCCGTAGGGCAGCGTGCCAATCGTTCCGCCACGGGGTTGGTCGCGCCGGGGGGAATCACGCGGCGTTGCACGCGATCTCATATAGTGACATGGTCGCGCTATATTCGCGCCCTAACTACGATCTGCGCATCGAGCGCGCACGCTCAAAAATGGTGAACATACTGCCTGACGATATCGAAACGCTAGCTGCGCGGCTGATGGCGTGCTACACGGAGCGCGCCCTGCTCATACCACTCAGCACGACGCACAGCGATTTCGATATTGGCACGGCATACCGGGTACTCGATGAAATCTCAACCCTCCGGCGAGCTGCGGGATGGAAGCCCGTCGGACGTAAAATCGGCTTTACCAATCGGACAATATGGGCGCGATACGGCGTGTCGCGCCCTATCTGGGCACCGATGTGGTCACGCTCGGTACGCTTCGCGCAAGATGACCGCGAAACAGTGGAACTTGCGACGTTCGTACAGCCGAGAATTGAACCGGAGGTCGTATTCAAGCTGAGCATGCCTCTATCGGCTACAGCGGACGTCGAAGAAGTACTGCAATCAGTCGAATGGCTAGCACCCGGCTTCGAGATCGTACAGTGTCACTTTTCGGGGTGGAGATTTTCGGCGCCGGATTGTATTGCGGATTTCGGACTTCATGGTGCTCTTGTCGTCGGCACTCCAGTGCCGGTCGCGACTGCGGACAGCGGTCATTGGGCATCGGCACTTGAGAGTTTCGACGTCCGATTAATACGAGAATCACAGACGATCGACCGGGGCAACGGAGCGTTAGTGCTCGGCAGCCCTTTGCGTGCACTCGCGTACCTTGCTGGCGAGCTCGCGAAGTCCGGTCAACCGGTACTGGCCGCTGGTGAGATCGTCACAACCGGAACGCTGACCGATGCATGGCCCGTAGCTGCGGGCGAAAAGTGGTCTTCCGACTATTCGACACTTGGTACGCGGCCGCTAACAATCCACTTTGTCTAACGAGTCCTCTCTGACTGTCGGACTGCAACACGCGCCAGGAGCCACCAATGGACAGAACTGGGCTACGTCAGCATTGCGAAACTGACTCGCCCTGCGCGGGACCCTCGTACTTCAAGTCGAATGCGACCTGCACTTCGATGCCAAGCAACGCCTAAGCTATCGATGCGCGCCGCGCCGCGCCGAACGAACTTGACCGCCGGCGCTCGATTCGACCCAAATCCGCCAGTTACTGACGAGGTTGCCGCCCTTGCCCGGACTCCCGGCGGCAAAATCGCAGCCATAAAGGCATACCGGAAGCAAACAGGCGCAGGTCTTAAAGAGGCCAAAGACGCAGTTGAGCGTTTCGCGGAGCAAGCCTGACAAACGAGTGCGGTCGGTAGCACTGACGATTGGAAGCCGTTTCTCGGTTTTTTTAAAGCGTACAGTAGTATGCAAGTGCCGTGCGAGTCCACCGGCGGCATTACGAATTACGAACTGTTCAACTGGGAGATGCTATGCGTTCTTTCTTTATGATTAGTGTCTTGGCGCTCGGTCTTGTTTCAACAGCGGCACCCGCTGACACCGGCGGCGTACGGATGTTCGTGCGTCATGAAGTCACCGATTACGCGACGTGGCGCAAAGTTTACGACGGCTTCAACGCAACCCAGCGCCAAATGGGCGTCACCGCACAGGCGGTTTACCAGTCGACCGACAACTCGAACGACATTACAGTCGTGCACGATTTCAAATCGGAAAAAAAGGCGAAGGCCTTCGCTGCCTCAGACAAGTTGAAGACTGCGATGCAGGGCGGCGGCGTCAAAGGCGCGCCGACGATCTGGTATGCAAGGGTGACGCCAGGCGCGTCGGGCAAGGCCGGCCATGTAAGAATGTTCGTGCACCACGAGGTAGCCGACTACTCCGCTTGGCGCAAGGGCTATGATGCATTTCAGGCCAGGGCTCGAAAGATGGGCGTCATCGCGCAGGCTGTATATCAAGGCACGGATAACTCAAACGATGTGATCGCCTATCACGATTTCGCGTCGCTTGATAAAGCCAAGACCTTTGCTGCCTCGGCAGAGCTGAAGAGCGCGATGAAGGACTCAGGCGTTAAGGGCGCGCCGCAGGTGTGGTTTACGACCCGAGCCGTGAAGTAGCTGTGCTGGCACGAATCCTTTGGCGACGGCGCGGCTTAGTGAC